>JASJCE010000220.1 GCA_030066155.1 Desulfobacterales bacterium | reverse complement strand
CAGGCGGTGTCTACCACAGCGATGATGTTGAAACGGTTGGAGCCCCGCAGCAGGCCGTGAGCGGTTTTGCCGTCGGAGGTTGCCAGTTTATCACCGGTTAAAATAATGGCGTTGGGTTTTCCGCTGATTTTGGCCATATTAATTGTCGAAGAATATCTCTATCAAATGTTATCCTGGTCGCAAACATCGCGAAATGCGCAAGAGGAGTAAATATCGCATAATAAATGGCGAAACAAGAAGCATTTTCAGGCGTTATAGCTGACAATCACCACATCGGCGGCTTCGTCTCGGATGGGAATTAATTCCTGGTACGCTGGTGAATCAAACCAATCCTGCAGTGTGGCCTGATCGGCGAACTTGATGACAACAGTATGTTCATGAGAATGGTCGCCGGCCAGGACTTTCGCTCGCCTGCCGCGAAAAATGATTTCGGCGTTGAACGGAATTATTGATCTGCCGACGCCTTCAACATAGGTATTCCATTTTTTCTGATTTTTTATGGTGATTTGACCGATCAAATATGCAGGCATACACCCCTCCAAAACCAATGGCATCAAAATTAATATAGCTGCAGAAAGGCGCAAAAAGCGCAAAATCAAAAATCAGGTACTGAGCTTGACCGCCGTTCCGTAAACGAGCAATTCGGCCGCACTCCCGACAACACTGGTCGTCATGTAGCGGGTATTGATAACGGCATCTGCCCCGATCTCAGCGGCTTTTGCCATCATCCTTCGGGTTGCCATTTCTCGGGCCCTGCCCATCATGTCCGTGTACTCGGTCAATTCCCCGCCAACCACCAAACGGATCAAGGCCGACAGATCTTTGCCAAGCCAGATGGCAAATACCGTGTGTCCCTGTACCAGTCCTAAAATTTTGGTGATTTCACGATCCGGCAGATTTGCTGAATTCAACAGCAGTAGCGAACTTTCGGGCTCTGTGGCCGTCGTCGTCGTCGATGCTAAGGTTGGAGATATTCTTTGTTCGAGGACGACCGTCAGCAGAACGGTGAGAATGCCGCCCAAAAGGCTGAAAATCGAAATTTTCAGCCACCAGGGTACAGCCGGGTCGTCGGCAACGACTACGTACCACGGTATCCCGACAAATACGGCACAAAATAGACCGATTACGAACGCCAGCGAACCTGCTAAACGAAATGCTTTCATCGTTTCTCCTCATCGTTAGACGGTAGAATTAAGTCCCATCTGAAACAGTATGGTAAGAGAAAAAGTCGAATAACCCTTTTCAAGCGAAATCAGCTTTTGCCCTGCGTTCTATTTCCTGCGGAGTCAAGTCTTCAATTTTCTGGTTTAACGACCATCGATATCCAAAAGGATCTGTTACAATGGATGATCGTGTCCCCCAAAAAAAGTTTTGTGGTTCGCCCAGTGATTTGGCCCCGGCTTCAACAGCGCGTTTGTGGGCGCTGTCGCAATCTCCGGTTGTGATCGAAAACAAACAGGATGCCAGCTGGCCCTCCGGTATCGCAAAGGCGTGCCATTCAGGGGCTTCGCCTGAAATAAAAATACGGGAATTGCCGATCATAAATTCGGCGTGGACGATACTGCCATCGGGTGCGGGTAGACGGAATAACTCCTGCGCTCCAAAGGCATCCGTGTAAAACTTCAGGGCTTTCGCGGCATCCCTAACAGTGAGGGAAAAAGATACGGTTGGTTCCGAGGCCCGTTCCATCTTGCATTTTCCTTTCAGGTATTTTACAGAAATCTAACCATCCTGCATCTGCTGTCAAAATTGTAATACAGTTGACAAGTACCTTATCCGGGACCTTAAATCGCATGCAAGTCAAATACTGCGAGCATTTACCACCTGAATTCAAATTACCGGCAGTTCGATTGTATTTAAGTGCTTTGGAGGAGAAGCTGATGCCGATCCTAGGCAGGGTCGATAGCGCCATGCAGGTCCTCACTCAAAATATCGATTTGCAACACTGCATCATTGCGCTTTGCGATGACCGACTGGTCGGCATTTTAGGTTTGCAAACTAACGAGGGCAGCTTCTGGAACCCAACCCTGAAGTCTTTTATCAAAGAATATGGAATAGTCGGCGGGTTGACTAAATATGGTAGTCTGAGCCTTCTCCATCATGAGACAGACTCGGATGAATGGTATATTGATGGGATCGCAGTCGAAGCGGAAATGAGGGGGCTGGGCATTGGCACGAAACTGCTTGGTCAACTTGAACATCGTGCTCGTGAAAATGAAATTTATAAAATAACCCTCGAGGTAATTAACACGAATCAACGGGCCGAAGCCCTTTATCGACGCCTGGGCTATTTTGAAATTAATAGATCGAATTTATGGCCCTTTAATCGGATTTATGGATTTCCCTTTGAGTCTGCCGTGCAAATGGCTAAATTAATCCGCAATTAATCCGCCGTGAAAAAAAATACTTGGTGGGCTGTAGATTCTCTTTTTTTTTGATAAAACTTGATAGATTGAAAGGGCGGCGTCTTAATTTCTTTATGCTGCGCATATTTTTTTATTTTTGATTTAATTCTAATCGCATATGCTGTGAAAAGGAATTAAGCCAAGGTTATCAAACGTCCGAGATCTTCCTCCAGCTCCCTTGCGTTGGTGAATAGTATGCCGTGGATATTGAGCCGACGGGCCGCCTCGACGTGGCCGGGGGTGTCATCAATAAACACCGCTTCTCGGGGCTCGACGGCCAACCGATCCAGGGTAGTTTGATACGCAGCCGGATCGGGCTTGACCCGGCCTTCGTCACCGGAGCAGAAGACGTCATCGAACAGTTCCAGAATTTTCCAGTCGGCCAGCCATTTCTCCAATCCCGGGGGGTTGTTGGACAGAACGGCCAGTTTGTATCGGCCATGCAACTGCCGGATAATGTCCAGGACGGCTTTATTGATGGATTCATCAGCATGATAGCGACGACGAAACGCATCGATTTCTGCCGGCGATTTCAATCGCAGCTCAGGTCCGATTGCAGCCCAGTATTCGCCGGCAGTTCGACGGCCGAGCATGGCCTCCATCCAGAACGGGCTGTCGAACATGATCCGGTTGATCGTGTCTGGTGCCAGGTCCAGATCCCGTTCATATTGATGGAACAGGGATTGCGGTTTTTGGGCGGAAATGACCCGCCCAAAATCGAAAATGACGGCTTTTATCATCAATACCAACTTTCTTAGGGCTTATTTTTTTCGTCCGTTGCGTCAGAGTTAACGATAATCATATCCATAATTTGGGAATTGCGAATTCAGGAATTTAGGGATTGAAGGTATCCCGTCGATATAATTTGTAATATTGGAATTCCTCAATTCCTCAATTCCTCAATTCCTAAATCCCTCAATTCCTCAATACTCATTTGCTTTTATGTCACCGGGATTTTATTTGCAACCATTGATGTGTTCTTGACATACCATGGGCCTTTTTGACATACTGGGCCGCTAAATTTCCAGAACTGGACGGGGTTTTGAGCCCCTTTCTAAATCATCCAACCCGTGTTCAACCAAATCTTGCAAAATCAGGGGATACCAACGAAACCAAAGGAGGTCATATGTCTTTTTTCAGCCTGGGCCCCCAGGACGGCTTGTATTATGAGCACCACCCGGCCCAAAATGACAACTCTGCCACTTTCGTTTTTTTCAATGCATTGACCGGCGATACTGCGGCCTGGGAGGGCGTCATCGGTCCGATTCTGCGCGATGCCGGCTACGGCACCCTGGCTTACAATCTGAGGGGGCAGACCGACAGCCCCTTTTCACCCGAAGTTGAACTCAGCGAGGATCTGATTGTTGCCGATGCTTCAAAGCTTATGGAAGCGCTGAAGCCGGCCAGACCCATTTTCGTCGGCCTGTCCATTGGCGGCCTGTTTGCCAGCAGGGTCTGGCTGGCCGGCTCCGACGCCATCGGCTTAGTGCTGATCAACACGTTGCGCCGGGATGGAGCCCGCTTGAAATGGATTGGCGATGCCCTGGTCCGTGCCGTCGAAATCGGTGGATTGCCGCTTTTCCGGGATCTATTTTTACCCCTGCTGATGAACGAAGACTGGCTTGAAAAAAACCGATCGGCCTTCCTCTCCCCGCATCCGGATTATACGGCTCTGGAACCCGAGAGCGGGCATTATAAGCTGTTGTCGGAAGCCGGCCGCCAATCCAACTGGGATATCCCGTATAGCCGACTGAGTTTGCCGACCCTGGTGATTACCGGGTTGCAGGATCACGTCTTTCTCGAGAAAGATGTCGTCGATTCGCTTTTTATTGAAATTCCGGACGGGCGCCGAATCGATATGCCCGATGCCGGCCACCTGATTCCCGGCGAGCAACCGGAGGCACTGGCCGATCACTTAATCACATTTGCAAAGGAGATATCATAAATGGGCGTCTGGCATAAATATTCTTGGGTGGCTTACCTGGCTGTTTTTCTGGGCGTCTGTGGACATGCCTCCAGCGAATTTTTTTCAGTGCTATCCGGCCTGAAGGGACCCGAGTTATCGGTCTGGCGGTTTTTGCTGGGCGGAATGGGCCTCGTTGTTTTGGCGCTCCTATTTCCCGCCTCCCGCAATTTGCTCGAGCCGTTTCGCGAAGATGGGCTGCGCCTGATCGGGTTGTCCATCATGGGCGTATCATTGGGATATCTGTTGTTTCACTGGTCTTTGGATTTTGCCACGGTGCCCCAGGTGGCAACCATGGTGACCACGATTCCCATTTTTGTGGGACTCGCCAATCTCTGGCTCAACAAGCAGCCCTTCGGCGGGGCCAAGATCATCAGCGGGCTGTGTGCCATGGTCGGCGTTGCCTTGTTGTTGACCGACGGTTATCTGGCCAAGCTGGCCGGTGCCGGCGAAACGTTTATCGGCGTAATCATGGCCATGAGCTGTGCAGCGGTTGTGGCTGCCTACACCGTGATGGTGAGACCCATTATCGGTCGCTACGGTGCCTTGCGAATCACTGCCATCACGATGCTGATGGGGGCTGTCGGCCTGTGGTTCGTTGTCGGATTGTTCTGGCAGATCTGGGTGAATCCAGCCACGCTTTTCGCCCGCACGCCGGGTGAAGCTGGCTCTCTGCTGACACTGGCCTTCTGGAATACGACCATTGCGCAGTTTCTGTGGATCGGCGGACTGGCAGCCGTACCGGACATCACTCGCGGAAGCTATTTGTTTTTTCTCAAACCGGTCATTGCAGCATGTCTGGCAGTTGTATTCCTGAGCCAGGGCCTGACTGCCTGGCAGCTTCTGGCGATTGTCGTCATCTGCGCCTCCGTGGCGGTAGAGGCGTCCTGGGGGCGGATTACACAGGCGCGGGCCCAATGACCTCCCTCATTTAGGGTAATTGATAGGAGAGAACCTAATGGAATCATGCAGCTTTATCGATTTTTTGCAGGTATTGAAACCGTGGCTCGACAGTGATTACATCCGCAAGGGGTATCTGGACAGCAATGGTAATTTCACGCTGTTTTTCAGCGACGGCGGTGAGAAAAGTTACCGTATTGACGACTGCTCGGAAGGCCGTCTCAAAGAGATCTTCGAGATGCTGATGAATAAAGGAATACCAATCGAAAAAGAGGAATAACTCCGGCAGTCAGCCCATTCCCCGCAACCCACCTGACAGTGCCAGTCTTGCCTCCGGCAGCTACGGATGCGCAGAATGGTAAATATAAACAAGGCTGTTATCCTTTACGAGTTTGTGAATTCCACAGCTAATCGTGACAGTTTGACGCCGGTATCACGGCCACACCGCCTTTGACCACCGCACTGGCGGTGCGGTTGAGCGCTTCATGTTTGTCCAGGTAGTTGGTCAGCATGGCCTCCATCAACCCCTGGGATTCGACATCGGCTTTGGGCATGAAGTAGTCCAGAATGTCGGACGGGTGCTCCCGGGTCTGCTCAACCTCCGGATCGCCGCCCTCATGCTTGGCACTGATATTGGGTATGGTCTGAGCCAGCTCCACCAATTCAGCTCGGCGGTTATAGGGCTGGATCACAATAGATTTATAGGTCTCGGTAATGTGGTGTTCGAAGCGCACCTGATCGGTCAAACCAAAGGCCACGCGAATCTGGTTGGCCTGCCGGATTGTCTCATTGTTGACGGAGTTGGCCAGGTTGAATCCGATGAGGCTGGTTGAACCATCCTCGCGGCTGAACAGCCTGGCGGCCATCAACGTCCAAAACACGCTCAGGGGATTGTCGTTGCCCATGAAGACACTGATTTTAAATTCGATGTCAATGCCCATTTTGTGCATTAAATAGCCCATCATGACCGTGCCGGGGTTGATATTCAGCACCTGGCGCACACCGTAATTCATGTAATAGTTCAGAAACTCTTCTGCCCACTTGAGCGGGTGGTCATTGGGCTGGCCGATGCCGCCGAAATAGCCGGTGATGGTCTCCGGGCCGCCAAGGTGGATATTGGAGCCGTCGGTTCCCTTGGTGTCCAAGGTTTCCACATAGGATGCCCCCAGAATCTGCATGGCGGCGGCAACAGCCAGGGTATCGCCGTTGTCGGCCTCCTGTTCGACCATGTTGCGGACCCGGATGAACCGTCCCGGCATCAGGTCGCCATTTGCGATTGCCTGTTTGGCCTGGGAAATGATCCAGGGAAAATATTGCAGGGCGGAGATTTCCAGGGTTACGGCGTTGATCTGATTGAGCGCTCTGCCGGCGCCGGCTTCGCGCTGAATGAAGTCGTCCATTTTGATGAAAGCCTCGGCTTGGGTCTGTTTCCGGAGCCAATCCAGGTCTGCCAGATAGGGAGATCCTATTTCTTTCAGTCGAGCCAGCAAGTTTTCTAGTTGCCTGGCCCGAGAGGCCTTGGCATTGATGGCCTGGGCTCCACCCAACTTTTCCACCAGGGCTGCAAGGTTGCTGATCATAACATTGTCGGGATCGGTCAATACTTGATTGACGGCATCGAGCTTGTCCTGACCGATAGTAAGCAATTTCTCCAAATTACTCATCCTAATCTCCTTTTTTTTTCGTTTTGCAGAGTGCGGCCGGCGCTTTGGTCGAAGTTATTTCTTCATCGCGTCCAGGAACTTGCTTTCCTCGCCGGCGATCATCTTGTAGCAGTACTGGTCATCATCCGGGAACTGACCATTGCGGACATCGGCCACATAGTCCGACATGGCTTTGGTTATGATTTCAGCGACATTACAATACTTTTTGACGAATTTGGGGGTAAACGCCTGAAACTGGCCGATGAGGTCGCTTACAATCAGAAGCTGGCCGTCACAATAAGGTCCGGCTCCGATGGAATACACCGGGATGGTCAGGGTGTTGGCAATATAGCGGGTGACCTCGGGGGGAACGGCTTCTACCAGAAGGATTTTGGCTCCGGCCTCCTGAACTGCCAGGGCATCGTCCACCACCAGTTTGGCGGTTTCGGCCGTCCGGCCCTGGGCTTTGTGCCCACCTAATTGGCCGCTGCTTTGGGGCGTCAGACCGATGTGACCGATGACCACGACACCGGCCTCGTCGATGGCCCGGATGCGGTTCGTGATCCGGACGCCGCCTTCAAGTTTGATGGCATCCACGCCGGCTTCTTTCAAAAAGCGGATAGCGTTGTGGACCGCCTCGGCATCGCTGGCCTGGTAGCTGCCCAGGGGCATATCCCCCACGACAAAGGTATTGGGGGCACCCCGGCGCACCGCCTCGCAATGGACGATGCACTGGTCCATGGTCACCGGCACCGTGCTCTGGTAGCCGTATACGCACATGCCCAGCGAGTCTCCCACCAGGAGCATGTCCAGATCAGCCGCCTCGGCAAACTGCGCGGTAGGATAATCGTAGCTTGTCAGCCAGGTCACTTTCTCACCGGCTTCCTTCATCTTGTAAAAATCAAAGATACTTTTTTTCTTTTTGCTCATTTTACCTCCTCGTTGGTTGTACGGAATTTTATATCATCGAGTTGCGGCCGTCCAAAACAGCGATACGCTGATTCGTTTTTGAGTTCGGAAGTTGTCGGTCGGATACAAGTGAACGGGGGATGCTGGGAATTAAACCATCAAATCAGCTCGAGAATAAAAACGCGCTACATATCTTCCTCTTCCATAAAGGCATTAATCCGCTCTATCTGGGTCGGCGCCAGATTACTGAATTTAACGCCAATGCCCAGCATGCCTTTCCATAAAATCTCACCGGTAATGCTCAGTTGACCGGCGCTGTCGGGAAGGGTAAACGACAATTTGATCGGTTGACCCGCGCTGAACGATTCCCCGGTTTCGATAAATGCGCCGGCCGGACTGATATCGAGCATAAAGCCATCATAATTGCGGCGTTCAACTTCGTAATCGATGCTCAGCATGCACGATTTACGGGTATGACCCCTGAGCGCAATTTCGGTTTCCTCCAGATGGATGGATTTGAGGGGCTGCTCCTGCAATTGCTCCAATAGCGCCGATTGCTGTTTGTCGGTCATTTTGCCAATCAGGCGATACAAGGTTGGCGCAAGGTTACCTTTGAGGAGTTGCTTGAGGAGAATCAACTGCTGAGTTTCCGGCAGACTTTTTATCATTTCAGCCAGTTTCAGGTTTATGGTATTGTGTTCGCCGGGTGGTTTGGGATTGGCCATTGGAGCACTCCTTCAATTTCACTGATGCCAATACGCGTTATTTGGCATCAAACCATCTCGCATTAGTCTTTGTATAGGTGAGGCTAACAGAGATTTGGACAATATGTCAAGAAACACAATTGTGAAAGTCCTGTTTCCGCTGTCAGTCGGTTTCGGCGAACAGAAGCAGATGCTGAGTCAGGTTCCAAGGATTTATTTAGGGATTGTGAATTTAGGAATTTAGGGATTACAGGTTATGCGTCAATCTAAATCACGAAACCATCAATATTGGAATTTCTCAATTCCTCAATTCCTGAATCCCTAAATTAAAGTATGCTGACATCTCAAATCTGAATACTGTCGTTCACGGCAATCACACCTTTACCTATATGGGCCGGATTCTTTACATTTTAATGTTCTTTTCGTTGGAATTCATGATAGTATCTGGGCCCAATCAAATATAAACTTCGTTAGCAGCCAAAATCTCGGTTTAAAATCCGGTATACGGGAGAGAGAATTATCGAAGCTTCAAAAAAAAATCAAAATAAGAGATGGCCCGGGGACGGGACCCTTTTCAAACTTGAAAACATCACCCTGAGAGTCCGGGATAAATTCTTTCTGCCGAATACCAGCTGGCAAATTGTCAAGGGGCAGCACTGGGCTGTCCTGGGTCCAAACGGTGCCGGTAAGTCGTCCCTTGTTAGAGCCCTGATTGGTGACGTGCCGGTGGTTCAAGGGAGCATATCACAGGCGGATAAATCGGCGCACAAGGCCCGCGTCGAATACATATCTTTTGAGCAGCATCAACGCTTGATCGATCGCGAAGAGCGCCTCAATGAATCGCGTTTTTTCAGTGGCAAAATGAACCGGATCACCACGGTTGAGGAATTACTGCGGGAATCTGTTAATTCGTCGGTCGCCGGATCTGAGGACATTGCAGCCGTCGTCGCGAAGTTGAAGCTGAACCGTTTGCGGGGGAGGAGCATTCGGGCGCTGTCCACCGGCGAAATGCGAAAACTACAGATTGCACGGATCCTGTTGAGAGCCCCCGAGGTGTTGATTCTGGATGAACCGTTTGATGGACTGGATCAAACGTCCCGGAAGGATCTGACTCAAATTATCGTTGGTCTGATGGACAACCAGCGAACCGTCATCCTGGTTACCCATCGCCAGCGGGAGATTTCATCCCACATAACGCATGTAATGGCAATCCGGGATGGTCAGGTCGTTTTTCAAGGGACCCGCCTGGAGTTTTTCAAGTCCGGGCAGTTGAAACGCCTTTACGCCCGGGATAAGGCCCCTCGCCTGTCTCTTCCAATCTCCGGGGACCAGCCGCTACCGTCCTTCGAAGGGAAGGCCCATATTTTGATCGACATGAAAAATGTAACGGTTCAATATGGGGACACAGTTGTACTGGACAATGTAAACTGGACCATGCAGGCCGGTCAAAACTGGGTCCTTCTGGGGCCGAACGGCTCCGGCAAGACGACCTTGTTGAATCTGATTTGCGGGGATAACCTACAGGCGTATGCCAATGACATTCGGTTGTTCGGGAAGCAGCGCGGCTCGGGGGAATCCATCTGGGAAATTAAAGAGCGTATTGGGATGATTTCCTCCGAATTTCAAATTCGCTACCGTAAGAACATGTCGGCCCTCGACGTCGTGTTGTCCGGTTATTTCGATAGTGTTGGTTTGTACCGGAGCGCTTCATCCCCACAGCGGCAGGCGGCCTGCCAGTGGCTCGCGGATCTGGGTATAAACGATATGTCCGATCGACTCTTCAACCGCCTCTCATATGGTGAACAACGCATGGTTCTGATTGCGCGAGCCATGGTGAAGATTCCGCAAATTCTGATTCTGGACGAACCTTACCAGGGGCTTGATCGCACCAACCGGCGGCGAATCCTGGCCGCCATTGACATCATCGGGCAACTCCCCTGTACCAGTCTTATCTATGTCACCCACTACCCGGATGAGATTCCCGCCTGCTCGACTCATGTGCTGCAATTCGAGGCGCGTCCCGATAGTCGATATGTGGCGCGTCAGCAGACTCTTTAACGCTTTTTACAAATTACCGGCTTTCTGATTGAGAATTGAAACGGTTATCCTATCCTTGGACTGTCATGGATAATTGTGCAAAAGCGAGCGCCGCCGGCACTTTATAAATGGCGTTAGTGGATAGCATTCTGATTGATTTTTTCCCCGATGACATCCGGTAAAAATTCGATAAAAAAAGAATCCAGGCGGTAGAAATTATTGAAATCGTACCTATCCTAACTATGAAACAAAGGGGTTGATAACGAGTTGAAAGTTATGCCGACATTTACCGATTGTGTTGAAATAGCACAGATTCATAAATTAATGGTTTGGGAATTGAGGGATTTGAAACTATGACCAGAGCCCATAACATCAGCATCTTTATCGCGATACTGTTGACAGCCGCGGTAACCTGTGCGTCAACCGAACTGCCGGATACGGACACACTGCGCGGCTGGGTCGAAGAGATGAAATCGGCCCCCCGCGGACCATTCACTCGACTGCGCTGGTTTTGCAATGATGGAACGGTTCTGCCACCGAAGGCTTATGCCTGCCGGGACCATGGCGGCGGGGTACAGCATGGAGAATGGTCAGATCGGGTTAAATTGATGCGCGCCAACGGCTACTACATCGCCAATGTATTTGCTGATATCGACCCGTCAACCTTTAGCCAGGATGCTGAGCATATTGAAATTGTCAAACAAATGATACTGGAGCAGTTTCTGATCGATGCCGACGATGGCTGGATTCTCCGCAAAGCACGCTACTATCGTGGGGCGCTGCAAACTGAAGATGAGGTTCGCGGAGGAAATTCTTTACTCCTGGCTATCGGAAAAGACCCTGGCTGGTCCCAGAAACGTTATATCGTGCTGCGCGAGGCTGTGCGCTTCGTGCCCCGCGGGCGCGATGATGCGCCGATCAGTGAAATGCGTCAGGTGGCACTGAGTATTGCTGAAAAAGATAAGAATTTTGAGACCTTGCGGATTAAAATTCATGTTCGTCCGGAATTATCAGATGCCGCCAAGGTGCGTGACTACGCTAAATCCAAGGGGATGGACCAGCTGACCGGGGATTATGAACATCTCGCTCAAACCATCGAAGCGGTCTATCAACCCCGGGATGTCGGCCCCGCGATCGATGCCCTGGCCAAGCAGGTTGATATCTCCGCCGTCAAGCGACAGATTTCGGGGGAGGCCCGGAAGC
>JASJCE010000219.1 GCA_030066155.1 Desulfobacterales bacterium | reverse complement strand
GGTCGATTACCTCTCGAACACCGATGAATATCTTTCCTTTTTGCCGTTTGCCTGGATCGGCGAGCAGATGAACTCCTTCGGGGTGGCCATGGCCACCGGGATCACCATCAATTTCCCGGAATCGGTTGAGACCAGCATGGAAGACCTCAAAGAAATCGGGCCCCATTTCATGTTCGGCGCGCCCCGTATCTATGAAACCATACGCTCGCAAATCTGGCTTAAGATCGATGAATCCTACTGGCTTAACCGACTGATTTACGGAAAATTCATTAGAATCGGTGAAAAGGCTGCCCGTTATCGGATGAGCGGTGAACGCATGCCGGCATCCCTGCGTTTCATGGCCTGGCTGGGGAAGATTATGGTCATGGACCCTCTGATCAATCAGATCGGACTGCGGCGGCTGAGGCGGGCTTACACCGGCGGCGCGGCACTCGGTCCCGAGCTGTTTACCTTCTACCAGGCCATCGGCGTCAACTTGAAGCAGATTTACGGCCAGACCGAGATTACCGGTATCGCCTACATGCACAATGACGGTGACGTGCGGCCGGATACGGTGGGTAAACCACTGCCGGAAACGGATTGCAAGATCAGCGAAGAGGGCGAGATTTTATCTCGCTCCCCGTCTGTTTGCGTGGGCTATTACAAACGAGACGAGCAGACCGAAGAACTGCTGGAGGGGGGATGGCTGCATTCCGGAGACGCCGGATATATCGACGAGAATGGCCATCTAATTGTGATCGACCGGGTCTCAGACGTCATGCACAACAGCAAGGGCGAGATGTTCAGTCCCATGTTTCTGGAAAACAAACTCAAATTCAGCCCCTACATCAAGGAGGCGGTCATATTCGGAGACAAGCGCGATTTCGTATCGGCACTGATCAACATCGATCCCATCGTGGTGGGCAAATGGGCTGAAGACCGTGGGATATCCTTCACCACCTTTATGGATTTGTCCAACAAACCCGAGGTTGCAGAGCTGCTCAAGGAGGCGGTAATCGACATCAACGCGCGGGCGGAAAAAGAGCATTTTAAAATCAAGCGTTTTGCGGTGCTGTATAAATTGCTGGACATGGATGATGGCGAGCTAACCAAAACTGGCAAAATTCGTCGGAAGTTCGTCTTGGAAAAATACAAAGATCTCTACGACGCCCTCTACGATGAAAGCGTCGACAAAAAGACGGTCGAGGCATTTTTTCAGTACCAGGATGGTCAGTCCACAACCGTGGAGGCCGAAATGAAGTTTTACACCATGGAAGGGGTTTAATGGCTTATTTTTTTCAACTGGTGGTAAGTGGTATCGTGGTAGGTTCGATATATGCCCTGTCGGCGCTGGGATTTGTGCTGATCTACAAATCAAGCCGTGTGCTTAACATCGCTCATGGGCAGATCATTGCTTCTGGAGCGTTTATTACGTATGCGCTGACGGTGTGGATGGGCGTCCACATTGCGGTGTCCTTTATCCTGAGCATGATCATCACCTTTTTCCTGGCCATGAGTGTCGAGCGGGTCTTTCTACGAAGACTGATCGGTGAACCGATTATATCGGTAATCATGGTGACCATCGGGCTGATGTCGATTATCGACGGTATTATTTACATGACACCTTTTGGGTCGGAAAATTTCTCCTTCCCGGAAATTCTTCCCAAGGAACCGATTAACTTATGGGGCGTTTCCCTTTCCTGGACCCAGCTGGTAGGTGTGATCATCACCTTTATCATGATCGGCGGCTTTACCTGGTTTTTTAAAGCCTCCACTGTGGGCATATCCATGCGGGCGGTATCCGACGATCAGTTTGCGTCCATGTCCATCGGCATATCCGTGCCAAAGGTTTTCGGCCTGGCCTGGGCCACTGCAGGGCTGAGCGCCGCCGCTGCCGGGGGCATTATCGGAAATATTACGGGATTGAATTTTGATGTCCTGCATTCTTTCGGCATCATCGTCTTCCCGGTGGTGATCGTGGGCGGGCTGGATTCAATTTTTGGGGCAATCGTGGCGGGCATCATCATGGGTTTGATTCAGCAATTTGCTTCCGGCTACCTGGACGGCAATTGGGGGCTTTTCGGGACGGCTGATGTAGTACCTTACATTATTTTGCTGATAATCCTGTTGATCAAACCTCATGGTCTTTTTGGCATCCACGAAATAGAGCGAGTATAATTTATGGCTGAAAATCGATGGTTAGCTACAGGTAACTTTTTTACCTCCTACAAGGCCGAGCAGCGGATATTTTTGACCAATGTCGACCGTTTAATTTTTATTTGTTTTCTGGTGCTGCTGTTTATCTGGCCCCTGTTTTTTAAAGTCAGCAACAAATACATGCTGGTGATCGACAGTATCCTGATCGCCATAGTAGCTGTTTACGGGTTAAACCTGCTTACCGGATTTGCCGGATTGATCTCCATCGGTCATGCAGCCTTCGTGGGGATCGGCGCCTATACCCTGGCGACCTTCGCTAGAATCCTGGGTAGCGATCACGTGCTGCTGACCCATTGGTGGCCGCTGATGATTTTTTTGGCCGGTGGAGTCGGCGCTATTTTCGGCGCCATTGTAGGTCTGCCGTCGCTGCGGCTCAAACACCTTTACCTGGTCATTGCCACGCTGTCATTTCAGATGATTTTTCAGTGGGTTATTAATTTTTCGAGATTTTACGACCAGGGTCAGACCATTGCCATTGGCCGGGTTTTCTGGTTTACAGGCAAAGTGGTTCGTAAACAGCATTATTTTTTTTGGTACTATGTGATTTTGGTAATCGTGGTAATCCTGGGCTTTGCCGTCCGCAACCTATTGCGTAGCAAGCACGGGCGCTGCCTGGTGGCTGTGCGGGACAACGACCGGGCGGCCGATGCCATGGGCATGCATCCCGGTTTCACCAAAGTATACGCTTTTGCCCTTTCGGGATTTTTCGCTGGTGTGGCCGGAGCCCTGCATGCCTACCTGTGGCGCGGCGTTGGTTTTGAGTCATTTTTGCTGCACCACTCCATTTCCTACCTGGCAATGGCCATCGTCGGAGGCCTTGGTACTCTGGTGGGATCTTTTTTCGGTCCGGCCGCCATCCTGATGCTGGAGCTGCAGGTGGAGAATTTTGCCGAATTCGTGGGCCACTACTTCACGGCAGTGGGAGATGTGGCCACGGCCTTTCGGCCGTTGTCATTTGGTCTTGTGATCGTGTTGTTTCTGATGTTCGAGCCTCGCGGCATCGCCAACTGGTGGCGAATTACCCGAACTTATTTCAAGTTGTGGCCCTTCCGCTATTAATGGGCCATATAATGGCATAGCAGTATATTGTCTTTGACGTTCGTTAAACTCGTAAAATGTTAATTAAAATCAAAAAGGAGGTAGAAATGAAAAACAAACAATTCACATTCATGTTGGTCACGCTGTCTTTTCTGCTGGTATTGGGATTTTCAACTCAGGCATTGGCCGGAGAAACCTACAAAATAGCCTGCTCGTTGGCCATTACAGGGCCGACATCCGACGTCGGCAGCCCCTATGCCAAGGGTGTCGAGGATTACTGTAAATATGCCAACGATGAAAAACTGCTGGGAGACGACAAGCTGGAGTGCTTTGTCCGCGATGATGGCTACAAGACAGAAGTCACCAAACGCAACTTCGAAGATTTTCTGGATGAAGGCATCGTCTTTTATCTGAACTACTCCACGGGCAGCACCATGGCCATGAGAGCGGATTTCGACGAAGAAAAGATTCCGGTGCTGCCGGCGTCCTTCCATGCTGGCAACCTTATTGATTCAACCTACGTTTTTTTGCCGATTTCCTCATATTCCAGTCAGGCCGTAGGGCTGGCAGAATATGTTGTGGCCCATCACAAAGGCAGCGGCAAACCTAAAGTGGCCATGTTCATTCATCCGTCTGCATTCGGGCGTGCATCTCGCGATGATGTCAAAAAAGCGATTGGTGTCGGTCTGGGCATTGAACTCGTTGAAATAGTTGAGCACGGTAAAGACCTGGACAACACAGCTATGCTCAAACGCTTTCAGAGCAAGGGGGTTCAATATGTGATCAGCCATACTGTTCAGCCACCGGTGGCCACTATGCTCAAAGGGGCACAGGGCCTGGGCATGCTCGCTTCTAGTTTCGGTCAATCCGGGAAGATAACATTCCTTGGTGCCCACTATGCAGGCGGGCCGGATTTGATTGGCCTGGCCGGTTCGGCTGCCGAGAACTACTACTGGACCACATCCTACAAGCTGATGACCGCCAAAGGACCGGGAACCGATGCTCAGCTGGCCCTGGCTAAGCGCTACGGGCGCGATAAAAGTGTGGGCATGTCCCAGAACTACACCAACGGTATCATGGTGGCTCAGGTTGCCGTTGAGACTATGCGCCGGGCCAAGTCAAAGGGTAAGAAGATTACCCGCGCCGCATTGTACGAAGAACTGCTGGGCATGAACGGCTACAACGCCTACTATCCATTGACCACGGTGGGCCCGGTAACTTTTTCGAAAACCGACCGCGAAGGTGTGGACACCCTTCAGCTGTATATGGCCAAAGACGGTGTGTTCGGGGAAGTCGGTGCGCCGTTCTCACCGGAATACGTAAAGAAGATCAAATAATAACAGCGTGTGCCACGCTGTTATGAAACGCGGCTTCGCCGCTACCTTAAAAAAGGGAGGGCTGTTTTTCGCAGCCTTCCCGATTAGAAATAAAAATTATGGCGAATCAAACATCCAACGGCAAAATTCTTGATGTCAACAATATCGAGGTCGTTTACAACGACATTGTTCAGGTATTGCGCGGCGTCAGTCTGAGTGTGGCCGAAGGCGGTATCGTATCCCTTCTGGGAACCAACGGGGCTGGCAAGACAACCACCCTGCGGGCCATCAGCGGCCTCCTCAAACCTGAAAACGGCTTTATCAAAGACGGTTATGTCAAGTTCGATGGTAACGACATCACCAATGTCCTGGGCACGCAGGTCGTCAAGCTGGGCGCGGTCATGGTACCGGAGGGGCGTCGCGTGTTCAAGCATCTTACCGTGGATGAGAACATCCGTGTGGGGTCCATCACCCGACGGGAGGGTTCCCAGAGTATCCGCAAAGATCAGGACCTGATGTACGATCACTTCCCGCGCCTGGCCCGGGTCACCAACCGGCTGGCCGGTTATTGTTCCGGGGGTGAACAGCAGATGATCGCCATTGCCCGGGCGCTGATGTCTGCTCCCAAAATGTTAATGCTGGATGAACCGTCACTGGGATTGGCTCCGCTGCTGGTCAAAGAAATTTTTGAAAACATCAAGCGTATCAATCAGGAGATGGACACCACTCTGCTGATTGTGGAGCAGAATGCCAAAATTGCCCTGGAAGTATCAACCTATGCCTACATCATGGAATCCGGAAAAATCGTTCTGGAGGGACCCTCTAGAGAATTGAAAGACAACCCGGATGTAAAGGAATTTTATATGGGCGTGACCCAGGGCGGAGGTCGAAAGTCTTTTAAGGAAGTTAAATCGTATAAACGGCGCAAACGCTGGATGTAAAATTTACGCGAAAGGAAATGATAATGAAGTTTCTGGTGTCGTATGCCGGGACCAGGGAGTCTGAAGCGGCATTGGAACTGGCCAAATCCCACGCCAGGATCTTCGGTGCCAAACTGATGGTGGTATCCTCCAGTGAAGGCGGAAAAGGCGAGAAGCCCGAAGACATTGCCAAAATTAAATTAGATCTCGATCGGGTAGAAAAAGAAGCAGCGAGTGAGGGGATTGACTGCGAAGTTGAGCAACTGGCCCGTGGGCTGACTCCGGGTGAAGACATCGTCCTGTATGCCGACGAAAACGAGATAGATCAAATCTATGTGGGGATCCGCAAAAAGTCCCGGACCAGCAAATTAATTCTGGGTTCCACCGCCCAATACATCATACTCAAAGCAAATTGTCCGGTAACCTCGGTCAAATAAATAACTACAGATGCTGAAATAAATGCCTCTCTACCCTAGTCTAATTATCTTCGGGCGGAGAAATCAGGCGGAGCAAATATTAATTTCTCTGCCGGCTGGCCCTTTTGAAAATATATGAGCTGCAACAACCAGCATTAGATCCTGGATTTCCTACATCTGGGGGGCGGAGCAAATATTAATTTCTCCGCCGGCTGGCCCTTTTGTAAAATATATGAGTTGCAACAACCAGCATTAGATCCTGATTATCCTATATCTGGGGGCGGAGAAATTATGGGACTACATGACTTCACTTTTTACGATCTGATCAAGCGCAATGCGGTCAGCTTCAACAATCTGGCCGCCTGGTATGAGGATGACGATCAACGCAGTTTGACCTTCGCGGAATATAAACAAAAAGTGGATCAATTGGCCGAGGGCCTACAAAAAGCCGGATTCCTAAAAGGTGACCGAATCGGGGTTCTGGGCAAAAACAGTCTGGAGTATTTTTTGCTCTACGGAGCCGCCGCTGCTCTGGGCGGCATTGTCCTGCCCATCAACTGGCGACTTTCAGCCGAAGAAACCATATTCAATCTAGCCGACTGTGAGCCGGTATTGCTGTTCGTCGATCCCGAGTATCAGGAAATGATCGCCGGTGTCAGGGACCAGCTGACAACCGTCAGAGAATGCTATAACCTGAAACCGCCCGCCGGCACTTTTGCTGATTTTAATGCGTTGCTTGAAAACGACGGCCGGTTTGAGGCCGCGGATGTCGGCACGGATGAAGGCCTGGTGATCATCCATACCGCCGCGGTTGCCGGCAGGCCCCGGGGGGCCCTGCTGAGCCACGGGAATCTGATCAGCGCCAATACCCACATCAATCTCCTGTTGAGTTTGTCACCGCATGACGTCCATCTGAATATATTGCCGCTTTTTCATGTTGCCGGTCTTTTTATGGCAACTGCCGGTTTTCACGCCGGTGCTCTGAATGTCAATATGAGTAAGTTCGATGCCGGGCGGGCTGTTGACCTGATAGCCGAAAAGCAGGTCAGCTTCCTGTTTGATTTTTCGCCCATCCTGTCGGCCATCCTTGAGGCGCACGAAAAATCAGGTAAAGCCATCAGCTCTCTGCAGCATGTACCCGGGCTGGAGGCGCCGGATGTGATCGATAAGTACCAGACATTGACCGGCGGCACTTTCTACGCCATGTATGGTCAGACAGAGACCTCGGCGATTGCAACCATGGCGCCGTATTCCGATCGGCCCGGTTCAGCCGGCCGCACGATTCAACTCGCAGATGTTTGTCTGGTTGACGACGATGATCAACCCTTGACGACCGGAAATACAGGTGAAATAGCTGTCAAAGGACCGATGGTCTTCAAGGAATACTGGAACCTGCCGGAGGACACCGCCTACACGTTTCGCGGTGGCTGGCACCATACCGGCGATCTGGGCCGCTTCGATGAAGACGGATTTCTGTGGTATGAAGGCCGCAAGGCTGAGAAAGAATTGATCAAGCCCGGCGGCGAGAATGTGTATCCGGCTGAAGTTGAAAAAGCCATTCTGGAGCATCCGGATATCGAACACACCGTCGTTTTCGGTGTGCCGGATCCCAAGTGGAAAGAAGGCATCAAAGCCGTCTGTCAACTCAAGCCCGGGCAGTCGCTCGCGGCACAGGATTTAATCAAGTTCGTCGGCGAGCGAATTGCATCCTATAAGAAGCCTCAGTATGTCGAGTTTGTTGCCGACATGCCCCTGGCGGATGACGGCAACCCGGATCGGGCAGAGGTCAAGGAGCGTTACGGCGGGGAGCAAAGGGAATGACGAATGACGAATGACGATTGACTAATGTCGAATGGCGGAATTCTACCTATTTTCAAACCGAATCAAAAGGCCGCGCGAAGTCAATTTCAAAATCAGTCGATATTCAAACGTTATTTATCTGTGTCCTATAATTACAAATCAGCGATTACCAGCAGAGTATGGCCTTGGCCCCTTCCAAGGCGTTTCTCATACTTCCGGCTCTGGTGGTGGTCGCTGATTTCTTCACTCCTGCCTTGATTAACTGATATATCCCCTATATATTGGACATATGATTTCGAGGTTGATCGTTTCTCTATCGTTACCGCTTATTCTCTTCGGATATTTCGGATCGGGCTTCGCTGAAACAATTCGAATCGGTGCGTTTAA
The DNA here is from genome assembly GCA_030066155.1 of Desulfobacterales bacterium. Lineage (GTDB taxonomy): Bacteria > Desulfobacterota > Desulfobacteria > Desulfobacterales > JAFDCJ01 > JAFDCJ01. The sequence goes on along the minus strand of JASJCE010000219.1, from coordinate 3,693 downwards.
TGATTTGAGCGGGGCGACGGCCGACATTGGCAGAGACTATGCCATGGGAATCGTCGAAGCCGTCCGCTTCGTCAATGACAAGGGCGGTGTCAATGGCAAGCGGATCGAGCTGCACCAGTATGATTACGGTTATCGTGTTCCTGAAGTTCGAGCCAAATATAAACGCTTTAAACGAATCGGGGTCGTGGCCGTGCTCGGCTGGCATATGGTCGACACGGATGCCCTGTCTGCCGACACTGGCCAGGATCAACTGCCCTACCTGCCTGCATTCTTTGCGGCCGACCTGACCAACCCCAAACTGTCTCCCTATCATTTGTTCGCCGGATCAGATGATTCTTCCAATGCCAGAGCGGCGCTTACCGCCTGGTTTGATGACATATGGCCCCAGAAAGCGGATTACGGCAATCGTCGGCCGCGGGTGCAGTTCGTCTACATGTTTGCTTCCCGGGAAATACGGGCGCATATCCAGGCGGTCAAGGATCAGGCCGAGCTGTTCGGATTCAACATCGGTCCGGATGTCGATGTATCCATTTTTGCCACCGATACCCGCCGTCAGGTCAAAGCGGTGCAACGCTTTCAGCCGGATTTTGTGTGGCATGGGAATACCAGCCTGTCCGTGGCCGTGACCCTGCGAGCAGCGGCGGCGTCCGGTTTAAGGGCGGATCATATGGTCCACAGCTGGGCATTTGACGAGAATTTGATCCGGCTGGCCGGCAAAGCGGCTGAAGGTGTGATGGGGGCCAGTGTTTGTGCCTACTACGCGGAAGACTCGCCCCTAATGGACGTTGTCAAACTTTACGGTAAGCGATACCATCCCGGTGTGCCCGCCACAAGGCGAACGATCCGCACGACCCAGGCCTGGGCCAATGTGCTGGCTTTGCGGGAGGCTTTGGCCCGGGCAGATTCTTCTGCCGTTCTAACCGGTGAGTGGGTGATGAAAAAGGGATTTGAAACATTTGACGGCTTTGACGTTGGTTTGCGGGTTTCACCGTTGACCTATACTGCCGAGGATCACCGGGCTTCGGGGCAGGTCAATATTTATCGCATCGAGAACCAACAGTTCGTGTTTGTAACCAAAATTGATCTGAAAGGCCGCTGGCCTGAGAAATGGGCCAAAGATTGGTTGGGATGGTGAGCAGCTATGGATTGAAGATTGAAGATTTAAGGTATTCTGTCTATTGTTATGGTTTGGAGTTTTTCTATATTTGGTACTTCTATATATGAAAAAGCTATATCGACAGAAATCCACAATTCTTCAATCTTCAGTCTTCAATCTTCAATAACAAGGGCACATCTTTACGGGATTTAAGCTATGCATCACAAAAATAGAATACTTAAGAGTTTGTTATCGATATATTTAATTGCCCTTGTTTCCGGTTGTGTAAGTGTGAATCAGCCCGATGAGAATAATTTCAATGATCCCTTGATCGGGCTGGATCATGTGGAGATCTCTTATTATGCGGGTTTCTATTATTTCAGCAAGGAGGTTGAGCCCACCCGGGGAACCGCGGATCACTACGGCTCACCGCTGCTGATGACATTTGTTTTTAAACTTCATAATCCCAACCCCTATCCGATCATGCTGGATGGGTTTTCATTCAGTGTTAAATTTGAAGAATTCAAGGTCAACAGCGTTATTTATCCCATTGCTATGTGGATTCCCGACGGCAAGACCAATTTGCTCAGGGTTCCGGCCATGTTTGATACCCGCCAAACGCTTTTGAATCTGATTATGCCCGAAGCTGGCAAACTCAACAGCCAGGATCTATCCCCCTGGGATGTACTGGAAAAGTGGTGGAAGGGTGCCCCGGATTTTTCCTACCCGATTTCCGTCACCGAAGGATCCGCAGTTTTCAGGGCCGGTGGTGTTGTGCGGGCGGTGCCTTTCAGGGGTAAATACCCCTAATTTTTCCGCCCTTTTATTTCAGGGGTGCAGGATTGCGATTATTGTTTCATATTCGGTGATGCTGGATTAAACGTGAGGTTGGCGGAGAAATTAGTTTATGCTTCGCATATTCTCTCCTGGTTTTATTACGTTGAAAATCATCCGTTTTGTTTAAGAATATTTAGTGAGAACTTCCTAACCTAAATTCAACAATCCAAATTAATAATCTGTTTACCATTGCGCTCTGCAGCCTTTTTCATAGCTTGTCTGGCTTTGCGAAGCAATTTGATTGATAATTGATGACTGTTTTGTTCATTGGTTATTGAAATTTGGGATTTATTTGTAATTTGGTGCTTGAGATTTGAGATTTTATTCTCTCGCAGAACCTTCCATTGCAACTATTTTATAAGTAAATTTGTTATCACCCTGTCTCTTCCAGCTTCCTGGTTGACTTCGGTTCTGAGCTAGCTTATATTTGCCGGACTTTAAAAAATTTAATTTTATCAATACAAAAGCACATTGCGATTTAATGGGGGAGGAAGCATGGTCCGAACCGAAATATCCCTTTTTATGAAAAATGCGCCGGGCGAGCTCGGTAAACTGGCGACTCTATTCGGAAGTGCGGGAATTAATATCGATGCACTGACCATCCAGGACGCGTCCTCCTACGTTCAGGATTTGTTCAAAGCACGGGGTAAATCACTTAAGCGGATTGCCTCGGCGGCCAGCTATAATTCGATGCGCAAGGATTCGGCCGAATATGCCCTGATTCGGCTGCTGGTCGGCGATACCGATAAAGCGGTCGACCTGCTGTCGCAAAATGAATATATTTTCGACCTGATGCCGGTAATCGCCCTGGAACTGGATAACCGGCCCGGTGAACTGGCCAACATTACGACGAAATTCGGCCAGGAGGGCATCAACATCAATTATGTATACGGTTCGGTGCAGTCGCCGGATTCCAAATGCCTGTTTGTTTTCTGTCCGGAAGATATCGATCTGGCGTCCAGGATATTTATGGGTGAACGAAAGTCGGAAGTCGGGTGACAAAGTCCAGATGACAGAAGACAGAAGTCAGAAGACAGATTTCAGATGCCGAAAGATACAAAACCAATAGTAGCTTATGAGGATTCCTTTGATAAACTTGACATTCGGGTGGGCAGGATAATTGACGCCAGTATTGAAACCAGAACGCATAAGCCGACCTACAGGATGACCGTCGATTTTGGTAAATTTGGCCGGCGGGTAAGTTATGGCCGCTTTACCCGCCATTCTATTGATGATCTGAAGGACCGGCTGGTGCTGGGTGTGTTGAATTTCGAGCCCAGACAGATGGGACCGGTTGTTTCAGAGGCTCTGATTCTTGGCGTCCAGTACCCCAGAGGGGAAAGTGGTGAAGCCACATTTGTGTCACCTGCAGTGAACGCCAAAATCGGCAGTAAGCTGTTTTAGATGCTCTAACTCAAAATACCGTCTCTTGAATAAATAATTTCGGCGGCTGCACGAAGCTTGGGGAAGTGGCGGGGTTTGTCCCCGCCCAAACCGGTTTCGGGCGGGTTCTAAGGCGAAGATAACCCCCGCCTTTACCAAAATGTTAAATATTTGAATTCCTCAATTCCTAAATCCCTCAATTAATGGGTGCTGAAACCTGAACACTGACACCTGAAACCCTTTCCCTACACTACGCCTTCTGTCCTCTGACTTCTGACATCTGTGCTCTTTCATCTGTCCTCTGACCTCTGACATCTGCTGTTACAGTTTGCGCTTATCCTTGAAAATCTGATCTGAGATGACAATCCGCTGTATTT
>JASJCE010000218.1 GCA_030066155.1 Desulfobacterales bacterium | reverse complement strand
GATATAACCGTTGCGAATGACCAATACACTGTGGATTTCAATGTCTTTTTCCCATATTTCATTCAACATTTCTGCCAACAGGTTGGAGTCCATTCCCTGGCTCTCGGGAGATGCGGTTCTCCAACCGTCGGTTGGCCAGTAGTCCGGTTTTTTATCGGCTGCCGATCCAAAACTGCACCACAATCCAAGGATCAAAACAAATATGGAGAATGGAAAGAAATTTGTTTTCATTTCACCTTCACCTCCAGTTCTCAGATACAATTCATCACGTGATTTCAAATATGGATAAAGGCGCAAAAATCGCAAAAGTTAATTCTCAAAATCATTATATTTGAAAAGTTACGAAATCAAATTTGGCATCTTCAAAATCCAAACCCAGGCCGGGAAAGCGGGTTCCCAGAGCCGGATTCACGAAAAACTTCGCCATATGATCCGGATTCCGCGTTTTAGGGTCCGGATCCAGCGCACCAATGGAGCGAAGGGCGCACACCACCTCAGCCGTGTAGGAGGTTTTGCCCGGGTCCACCGCAGGTGCATGATCGACCGGCGAAACAAGCAAAAGACAAAGGATCATACCCACAATTGATTGTCTTGCGATATTGACATGCATGTATAATCCTCCCTCCATCTAGACATTTGATTTTAGGACGAATCCAAAGCGCTTTTAAATTGATCCATTCTGATTTTGGGTTGTGTCGTCACGTAAGGTTTTACGTTGAAATCCCTTATACGCCGCCAATCCTAAAGCGATAGTGGCCAATCCCATCAGCGAAGCAACCGGCCGGCCTTTCACCGCGTAAAAAATGATCCAGGCATTACCCAGAATAAAAAGCAACGGTGTAACCGGATAGCCGACGGTCCGGTAGGAACCTGTGAACCGGGGCTGCCGCCGGCGAAGTATCATCAAACCGACCACGGTCAACAGCGACGATAGGCTGAGGGTAAAGCCGATATAGATCAGCAGTTGATCAAAAGTGGCCGTGAGCACCATAAATATGGCGATACCAGCCTGGAGAAAAATCGAAGCTGCCGGGGTTTGGCGAGTACGACTGAGCCGGCCAAACCGTCTGAAAAAAATTCCGTCTCTGGCCATGGCAAAATAGACTCGCGGACCGGTCATAATCATGGCGCTGAGAACCGAAAGCAGACCAAATCCGATGGCGCCCCCCAGCCAGCGAGCGGCATCATCATTAAACAGGGCAGCTGCCGCCCGGGTGCCCACATCCAAAGAGCCGCCCATAGATGAGGGTGAAAGCGCATATAGAAAAACCAGATTGAGGGCCATATACAAGACGATGACGATCATTGTGCCGGTGATCAATGCTATAGGCAAATTGCGACTGGGCGCGCGAATTTCACCGCCGAGGTAAGCAGCCGCATTCCAGCCGGCGTAGGCGAACGAGACGAAAATCAGCGATACCGCCAATTGTTCGCTGAATATATCCGTCCAAGGTGATGTTCTGGAAAAATGCGTTGCATCGCCGTGCCCCCAGATAATTGACGCTAGCACATAAATCCCAATAATGATAATTTTGAAGATGGTCAGGCTGTTTTGCACGCGCGTGCCGATGCGTACGCCGTGATAGTGCAGGAATGTAAAGCACAGAATTACCCCGCAAGCGATTCCGGTTTGCAGGGATACGGTTAGGATGGGGATGCCGGCAATACGAATAATCCAGACCGGTGCACCACCGCCTACGCCTAAACCGGTCAAATAGGCGGCGAAGGCCGTGGCGGCGGCTGCAATGGGTGCTGAAAAACCCACAAACAAAGAAATCCATCCTGAGAGAAACCCCATCCATTTGCCGAAGGCGTGTTTCAGGTAAACATATTCGCCGCCGACTTTAGGGTAGCGGACACCCAACTCACCGTAGCACAGAGCTCCACAAAGCGCGAAAACGCCCCCCAAGAACCAGCACAGCAAAAAAGCAGTCGGGTTGTTTAGCTCGGCCATGATGAATCCCGAGGTTGTGAAGATTCCCGTACCGATCATGTTGGCGATTACCAGGGCTGTTGCTGAAAACGGGCCGATTTCGCGCGGGAGCCGGTTATTGGTAAATTTAACTTTCATGATGCGCTTTTGTATACAACAGGCTAAAAGTGAGGCAACAGATAATTCGTGATTAGAACAAATAGTTCTTGAATAGGAATGCAGTCGTTTTAATTTATTTTGGGGTACGCTGTCGGGCAAATAAATATCTCGCAGAGCACGCAGAGCACGCAGAGCTTTTTTAATTGTTCTCTGAGAACTGGGGCCTTGTGAGAGATTAATTTACTTAGGTTTTTTCCCCGATCAGACAGGCTGTTTTTTTGGCCAGAGGCGACGCTTATATCGATCAGTTATCAATTTTGAACTCCTAATCCGGATACGCCAGAGTTAGAAAACATAAAACGAAAAGACGATCACGAAAGCACCCCAGTTAAACTGATAAAAAGGTTTAACGGGGCAAGCGAAAGAGCGAAAACACGAAAAAAGAAAATTTAGTGGATTAAGGATAATAGGGCAATTTGATTAAATTAGCGTTGTTCCCCATGAAAATAATGGTGGTTTCTGCCGGCATGTTTTCAATACTGAACATCAGGTGTTTCTTGTATGAATTGAACGCTATCCATTTATCGGCAGCAATCGTTGCACAGGACGGGTCGAAGAGATGCGTGGGAATAATCAGTTTCGGCTTTACCTGATCCATGAGATTGAAGCCTTTTCTATTTTGAGCAGTCATACCGGAAAACCTATTGGCCAGCTGAGTGATGGCAATATCCACTTTGCCCAATGCCTTTATCTGCTTGGGAGTCAGAGCCTTCTGTCCGATATCTCCGAAATGGGCGACTCGTAATCCCGCCATATCAACGATAAAGATGTAGTTCGATCCGCCCTCTTCTTTAAACTCACCGCCTTCATTGTGAGCCGAGGCAATGCCGCGGATGGTCACATCCTTGAGTTTAATTTCACCTGTTTTTAAATCTAGCTGTTTACCCGGGAAGGCTTTTACAAAATCAAGCCGACGATGATCGCCATGATTATGGGTCGTCAGTAGAACATCTTTGGATGTGGGCGGACTGGATAGTGCCTCGGGATCATAAACATCGATCAAAACTCTCGAAATTTCTGGGCTGATGAGTTCGACCTGGGCATTATTTTCATAATATAGTTTAAGGCCGTTGCCGGCTAAAGCGTCAGCCTCCTGGCCTAATCCGAAGCTTAGCAGGCTGATCATAAAACCGAAAAGCGTGATTTTAGAAATAGGAATTTTCATTGGATGATGCCTCATTTATTTTAAATATTTTGCCAAAAAGTATTTAACCCTAGTAATTGCGTCTTTAGCGGCAGCCGCACTGTATTTCAACCGATTGCCTCGATATACCATATCCATGCCTTGCCAGTCAAAGTCATGATAGGCACCCGGATATATTTTCAGGAAAATTTTGTGCTCTGTCGGCATCGATGGAAGTGCCCTTGCGCATCTGTATGCCGGGGTCCAGTCATCCAGCTCACCAATTAAAACCATCAAAGGCGCATTTAGATCGATAAAAAAATCGGCAATAGGGATGAAAAGCAATCGCAGCCCTAAATGGTCTATGATCCCCTGAGGTATCCTCGATCGCCTCGAGCACCGTATTTCCGCAACAGGACCAACCTATTAACGCAATCCTCTTTTTTTCTCAATGGTATCTGTGATCTTTTTGCTGTATTTGTTATCAGATTCTTGATGGGCAAGCGCGGTTTTGAATGTCCACGATACTGTTAATATTATAATAAAATAGATGATCGACCTGGCCGCCCCGGGGCCAAAATTAAACGAAACAACATCTTGGCCTAATTCCATCGCCAACAATGTTGTCGAACTACGAGGTCCGCCTGCATTAAGGAGGAAGGGTTCCGTATAGACCATGAGACTATCGATAAAACGCAGCAGTATTGCCATCAGCAACACACTTCTCATTTTAGGCAGTTCTACATAATAGAACACATTCCAACGGGACGCTCCATCAATGGCGGCTGAATGGTAATAGGCAGCGGGTATGGTTGTTAAGCTGGAATAGCAAAGCAAAACAACCAGGCTGGTCCAATGCCAAACGTCCATTAGTACAATGGAGATCCATGTATGAAATGCATTTAATTTCCAATCAAAATCGATTCCTAATGTCGAGAGTGACGCCCCCACGGTTTCTAAAAATATACGCCAGGTCATTGCAATCATATTCCAGGGGACTATTAGGGGCAGGGACATAGAGACCAAACATACCGCAACTAATGATCCTTTTTTGGGGATAGATAAAGCGATGGCAATGCCCAGAGGAATTTCAATAATCAAAATGATAGCTGAAAATAATAAGCTGCGGCCTAAGGTTTCCCAGAAACGGCTGGAGTGTAATAGTTCTCTATACCACTCAAAACCAATCCATACCTTGGACTTTACGGTGAAAACATCGTGAAACGAATAGTCCACGACCATAATCAATGGAATAATCGCAACGAACCCAAGCAACAAAATGGCCGGCAGTACGAATATCCAAGCCTTATTATTTGCTGATTTCACCATGACCTTCCATGACTTTTGGTTTCCCTCATAAACAGGGATAGGGTAATCAGAACTTCCTTTTTCATTTTGTGGATAAATGAGATCTTGCTGAGTAAAGAATCCTGGTCCAGAGTGCCAGGCTTTGACATTACCCCAGAGGGATTTAAAGCATATTTACCTCGACCGGCTGTGTTCTGGTTTCAAGGGTCAGAAAAATAATTCGACTCCATGGATCAAAGGGGTTCATAAAATGAGCTTTCTTCGCCCAGCGCTTGTCTTCAGTTTCACCCCAATTGGAGTTCATGATTTAGGAACCGGTGCTCACTGAAACCTGAAACCTGACACCTGAAACCTATAACGGGCGGCCTTAATCCTGGCAATGGGTTACTTTAACCAACCTGCTTGATAATAAACCCTTTAGCAATGTGACGTCGTACAAAGTAAATCATTAAAGCGCCGGGTATGATTGAAAGTACCGTCATCGCCATCACAAGGCCAATATCTGTCCTAAACGTAAACAAAGCTGAAATCGCCATGCTAATCGGCTTGCCGGCGGTCACAGTTAATATACGTGCAAATACGACCTCCACCCATGAGAACATGTAACAAAAAAAACAGGCTACTGCGATTCCCGGTGCCATTAGCGGAATTAGAACTCTGATAAAGAATCCAAAGAAAGAATAACCGTCTATAAATGCAGTTTCGTCAAGTTCTTTTGGGATAGCAGATATAAAACTTTCCAGCACCCAAATAGAAATAGGTACATTAAATAAACAATGCGCCAGGGCTATTGCGAGGGGTTTATTTATGAGGTCCAATGCCGAAAATATGAGAAACACCGGGAGGACCATGACCACCGGTGGTGTCATTCTCAGCGTTAAGAAGCCAAAAAAAAGATGTTTATCTCCCACAAAAGAAAACCGCGAAAAAGCGTATGCAGCCAGTAGCGCAACGGGGATGGTAATAAGAATGTTTAAGGTCACATAAGTTACAGAGTTAATGATTGAGGCAGTCAAAGCAGGACTTTGAAAGACGTGGATGTAATTTAGCAATGTAAACTGCCCTACAGGGGTTGAGGTGCCTCTTAGGGTTGAAAGGAAACTTAAATGAACTAGCGATACTAGCGGCAGGAATAAAAATATAATGTAAAGGGTTGCCGGCAACCATCTAAAATGAATGTCATTTTTCAGAAGCAGCCCCTCTAATTTCGGTTTGCCAACGAGCTGAGGGACAAACTTATTAAACAAAAAAATAAACGGCATACATAGCGCCAGGCTTGCTACAGTCATAATAAGACCAACGCCAAATATGCTGAGAGCCGATTGAGGAAGGTTCTCAAGCACCCATTTGGCAGTCGGTGGATTGATGTAGTGATAGAAAATTCCATTCAAACACATAAGAATAAATGTGTTTTGCCCCAACCAAACGATCGTTTTTTGGGTGCGTGTCATACCGGCAATTAGAAGAACGAGTGCGCAGCCCGCTATGGCCGTTAAAGGAAATAGCAATATATGGCCATGAGAAGAAAACAAGATTACGACATAATTATAAACATGAAAATTAAACGGGCCCGTGTTTAGCTGGTAGGTAAACAAGACGATCAAAAAAGCAAAGACAGCACCCGGCAATAAAATCCTGATCGAAACCGTGTTTGCAAAAATTCGCCTGCGACGCAGGTATATGCCCAATAAGTAGAAAGGGTATAAAGTTATCGCTTCATGGATGAAAAGATAGTTCCAGCCAACGATTCGGCCTTTTAGGGGGTTAAACAAATCTAGTTTCAAATTGAGCTGATATCCCACGACATAAAACACAACGGCAGCAGTCATGATTTTGGCGTTGGAATCCTTCAAAAATCGAAATGCGCAATAATGAACCAATTCGACACCAACAATCAGCAGCAGAAACCACGACGGAATGCAAAAAGAGGGTAGACCGAAAACGGTATTGATAAGTCCCGTGCTATAACCCACAAAGCTGGGTAATACCAAGCCAAAAAATTTGCCGTCAATGAAAATCGGCGGTATCAACATCAAAAATGTGAAGAAGATAAAAGGAAGAAGCCGGGTGAAAAACTGGTGTTTTAAAATTTTTTTGCAACTCCATTCGACACGGCTTTCTTTGGCAACATATCCCGCTATCACGATAAACAGCACCATATGAAAGGAGTAAATAAATTTGTATTGACTGGCCGCCACCGGGTTTTTCAACAGCATTAGCTCCTCGATAAAGTGGCCATAGAAAACCAGAGCCATGGCATAGAACCGAGCGATGTCAATGACGCCAAACCGCGCTGTGGTAGTATCGGCATTCATAGTGGGATAATCTTTTTAGTATCGCCTAATCTCATACTCATAGGGTTTTTCATTTTATTGCTCCTTTATTTGCGCGACTGGCTGAGCTCGTCGCCTTGTAGCGCGGGCAACAATGATTCGTGCAATCACATATCCCACTATCCAGATGGTGATCAGCAGAACAGCCTGCCGAAAGCTGTGATCGATGATTTTTCGGCCTTCATCCTCTGCCGCATCAATTGCCGCTACAATCTTTGGCAGCAGTTGATCGATACCAACTGTGTTAACTAATTGATTGGTGGAGTTTACTAATGCGGTGAGATCCTGCGCGGTGCTCGACACTTCTGCAACCGTATCGCGATACTCTCTTATGTCAAAGGGCCGGGCCGGTTCTTCTGACGCTGTATCCACTTCGAACTTCTCGAGCAGCAATTTAGTGGTTACCAGCAGATCATTTCCGGAAGTAAGGGTTTGCTGCAGATCAGAAAGTACGCCTCTGACCCGGGCTTCCTCGGCAATAAAGCCCTGGATGACCTTTTGCTGTTCAGTGCTGATTTCTCGAACCGCCTGCGTGATTGCCGCTTCCCTTTCAATTGCCACCTTTGCCATCACGCGATCAAGCGTTGTTTGACTGAGGCTGTCGACCTCTTTCATCACCTGCCGGATGGCTTTTTGACGCTCCTTGGCGATTTTATCGGATAACCCTTCCGCCACCGTTGCGAGACGATCGGACACTGAGGAAAATTGGTGAATATCGGTCAACATTCTGGCCACATCCGGATTTAGAACTAGCTGTGACAACCAGGTATCAGCAAAAGCGCCAGCCAATACCAAACTATTGACATAGATTTTTTTCCTTTCGATTTTCATTCAACAACCTCCTGGAATATTTGCTGAACCCCACGACAGGTCATCGCAATTGTCAAAAATAAATTCCGATAATCTGTCTAAATTCTTGAATTTCGATCTCATAACCCGTTAAAATTATTTACTGTAAAATTTAATTTTTGCCTATTTTGCGCATTTTTGCGGCTATATCCATTTTTGATTTTGAACTTTTCGACTTAGGCAGTTGCGTTTCGTTTCGTCTTCAGTCTCACCACAATTGCGATCAATAAAACCGGTATCCAAATCCACAGCAGTTCACTTAATAGAACTGTCATCCCCCTTGGACTTAAAAATCGGCTGATACTGAGCGGTGAGACTTCGATCGGCGTCCACGGAAAAAAATACCGTTCATTTGTCAAGGGTGACAGAAGGGCGATTCCACTGCCACCATTTGTCAGGGCATCCAAAATTCCGTGGCTTGCGGTGAGAATAAAAAAATACAAAAAATATTTCCACCACTGTTTGGAAAACATTCCTTCTTTTCGATAAAAAACGCTGACAACCAAGAAGCTGAGAATTGCTGCAAAAAAAGGAGAGTGAAAAAAACCGCGGTGGCCTAAAAAATGATATGACGGTATGTACAACCAGTGATAGCCGATGACATCGGCATCCGGAAGGCTTGAACAAACGATACTCAAGATCCAGAATTTCAGGGACCTGTTGAGAAAAGTTGTGCTGACTCCGGCAGAAACCGCAACAACTGAATGGGTAATAATCGTCGGCAATGCGATATCCTAATTGCTGTGTCCCTTGTGGTTTATTCGTAATTGAAATAGCCGCAAAAAGGCACAGAAAGCGCAAAAGTCGAATCTCACTCTCAACAGTTTTAATACTGCCAGCTCTGGATGTACCAATTGTCGCCAACCCGCTTCATGTTGAAAACAAGCAGACCCCTGTACTCTCCCCGGGTTATGTATACTTTTACCTCGGCCTGACCACCGGAAATTGCCATTTTGGGCTTTCCTAAAGCAATGGGCGGATTATCGGCCAATCTTTTGGGAAGAATGTTGAAATATTCCGCTCTGGTGAGAATCTTTCGTTCGCGGCCCGCCATAATCGACGCATCGTCGTGGATGAGATTTATGATTTTCACGGCATCACGGCGATTCACGCCATCCTGGAAATCCAATAAAACACTTTTGAGCGCCTTTTCATCAGGAGATTTGGGCTCATAATTTGCTATGGGTTCATCTCGTCCACAGGATATGGCCATGATTACAATCAGAGTAAAGGCGAATTGTTTGATCATAATTTTCACCGGTTATAAACCGCTCATATGAAACTTCATTGTAATTTTTCACCGCAGAGGTCGCTGAGCGACGCTGAGATTTTTAAAGGATATAGGATATAACGGTGTTGTTTTTGTGCGTTTCTACAATCAAGTCAACTTTAAGTTCATATCGACTGCAATTTTCTCCCCTCGCACAATAGAGCGGCTGACTGCTGAGTTGGTTATCTTCAATTTTCGGGCTATAATGGCTCCGGTCATTTCAAGTTCCTTAACCGCCCAGTAACACAACAAACTTCTAGCCATCACCCGTAGAGGCTGTTTTCCGGGACTTAGCACCTGTTCGGGTTTTAACCGAAATATTTTAGCTACCCGTTCCGTTATATTATCAAAATCGACTTGTAACGGTTTTGGAATAAATGACCGACTCGACGATGACGTCGGTTGAAGGTGACTGCGTATCCGGTAAGCAGTTTACGCATCACTGTTGAGATGGGTACATTGCCGGTTTTTAGCAGCAGGTGGAAATGATTGGGAATCAGCGCCCAAGCATAACAGCGGGTATTGGTTTCCGATATCACCCGGCCCAGCCGTTCAGCAAAGCTATCCCGATCGGCGTCATCACGGAATATTTCAGTCTTTTCAATCCCTCGGCAGATGATATGGTGCAACGCCCCGGGAGCATCTATTCGTGCTTTTCGTGGCATACAAGGTTCCATATCATATGCGAAGAATTAAGCAACGCAAAAAAACAACACCCATATATGGCAGATCCATTGCTGAAAAAGCATATTTTAAGGTTCAGGCTTTAGTTGATCCGTTATAAACAACCCATGAAGTTATACTGGAAGGCCTACGAAATGCGGGGATGGAGATGAACTGAGGTGATGAAAATCAATCACAGGGTTATGCTAACTTTCATCCAGTTTTTATTCCGTTGAATCGACTATCAGAATCAATATTAGAATGCGGGTCCGTTAAATCGCCGCGCCGTATCGTCATTCATAAAATCAGCAGAGTACTTCCAATCCGAATCCAGAACCAAAATCTATATGGAATATAAGTTGAATCAATTATCAAAGATAATATTACGAAAGTTTAGATGACTTTCACCACCCCAGAAGCATACTCCGAGCAATGTCTCTTTTTTTCTCAGATCTCACTGATTAAATCGCTCGAGGAATGAACCACTAATAAAACCCGACAACATACGTTATAAATCAACCCCCTTGTTCATTTTTTTCCGGACGTCAGGTTAATCTTCTCGAACCGCCGATGACTCTTCCGTCAAATAGCGAAATATGGTTTTGACTTTATTGGACGCTTTAAGATCCGGACTGGACATGACACGATCCAACTGGGCCCGGATACCTTCAGGTGTAATTTGGGACTCCCGAGAATCAGATGAAAGCCTACTTTCGAGCCGGTCTGTTTGATCTTTCATAATTTTTGATCCTCTGTACCCGGCTCAGACGCGCCGGGGTCGAAGATTGATCCGCTGGAGGCGGGAAGGTATTATCGATGATTGTAACGCCGCCATCATCCGGTTTAAGATTGATAGGGTTTCGCAATTATGGTCCGCCTCCGGCGGATCGGTCGATTCGTATTTTAGGTTATCGGTAGTTTTGAAGTACGATTACTCAATTACATCTGAAATAAGTGGTGGATGAGACGGCGTTACAAAAACATGCAGCAATATACATGCCGGGATGTATATGCAAACCGTTTGCATGCACAAATTTCTGATTTAACATGATTTTATCTTGTTTTGGTTAGTGGCAAAGATCAACAGTTGGCAGGGTGTTTTATTTACATTTAACGGAAAACGTTAAATATGGTGGTTACGGGAGCGTTTCTTGGGTCGGCGGATTCCAAGTTTTCGCATCCGGCCCCGCAGGGTGTTCGGGTTAATTCCAAGGATTTTCGCAGCCCCATTCTGGCCTTCAATTCTCCAATAGCATTCCTCGAGGACTCTGATCATGTGATCCCGCTCGACTTTCGCCAGGGTTTTTTCACTGGCATTCCCAACAGCATGAAATGTTGTTGGCTCAAGTATATCCTTCAACGGCAGTGTCAGTCCCCGGCTTGCGATAACTGCACGTTCAACAACATTTTCCAGTTCTCGAACATTGCCCGGCCATGAATAATTCATCAGAGAGGCCATGGTTGTGCTGGGGACTTCCTGTTTTTGTTTTCCGAGCCTTCTGCACTGCTTGGTGATAAAGTGGTTTGCCAGAAGCGGAATGTCCTTAACCCGTTTTCTGAGGGGCGGAATGGTTATGGGAAAGACGCTCAAGCGAAACCAAAGATCTCTGCGGAATTGTCCACTCTGAACCGCCTCCCCAAGATTTCGATTCGTAGCGGCAATGACGCGGACATCCGCCTTGATGGTTCGATAACTGCCCAGCCGTTCGAACTCTCCATGCTCGAGTACCCGAAGGAGCTTGGCTTGTAGCTCAAAGGGCAAGTCACCGATTTCATCGAGGAAAAGGGTAGCCCCGTCGGCGATTTCAAAGCGGCCCACCTGCTTCGTCAGAGCTCCGGTAAATGCCCCCATCTCATGCCCGAACAGCTCGCTCTCAATGAGGTTTGTCGGCAACGTGGCACAATTCACTTTCAGCAAAGGCCGGTTCTTTCGCATGCTGGCATGGTGGATTGCCCTGGCGACAAGCTCTTTGCCAGTGCCGGTTTCTCCCAGGATTAAGACCGTTGTATCCGTGGGTCCCACCTGCTCCACCTGGGCCAGAATTTCTTTGAGCGCATCGCTTTGACCGATGATTTCCTCAAAATTATGTTCCAGCTTGATTTCTTCACGTAAAAAAACGTTTTCCACCT
>JASJCE010000217.1 GCA_030066155.1 Desulfobacterales bacterium | reverse complement strand
GCACCGCCCTTTTCGCGAATTTCACGATGCAAGTACAATGACCGTAATATCTTGCTAATGACCGAAAGGGCCGGCGCGTCCCGGTGTTCCATGCGAACGGTTTCAAAAGCCAATGCTACAAAGGATACGGCAGACGATGTACTCCAGCCCTCCCGAATGCCGGCCGTTTCCGGCGTAATATCCGGGTCGGTGAAGCCATCGGCATCTCCCCTTGCCAAGCCCCTGAAGGTTGCCGATAAACCTGCAGTGGCGTCATCAAGTGCGGTATCTTCCCCGATCAGGGCCATCCTGAAGTTGTTGCGGATCAGCGCCACCTTGCCGATGGGGGCCAATTCCGCCGCAATGCCGGCGAGTTTTTCGTCATCTAGATTATCGGTCAGTTGTTTGATGAATTGAAGCTGATGGACCCCGCTCCAAATTTCGCCCAAGGCCCGGGTCGTGGAGAATCGCCTTGACGCCAGGGATATAGCCAGTCGGTGACCGTTGTGAATGACCATCGATTCAAGGCTGGACCGATACTCCAGAAGCAGATTTCTGAGGCGAGCCAAATCCGAAAATTGATAGTTGTGCAGCAATTCCTGAATGATATCAAACATGCGTTTCTGATTGCGCACCAGACATTTGCCGTTAAAAGAGATAAATGGGATACAATTTCCATCAGAATCAAAACGGACCCGGGAATGGGTCGACATCCCAATACCACCGGTATAGGCGTCAATCAGTTGCGCTATCTCCGCATAGTCACGCCTGGCGGTACCCATACGCGGAAGCGAATAACAAAAGAATGGGGCAAGCGGGACGAGCTCCGGTTTTAGAGATCCGGCACCGGCTGCTGCGGCAAAGTATACAATACCCGATGTTGGCTGACGGTAAATGGTGGCGTTAAATTCCGTTTCACTTGCGGTTGGTTCGATGATCGGGACTGACGCAGGGATGTCCCGGCGCTGCAGGGTGGGGAGAACCGAAACATCTTCTTCGGTTTCTTGCAACCGCTGGAGTGCTTCTGCATCCTGCTTGATTCGATCGATATCCGTCTGGGACAAGTCTTTTTTAATGCGGTCTAACTCAGCGCGCACTCGTGTGTTCTCAGTTTGCTCCATCTCTGTGTTCGGAACCAGGGTGAGCAGAATCCGATGTGGATTATCCAGAAAATAGTTTCGTATTTGGGTCTCGAAAAATCCACCTTTTTCAAGTTCGGTATGCAACTTCGCCAAATCGGCATTAAAATTCAATATATTCAATGGATCGCCGCCATGGAACCAGCTACCCGAAAACGTCAGCAGGAGTCTAATACCGTATGGATATGGCGTATTGGTAATCTCCTTGCGATGGAATTCGATTTGATGAATTGCAGAGTCGATTAACTGTTGATCGATGCCCCTGTCGACCAGCTGATTTAATACATCAAAGATGATGGCTTCGATCTGCTCTGCCGCGGATCGATCGACATCTTTCAGTCCGCTCACAAAGAGCGAATCACGATTATCGGCGTCAAAGCCGCATCCATCGCACAGGGCGCTGCCAAGACCGGAATCGATCAATGCCTTTCTCAATGGAGATGCGGAATTTCCCAGCAGAATTTGTTCGAGCAGCGTCAGCGCGAGGATCTCAAACGAATTTTTGATATCAGCCGTCAGCCAGGCAAGACATACCTGACATTTTTGGGATGAATCCTCGTTCTGATTAAAAGGATAGGGGTACGTGGCGGTCTGCGGTAGCCTCCAGCGAGGCTGAGAGGCCACTTCGGTATCGGGATCGACCCGATTAAACTGGCGAAGTACTTTCTCCTGAATAAATTCGAGATGCTCCTTGAGGGGTAAATTACCGTAGGTGTAAAAAAATGCATTGCTGGGGTGATAGTGCTCCCGATGAAACGTTTTCAACTGCTCATATGTCAGGGTTGGTATGACCGCCGGTTCTCCCCCTGAATTGTACCGGTAGGTTGTCTCCGGATATAGCGCCTTCAAAATGGACCGCGCCATCACCTGATCCGGAGAGGACATGGCACCCTTCATTTCGTTGTAGACAACGCCCTTGAAAACCAGCCCGAAATGGTTCGAACCCTGCTCCTCTGCCCCTTTCTCGATTTCCAGACGGTGGCCTTCCTGTTTGAAACTAAGCGGGTCGAGTTTGGGGAAAAAAGCCGCATCAAGATATACCTCCATCAGGTTGTAGAAGTCTTTTGGGTTTTGAGTCGAAAATGGATACATGGTCCAGTCGGAAGCCGTAAACGCATTCATGAAGGTACTCAAGCTTCTTTTGAGCATTGAAAAGAACGGATCGCGAACCGGAAATTTTTGCGAGCCGCACAGGACCGTATGCTCTAAAATATGGGCAACTCCCGAAGAATCTTTGGGCACAGTTTTGAATGCCACGCTGAATGTATTTTCGTTGTCGCTGCGGCTGATGTGTATGTGAGGAGCTCCGGTCTCCAAATGGGTCAGGGCGTAATAGATAGCTGAAATCTCTTTCAGCAATTCGATTTTTTCAATGCGATAATCTAAAATCTGTTGCCCCACCGCCAGTCCAGGATTGCGCGTATCCTTAATATAGTTCATGTTCACCCCGTTTATGTAATCCAAGTAATTTGTTGATTTTTGAAGCGTTAGACTTCTACAAGTGCTTGCCGAAAAATGCCTGAAATGTCTTAATGCCTGAAATTAATGTATGGTATCTATTTTATCGAATGCTGTTACCCGCATTCATTTTTCTTCGATCTCAGTCCGCTATGTAAACACCCCTGCTTTTGCGTTTAATTTTTCCGGTTTTATTTAGCCGGAAAATAATGTTTCGAATTTTCTTTTCATCAAAACCGGTCTTGGCCTGTATTTGAGCAAAATTGATCCCCTGATTGGATCGCCTAATCGTATCCAGGACAATATCAACCGCGGTAAGCGCGTTTTTGCCGCGGGCACCATAGTTTTTGGGATGGTTCGACCTGATCGTACTCTTAATCAAATTTTCCAGACGGTCCAACCTGGCGATTAGCAAATCGACATCCTTTTTGGTCGGTATGTTGTAATTTTGCATAAAAAACTTGACCATGGCATCGAAACTGATTGCTTTCCCCTTCTTTCTGGGCATACAACCTCCTTTTATCAAGGGCCACAATTCACAAAACAGTTGTAAGGCACAAATGGTCCCAAAAATTTAACCATTGTCTATTCAAGAATTCGTCGTACCTTTCTAACCCTTAGAAAATATGATAAAATTAATTAACAATTAGTTGAAAGTCAAGTTGTTGCATTGCTGCTCAATATTACCGGTTTTGAAATCGGTTACCCCTTAGTTGAGGTTGACTGTTCCTGTTTTTAATGGGTTTGCCTCAGGGCTTGTCAATCACGATATCTGATTGGACCTGAGCCCTTACCTTTAAACCTTAAACCCTGAACCTCTGAACGGTAGAAAAATGACCTCACCCAAAACACTTTTGAGAGCCTGGAACCTGAGACCCAAAAAAAGCCTGGGCCAATCATTTCTCTGTGACCCATCGACAGCCGCATCAATTGTAGCCAGAGCTCGATTTTCACGGCAGGATGTCATCCTGGAAATCGGAGCCGGTCTGGGAGCCCTGACCATCCCTATATCCCGGGCAGTTCAGAAAATATATGCCATTGAAAAAGACCGCCAATTGATCGATCTGCTAAACACGGAATTGGTGGCCCATCAGATTGCCAACTGCGAAATTATTGCCGGTGATATCTTAAAAATCGATTTGAACCGGTTTCCGGAATCTGCTGGAAGTAAAATGACGGTGGTCGGAAACCTGCCATACAATATATCATCGCAGGTGCTGGTAAATTTGATCGAGTCACGCCACACTTTTACACGAGCGATCTTTATGTTCCAGAAGGAGCTGGCCCAACGAATCGCCGCCGGCCCGGGAGGCAGAGACTACGGCCGGATCACAGCCATGCTACGATACTGCGCGGATATCAAAACCATGGTGACGGTTAAAGCCAATGCATTTTATCCGCCACCCAAAGTGGATTCGGCAGTAGTCGAAATTAAATTTAAACCCACAACCGGTTACCCCCCCCACAGCGAATCGATGTTATTCACCGTAATAAAGGCGTCCTTTGGCAACCGGCGCAAGACGCTAAAAAACGCCCTGAAAGCCAGCGGGCTGGGCCTGGATGCCCGTGCTGTCGATGAAGTCCTGTCCCTTGCCGGTGTGGATCCCACCCGCCGCGCCGAAACCCTCGAACCGGAAGAGTTTGTGGCGCTTACAATTGGTCTGGAAGCAGTATGGAATGCCGAATGACGATTGAAGATTGACGAATGGTGGAAGTCGCTCTCCGAGGCCGCTTCCAGCCCGTAGGCCTCCAGGCCGGAGGGTAGGCGCTACAATCCCTACGAGCCCGCTTCCAGCCCGTAGGCTTCACAGGCTTACAGGCCGGAGGGGAGGCTTCGCTCTGACTATTTCAGATTAATAAAAATCGATAGAATACCTTACTTCGAGATTCATTATTCGTTATTCGCTTTTTCAGAGTTTCTTTTTCGATTGGACCGGCCTTTCGTTTGGCCGGCGGCTGCGCTGAACCCTGAACCTCCGAACCCAGAACCTCTAAACCCAGAACTTCTTATCCAGTCAATTATTCCTTGACCCTGGATTACGGTGGTATTAGAATAGACTTACTTTAAACAAATCACGCTTCAAGGGAGGTAAAAATGGCAGTCAAAATATTTATTAGGCGCACAGTCCCTCATGACAAGGCAAAAGAGATGATTCCACTGTTCAGGCAGATGAGGGCATCTGCCGCCACCCAGCCCGGTTATATCACCGGCGAAACCCTGCGAAGCATGGATAATCCGGAAGAATTCATGGTTATCAGCACTTGGCAGTCATCGGAAGAGTGGAAAAGCTGGCTTAAAAGTGAAGAGCGCGCCAAGGTGCAAACCCAGATTGATGATTTGCTGGGCGGCGAGACCCATTACGAAATCTTCCATTACGGGTTTTCGGAATAATCCTGATTGCTGGCGCTGATAAAAGGGGTGGAACCTTATCTTTAAATGCAGACCTACATTTGTTCTGCGATCGTAACGGTCCGATCACCGAGCATATTCACATAACTTCCCATCTCATTGTCGTACCAACCGTAAATAACGGCCTGCGTCACCGGTATCCTGACAACAGTTCCGTCTGATTCCGGGAGCTGATCTGACTTCAGTCCTGGAATTTTGGTAAGATCCAGCGTTGCTTCCGCCGTACGACTATGGGTTTCATAGCCTTCGATGGTTACAGCCACCCGCGGAATACCAATGATGTCTCCGGATACATTTTGCTTCTCGGTGTAGTACAAATACCCCTCTGGACTATCCGCGGCAGCCTGTCGATAGATATCGTTGATCATTTCCCGCCTGACATATTCGCCGCCGGGCTCCTCCTGCAAATTGATAACAAGGATGATCAGGGAGCCCGCACTAGTCGGGACTCTCACTGATTCCGCAATGAAGGCAATTTCAGCCATTTCCGGAATAACCAGCCTGAGAGCACTGGCTGCACCGGTTGTCGTCAGAATAATGTTGTTAAGGATGCTGCGATTTTTTCTCAAATCGACCTTGCCGGATTGAGGCAGCCGATCCAGGACTTCCTGCGAACCGGTGGCCGCGTGAACGGTCGCCATGGAGGCGGACATGATTCTTTTGGGCCCCAGAGCATCGATCAGCGGCTTCATCATATGTGCCAGACAGGTCGTGGTGCAGGAAGCGTTGGAAATAATCTTATGGCGCCGGGGATCATAGTCGCTGGCATTGATGCCCATAACCGTAGTCACCGCATCTTCTGGTATCTCTGCCTGTTTGTCCTTGGCTTTAAAAGGTGCCGAAACAATCACCTTGGCCGCGCCGGATACCAGGTGGCCCCTTAACGTCCCGGAAGGTCGATTCTGTCCCCGAATCGGGTCCAGAAACTGACCGGTGGTATCCACCACCAATCGAACATCGTGTCGGTCCCAGTCGATTTCTGCCGGATCCCGATGGCTTCTCAAAATGCGAACCTTGATCCCATCAATTTCCATGGAACCGTCAGATTCATTGATATGCTGAATAACCGGTTTTCCCTGATGGCCATAGAGGTACCCATGCAGCCAGCCGTAGGTGGAATCCCGTTCAATGTAGTGGGCAATATCATCCAGGGATGTGCCGGCCTGGCGCCCGATATTGACAACGATCTCACTAAAAAATTTGCGGCCCACATGGTGCCAGACCGTCAGTTTGCCAATCCGGCCAAATCCGTTGACTCCCAGTTTCAATCCAGAACCACCAGCAATTGCCATTATCCCTCCCACCGTTTATGATTGACTAGTGACAATTGAATAATGAAAAATTACGGAATGCCTTCGGCTAATCGATTTTAAACAAAGCCTTATTAAAAATGATGGAGCGAAGCCTCCCCTCCGGCCTGTAAGCCTATGAAGCCTACGGGCTGGAAGCGGGCTCGTAGGGAGTGTAGCGCCTACCCTCCGGCCTGGAGGCCTACGGGCTGGAAGCGGCCTCGGAGAGCGACCCCACAATTATTCATTTTTCAATATTCAATATTCATTCCCGTTATGCTTCCTTCACCTTTATCAATCCCCTGAAAACCGAGCCTTCGTGACCGTCAATACTGATATGATCTCCAGTTTTAACGGTGATCTGATTAAACATGCAGCGTTTATCCCTCTCATCACAAATCAGATCGCCACACCCGACGACGCAGGTTTTTCCAAGGCGGTGTGCCACGACGGCGGCATGGGATGTCAAGCCGCCCCGGGCGGTTAACAGTCCGTCGGCAGCGTGAATCTCCCGGATATCATCCGGCACGGTATCCGATCGGGCCAGAACCAGGTTCGTGCCGGGCTCCTGAATCCGCCACTTTTCGATCTCCTCCAGGCTGAACACCAGCCGTCCGCTCAGCGCTCCGCCGCTCACACCAATTCCATGGCCGAGATAACTGGCGGCATGTTTGCCGCTATAGTCAAATGTCAGTACCTTTTTTCGCTCGCGGATGGTCATATCACGGGTTTGCAGCAGGTATAAGTCGTTGATCGATGGGCTTTCGAAAGTAAACTCGATTTCCTGAGGTGCCCACTGTCGCTCGTCGATTAAATCATACGCCCAATTGCGCAACGCATCATAGATATCGGGAAAATGGGTTTGAAGCGTGATATCCGTCTCGCGCATTTCGATTTCCTGTTGGAAGATGGAAATGGGATTGGTTTTAACCAGACCCGATACCACGTCCTCCCCCTGGTTTCCGACGGTAAAATCTCCCCACAATTTCAGGGTATCACCGGACCAACGCGGGTTGTGGGTAAATATGACGCCGGATCCGGAGTGTTCCGAGATATTGCCATAGACCATGGCCTGGACGGTGACGGCCGTCCCCCAATCGTCCGAGATCCCCATAATCTGACGATAGGCTTTGGCTTTTGATGATTCCCACGAATCGAGAACGGTCTTAATCGCCATGTAAAGCTGTTCAAAGGGCGTTTCCAGGATGGCGACATGCGAGGCCTGAATCAGTTCTTTATAGCGCAGCGCGACCTCCTTCATTTGTTCTCCGGTAAACTCGCGTTTGTAGGGAATGCCCTGTTTGTTTTTTTGATGGCTGATGATTGCATCGAAATCATCTCGTTGGAGACCGCATGCCATACCGTAACATTGCAGAAATCTTCGGTAGTTGTCCCAGGCAAACCAGGCATTGCCGGTCATTGCTGCAATTCCTTCGGTGATCTCTTCATTGTTGCCGACATCCAGCAGGGTATCCATCATGCCGGGCTGTGAGATAGAAGAACCGCTCCGAACGGACAGCAGCAGCGGATTCTGGGGGTCACCAAATTTTTTGCCGGATATCTTTTCCAGGGTTGCGACATTGCGGGCGACCTGCTCCTTGAAATTATCGGTTGCCGGATGATAACTGTCGATAATCTGGCGGCAGCGAAATACTTCGGTCGTGATAATAAAACCCGGTGGCACGGGAAAGCCGAAGTTTTTCAATTTGACCATATTGATGCCCTTGTTGCCCAAATGAATAATGCCGGTTACACGTCCTTTGGCCGAATCGATTGGCGTCATTGCATTATGGGGATCATAGAGCAACAATTGCTGGAGCATCTCCTTGGGAAGCTTGTAGGATTGCTGAAAGAGAGTGGTCAGAATGCGACTCAAAAATAAGTCCAGTTGCTGAAGACCCAGCGATAGGGCGATCTGCTCACGAAAAAATATTTCGGAAATGCGATGTCGCAACTTTTCGCCATCTTCCATGCGATCCTGTGGCAGAAATTTCGCCAAAATTTGATGGGTTGGGATTTGTAACAGGATTCGGTCGAGATTCTGCCCCAGAAGATTGTGGAAATGGTCATGAATGATGTTTTTTACCGCCCGGGCAAAGCCCTTGAAAATATCAAGATACTGGGTCTGGGTGAATCCTTTGACTTCCAGCGAGTGGGCTAAAAATTCGAGCTGCCGCTCGAACTCAACCGACAATATCCCATCCAGCTTCAATGCCTTGTCGAACAACCTCAACAGACTGTAAATTTGATAAAACGTTGCTTTGGTGATCAAATTTAAGTCGATATCCCGTATCAATTCTTCAAGCAGGACATTAACCAGGGATTCCAGTCGGAAAGCGAGCCCCAGACAATCAAACTTCATTTCATGATAGCTGCCGTACATCGACGGTATGTCGATGGTAATGTGTCTTTTTTTGTATATGTTTTCCTTGATTTCGAATGAATGCTGGGAAAGGATCGTTGCCTTCAGCTTTTCAAGATAATCCAGGAGCATATACAGCCTGATTTTAATGTCCGGTTCGGCCAGGGTTTCTTCAAGCCGGTTTAAATCCGGCAGTGCTTCCGTTCGCAGCTGGGCAATGTAGGCCGTCAGTTCATGATAATCAAAGCTGTATTTTTGGTGGAGAGCTTTGTATAGGGCAACAGCCAATCTGATTCGTTCGCGATCGATATCGGCTGCGTCGGTAATTTCCGCCAGCAGGTTTTCAATTTTCCGCTCGGATATGGTTTTCAGATCACCGGGGACGATAATGCCGTTGTCGGCAAAGCGGGAAAGAATGCGATTCACGCCGTCGATATAGGGCCCGTGATTATCGATTTCAGCGAAGATCGATGGCGGCACATAGGGTTCGAGGCGGCGTTTGTCAGCAGTTTGCCAGAAACGCAAAACCGCCTCCATAAAGGGTACAATGCGGTTGCTGCTTTCGACATGACTTTGTTTTCGCAGAAAATGAATAAGCCGGTCCCGACGGTGGGAAATTTCATCGATTCGGGTAGAGATATCCCTTAATTTTCCCTCAGCGCCAATGTCATTGAAGAATGCGGGAAATAGCCGGGTAAGTTGTTTTGTGAGATTGTAAACGGGGCTGATGTCACTGTTTAAAAACCGCGTGATATCCCGGGGGAATAGATCAATATCCTTTATAAACACGCCGCACAGGGACAGATGGATGATCAGGCCGGACAGCAGCCGGGTGGACCACTTCGGATTGACTTCAATTAATTCCATCCAGGTTCTGATATTCTGTATATGGGCGCTGTTTACCCGAATCTGCCATTCGTTGTCCACTCCCTGGAGCATCGGTGATTGAAATCCGAGATCAATCACCGCGTCGATAAAGTAATTGACTAAATCGAGTTCATCCGTGTTGTAGACGCCCTTGCCCATATTCAGCACGCAATTCAAAGCGGTCGCGGGATAGCGCTGGGTCTGCTCTTTCAGAATGGTGAAGGTTTTGCGGATTAGATTTTCGATATTCCGATAGTTTTCATTTTCGATAATCCAGCTCAGCGTGTGGTTGATTTCCCGCAGGATTTCCTCATGAATCAGAGACAGCCCGGTCAGATTCATGATGTGAAATAAAAAAATCAGCTTGAGATGCTGTCCCCTGCCCTTGCGGTCAAACTTTCTCAGGAGTTTGCGCGGAATCTGTCGATAAATCTCGACAATTTGACCGAATCCCGGCAATTCCAAAAGTTGCGCCAGTATAGCGGACGATTCGCTCCGGGGATGACGGGCGTTTGATTTCAGCTGGTGCTGCCATTCACGTAGCTGCCGGTGGGAGATGGTGTCAAATAGTTCATTGATTTGGCCCTCCTCCACCGTCAGTTCGGCTTCAGTTTCAAACCAACTCTGGGGGTCCTCCTCTTCGAGCCAGTATCCGTAGGTATGATCGAGGTACTTGATCAGCAAACGATTGAGGGCCGTATAATCGTGGCCGTCATCTTCCGGAACTGCGGCATAGGTCTGGGCCAAGCGATTGATGCCGTAGTAACTTCTAACAAAAAGGTTAAAGACCTCACCCGGCATCTCATAGATGCGGGTGAATGCTTCCAGAATAATTGGCTGAAAGCTTTGAATATTTGATCCCGAATCGGTGATTATCTTTTGAACCAAAAGCAATATGTCATCGGCTGCGTCCTGCTTGACCTTATCATCTTTAGTCTCCACGAGTGCCTGCAGGAAAATATCCAATAGCAGCTTTGCTGCCTTGTGCCCGCCACTGTGCTTTTTTAGCAAATGAAAATATTCCAGCGAATACTTGCGGGCTTCGGTGACGATAAATCTCCAGTTTTTGTAAGGATGGGAAAGCTCTTCCAGGAAAATCGTCAGGCCTTCCATCAGACCGTAGTATTGCGACATTGCCTCCTGGAGAACCTTATACTTGGCGTCAATCGTAACATCGACGTGGTAATCGGCTATGTTGACCTCAAGCGCTTTGGATTTCAGCTTCAAGGGTGGTGACCTCCTGAATCAATGGGATCCGAGAGTTTGGCAGATATTAGGGATGGGCAGTGCGTCATCAAATCGAACATGAAATCCCCCTCGACAACTTATTAAAAATCAAGGATATCAGAGCAGCGGCAGATTTTCAAGAGTTGGGGACCGGGGATCAGGGTAACCTCAAAGTCAACTCTAACTGATTTGGATAGAAGCGCTTTGTCTTGCTGGATACCTCACTAAAATCCCAAATTACAATACTCAAATTACAAATAATATCAAAATTACAAATTCCAATGATCAAGACATTACACTCACGTATCGGAGTTTTCGCTTTATTTTGTTTGTTTTGAATTTTGAATTTCGGTCATTGGTATTTATTTGAGATTTGGTTTTTGGTGCTTGGAATTTTCACGATTTTGATAAGCGCGCAACTCTATTTATTCCAAGCAATTAACTGTCTAAATGACGTAGCCCTGGACCGGGGATCAGGTGTTCACTGACACCCGAAACCTGACACCTGAAACCTTTAATAGCTTTGACCGATGGCACAGCCACTTTTCTCTGACTTGGCTCTGAGGACCAGCTTTTCGATTTGGCAAAAAAAAGCCCCACTCTTTAAGAGCAAGGCTTTTTTCGTATTTAGCCGATTCCGTGGAATGAATTTTCGGTTTGATGTCTATGGCAATTCCACCTGTAGAAATAGGCATGGATTCCGAATCGTCATGCTCGCAACCTGTTGCACGTCATGCGATGATCTACCGCGTTATTCGCAACCCGCGACTCGCAACACGCACCTCGCGACGCGCAAAACCCGCAATCCGCAACCCATAACAGACGTCAGAAAACAGATGACAGAAATTTGAAGTCGGAATGGAAAATGTATTATCCGACTTTAAACAATCCGAAATCTAAATACTTGCCGCGGCATAGTTCAGCGATCAGCAGAACGACGCCGGGTCCGAAATCCGAAATTGAAGGACCCGTATCACG
This sequence comes from Desulfobacterales bacterium, assembly GCA_030066155.1. Taxonomy (GTDB): domain Bacteria; phylum Desulfobacterota; class Desulfobacteria; order Desulfobacterales; family JAFDCJ01; genus JAFDCJ01. The sequence goes on along the minus strand of JASJCE010000217.1, from coordinate 114 downwards.
CATCTCGCAACCCGCAACGCGTATCACGCACCCCGTCACCGCGGCCTACAGTTCCAGCCATGAATCCGAATACAGGGATCGTCCCATAATGACATCCACTGTTTTGACATAATC
>JASJCE010000216.1 GCA_030066155.1 Desulfobacterales bacterium | reverse complement strand
GACTAAAGCCCCAGCAGATTAGCGGAGATGGTGAAGATTTCAGCGCGACGGAATCACCCGGCACATTAAAGCCCGTCGATTTCGAAAAAGTCAACGCCCTGAACTGCAAAGCCCGGGTCTCCGAAGCCGTAATCGATGTCTTTGATAGCAAGCTGTCGACCCGGCTCGAGCCGACGGACACAATTCCCGCCGATAATCCGGAAAGCCATCGCAATGTCGGATCCGTCAGCTTTGCCGGAGATGCAATTGGAATGGTCAGCATCCATGTTGGTGACAATTTCAGCCGCGAGTTGGCGGCTGATATGCTCGGAAAGAAGGTTGAAGAACTCGCAGGTGAAGATGTCATCAAAGACATGATGGGCGAGCTGGCCAACATTGTCGGCGGAAATCTGAAATCGGCCTTTACAGATGCCGGTTTATCATGTGCCCTGTCAACGCCCGCCTTCACCACCGGTACGGACTTTAAAATCGAATCGCTCAACATGGAATATTACGAGCGATTGGCGTTTCGTAGCGCCGGCAACGTTGTTTTGGTTGAAATGGGCGTGAAAATTTCCAAACGTTTGCAGGCCGCCGGTCAGCAGGCAAACGATATCGATTATTCTGCCGGAGAGGAGCAGTCTCAAGCCAGTCTTTCTCAGGATGAAATTGAAGCCGTTTTACAGGCAGCGAATCAAACCGCAGAAAATGCTGCTGAGCCTACTGGCGAAAGTTCACCCCAGCCGGAGGTTGCCGGTCAGGAAGGTGAAATTCAACTGACCGAACCGCAGCAGCAGCCGGCACCGCAGTCGGATCCCCGGGAATCCGAAAAAAGCGAGGCTGCATCCTCGGTAGATTTCGATCTCGATCTGCTCCTCGATATTCCACTGGAGATAAAAGTTGAACTGGGTCGGGCGCGCATTCAGATCCAGGAGCTGCTCAATCTGGCCCCCGGGTCGGCATTGAAGCTGGTCAAGCTTGAAGGAGAGCCGGTCGATATCCTCGCAAATGACACCCTGATTGCAAAGGGCGAGGTCGTCGTTCAAAATGAAAAATACGGTATACGCGTCACCGAAATCACCAGCCGCATCCAGCGCATCCGAAGTTTTAGCATATAATCATACCAGCTACATCCGCCTCAAAATCTTATTAAATTTCATAAACCGGATCAATTTTGAAGAATTGCCTAAATTGACTAAAATGCCTAATGTGCCTAAAATTGTGGCGTCGCTGCGCTCCTTCTTTTTAATTTACAATTGAAATCCTGCCTCCCATAAAAAAGATAGAATTCCATAATTCTTTATTCGTCATTCGTCATTTGTCATTTATTTTCTCCGTTCCCGGTTCAAAGGTTGAATCGATCAAATAACCAATAGCAAATAACTATTTCCGTCCTCTGACGTCTGCTTTCTTGTCTGTCTCTATGCCCCATGCTCTTTGCACTCTGCTCTTAGCTCCGCCAATCCGAAAACGAATCCTTCTGATCCCAGCCATCTCCTTTCCAACCTCTCGTTTCCCAGCCTCTGAAACCCGAAACCTGAAACCTGAAACCTCAATCCGTCATCTGTCCTCTTCAATTTCCGGCACATCCACTATTTTCGGCTCATGCCCGGTCTTAGCGATGAAGCGATTCAAATTGTTGCGTGAAATGACCAGTGTAGCGGTATTGACCAGCGGATGAAACTGGAAGGCGGCCGCCTGCCATAATGACTGATCAACGACGAGCTCCACCAGATGTTCCGGGTCATTGAAGATAGCAAACAATGTGACGGCACCGGGTTCGACCCCAAGATATTTTTTGAGCCGTTCAGGAGATCCAAAACTCAAGCGATTGGATCCGATCGCTCCGGACAATGCTTTTATATCAACCCGTTTTCCAGCCGGAACCACAACCAAATAATGCTGCTTGCCCTTTTTGTCCCGCAAAAAGAGATTTTTGGTTTTGGCTCCCGGCAACGGCGGCACCAGGCGACTGGCTTCATCCACCGTGTACACCGGTGGATGATCATGACGTTCGTACGCTATTCCGTTTTCTGCCAAAAATTGAAAAAAATCAGGCATGTGAATCTCCAGCAAATCAAGTCATTGAACAACGCAGCTTTTTTATATCAATACGGGATAAATGCAAGCTGAATTTCAAAATCGCCTCTTTTTTTCATGATCATTGCTCTTGACCAAATGCTTTGAATAGGCCATTTTCAATATAAAAACAGCGACAGGAGGCACTATGCACAGCCAAACCAACCAACTCCTTTATCTTTCCCAGGCCGAAGTCATCGAGGCGGGAATCACCATGGGTGAGATCATCGATGCCATGGAAGTGATGTTTCGGGCCAAGGGCGAAGGGCGCACCGAAATGCCCCCTAAACCCGGTATCCACCCTGGTGGCGAGAATTTTGCCCATGCCATGCCGGCCTACATTCCGGATCTCGATTCTGCCGGCATCAAATGGGTCAGTGGATTTCCGGATAATCCATCCAAAGGGTTGCCCTACATTTCTGGTTTATTGATCTTTAACGATGTGACCACCGGGCTGCCTCTGGCCGTGATGGACTGTGTCTGGATCACCGCCAAGCGCACCGGTGCCTCGAGCGCTATCTCCGCCCGCCACCTGGCGCGTCCGGAATCCGCCGTTCTTGGAATATTGGGATGCGGAGTTCAGGGCCGCAGCCATGTCGAAGCCATGAAGGAGCTGTTTCCAATTTCCAAAGTAATGGCGTACGATTTGAATACGGATGCTCAACAAACGTTTACCAGTGAGATTGCAAGCCAATTCGACCTGGAAGTCGTGCCGGTTCAGTCCCCCCGTGAGGCAGTCTCCGGCTGTGATATTGTAGTTACTGCCGGCCCGATGACGAAAAAGCCCCACGCCACGATCCAGGCCGGTTGGCTGGATGCGGGCGCCTTTGCATCCCTGGTGGATTACGATTCCTACTGGCAGCCGGCAGCCATGCATGAGGTCGACAAATTCTGCACGGACGATCGAACCCAGTTTGAAAGCACCCGACAGGGGGGGTTATTTTCGGGATATACCGGATGTCCATGCCGATCTAGGCGAACTCGCCACGGGCCAAAAACCGGGCCGCAATACCCCGCAAGAGCGTACCATGACCGCCAATCTGGGTCTGGCCCTGAATGATATGGCCGTGGCGCCGTTGATTTACCGCAAAGCCAAAGAAAAGGGCATTGGGACCTGGCTTGAATTGTAACTAAATTGGCCGCAGACGCACGCAGAGGAAGCGCAGACAAATAAAATTTTTCATAATAGCGGCTTGCCCAGGCGAATGCATCAATCCTTTCAAAATAGACAATATGGTACCGCAGCTCTTCAAAAGCCTTCCAAAATGCAAACACGTTGGAAATCAGGACTTCTGAGAATTGGAAATATTTCTGGTTACCGGAAGAAATATGCAATAATTTGTAGTTGCAACATAATAGCCGACATCTCCAATTTTAGGACAAACCTTAATTCAGTGAAATCCACTACCTGCTTTTTTCTTATACGTTCGCAATTTGGCATATAGAACAGGCGTATACGTCTCATGCGTGCTTGCGAGTCCTTTGGATGTGGGAAACCTCAGATGCGTTGAAATTCAGTGAAATACTGCATTGCATTAAAGTTAATGGGCAACACTGACGATAATAATTTTAAGTCGTTCAGTTTAAGACGCCTGAAAACTACCTAAAGGAAGGCCCAATTATATCGCATAAGCTGTGCGGATTGGTGAAAACGAGTTCTTCAGCCATCGAAACGGCTGTCATTTGGAAGGCTTTCCGCGATCCAATGAAAATGTCCTGGAAATAAATTATACAGCCTTGAAATGAAGTGATCGCTGGATTGCTCGTGGATAATTATGACCGAAGATAAACTAGAAAATAATCGGACTCATGTCTTTGTGATTGATGACGATGTGATAGTTCGAGAAGTCGCCCGTGTGACTTTAGAGGAAGCCGGCTTTATGGTTTCGGAAGCCGATAACGGCGTTCAAGCGATGGAGGCGGTCGGAAACCTTAAACCCGACATCATCCTGCTGGATTTGATGATGCCGGAGATGAATGGTTTTGATACCTGCAGCGCGCTTCGCAAAATGCCGGGGTTCGAGTTGATCCCGATACTGATCCTGACCGCACTTGAGGATATTGAATCCGTAAATCGCGCTTATGAGGTCGGCGCGACGGACTTTGCAACCAAGCCAATCAATTGGCTCGTATTGGTTCAACGAGTTCAATACATGGCCCGCGCCGTCCGGATGATGAACGAACGCATAAGACTCGAAGAGGAGTTGCAGCAATCGCAGAAGCTGGAAGCGGTTGCCACGCTCACCGGGGGCATCGCTCACGATTTTAACAATTTATTGCAGATTGTACAGGGTTATTCTGAAATGCTTTTGCTGGACAAAAATATAGACGAGCCCGATTACCTGGAGCTGCACGAAATCTTCACTGCCGCCCGAAGAGGGGGAGAGCTCACCCGGCAATTGCTCAACTACAGTCGAAAATTGAAAAGCGAAAAAAAACGAACCAATCTGAATCATCAAGTCCACCAGGTGCATAAGCTGCTGCTGAGAACCATCCCCAAAATGATTGGGATCGAACTCCAGTTAGACGACGATCTCTGGTATGTTGATGCCGACCCGCTTCAAGTTGAGCAAGTATTGATGAATCTGTCGATCAATGCCCAGCATGCGATGCCGGAAGGTGGGAAGCTGGTCTTCAAGACAACCAATGCCACTTTGACCAGAGAATCTTGCAGCAGTCATACGAAGCTGATTCCCGGGGACTATGTGCAGCTTAGCGTATCCGATACCGGCCACGGTATGGATAGCGAGACGCTAGACCAGATCTTCGAGCCATTTTTCAGTACCAAAGCCCCCGGGGTGGGAACAGGCCTCGGTTTGGCCATGGCCCATGGAATAATTGAAAACCACAATGGCCATATCACATGCCACAGCAGGCCGGGAAAAGGGACTGTTTTTACAATTTATTTTCCGACCGGTGAAACGTCGCAAGAAATAAGTATCGAAAAAGCTGCAAAAAAAGAAACAGACCTGCGTGGAGATGAGACCATTCTGCTGGTTGATGACGATATCTCGATTTGCACTTATTCCAAACGCTGCCTTGAACAAAAAGGCTATAAAGTCCTGACTGCCGCCGACGGAAAGAGTGCCCTGGAGCTCTATCGTCAGAAAATGAAAACTATCGACCTGATTCTGTTGGATTTGATAATGCCTGGAATGGGGGGCGCCAAGTGTTTGCAAAAACTCCTTGAAATCAATCCGGACATCAAGGTTGTCATTGCTTCCGGCTATACTCCGGATGACAATACCATGCAAATCATTCAGCGGAACACCCGCGGATACCTTCGCAAGCCCTACTTCGGCAAGCAGCTGCTTCAAACCGTCCAAAGTGTGCTGCACAGCCATTGATTAGGATAAGACAGCGCCAACCGGCGCGATTGTATCCATGAAGTTTGGATTTTGTACGAGTTCGGTTATCTCGTTGCTTGTAACAGGGCCGCTAAAAAGTAATCCTTGATACTGACCGCAGCCTAATTCCCGCAGGAAAGCCAGTTCTTCTTTTTTTTCAATACCCTCGGCCACGGTGGACAGTTTGAGGCTTCGTGCGAGGAAAACGATGGTGGAGACAATGGCCCGGCACTCGCTGCTATTTGACATTTCCATGATAAAGGAGCGGTCGATTTTTAATTCGTCCAGGGGAAGCTTCCTCAGGTAATTCAGCGAAGAATATCCTTTTCCGAAATCGTCGATCGATAGCTTCAGGCCCATGGCTCTTAAGGTTTTCATCAATTTTATTTTTTCGTCTATATCATCCAGCAGCATGCTTTCGGTCAACTCCAGGGTAAGAAAGTGCTCCTCTATGCAACTGTTGTTAATGACCCGTTTTATCGTCTGCAAGAAATTGGCATCACTAAATTGCCTTGCAGATAAATTTATTGACATGCTGATGGGTATTCCGGCTGACTGGTGCCATTCCTTTAACTGCCTGCAGGCTTCACTCAAAACCCATTCGCCTATAGGAACGATTAATCCTGTTTCTTCAGCCAGGGGGATGAAATCGTTCGGAGCAACAATGCCTTCATCACTTTGCCAGCGCAGAAGTGCCTCGACTCCCTTAATGATGCCGGTTACGATTTCCACCTTGGGCTGGTAGAATAAAATTAGCTCCTCTTTTTCCAATGCCTTTCGCAGGCCGGTCTCAAGCTTCAGACGCTTTTTATACATTTCATTAATGGCGTTGGAGGAAAACTGAAAGGAGTCCCCTCCCAGTTTTTTGACGTAATCCCTTGCGCTTGTTGCAAGGCGCAGCAAGTCGGAGGGTTCGTCACACTCTGGTGGAGTGGAGGCTATGCCAATACTTGCCGTGACATAAATGCCAGTGCCCGCAACGCGCATCGGCTTTTTGAGCGTTTTTAGGATGCGCTTGGCGACTACTGCAGCATGGTCAACGGAGTGAATTCGGTCGATGATCAGAGAAAAATCGCTGCTGTCCAGATGGAATAGGGTAGTTGTGGCCCCTTTATACTCAGTGGAGCGGCCCAGAACATCACATTCTCTGATCACCTTCTGGATTCGGTGGGTAACTATTCGTAAAACCTCGTCGCCGACATTGAGCCCTATCGTGTCGTTAACATTATCGAAATTGTCAATCTCGATACTTAACAGCGCCAGCTGCTCCTCGTGACGCTTCGCTGTTTTTAGCGACCATGAGAGATCTTCCAGAAATAGATGCCGGTTCGGGAGCTTTGTCAGGACGTCATAATAGGCTAGCTGGTCCTGGTAAGCTTTGGCCGCCAGGGTATTGCGTACGCGCAGGCCCAGTTCACTTTGGTCAAGAGGCTTTGCCAGAAAGTCTGTGGCACCAAAGTCCAGCGCTTTCAGTTTGTTTTGCGCGTCGGTCGATGCTGTTAAAATAATGACGGGCAAATGCCTGAATTTCGGGTGAGCGCGCACCGCAGCTAAAATATCAAAGCCGGAGACTTCAGGCATGATGAGATCGAGGAGCATGAGATCAGGGCGCGTCTCCTCGAGCAGCCTCATTGCCTGGGTTGAATCTTCGACTGTCACAAAATTGCGATATTCTTCCTCTTCAAGGAACGCTTGCACCACATCAATATTGATCGGCTCGTCGTCCACTATCATGATTTTGGCGTCTTTCAGCCCCTGGTAATTATCATCAACTAAAGCCATAGCACCCCGCGATTCAACTCGCTGATTTAGTATATCGGCAGTTTAACCTAAAACTTTAAACCGCCTTTGGAAGATCCCGCTATTCGGGGCAGCGGGGTAATTCGTTTTGCAACCCAACAGGCACCGCTTAATATCCGACTGCATCAGGGTTTTGATTGCCCGAGTCGGTCTGTTTATTCCCCGGATTACCATCGGTATCAATGACGGGTGGCACGATGGCCGCAACCAGAGATTTTATTTCTTTTACCTTTTGATGCGCCTGTTCCACATGGTCTGCCTTGGCACAGGATTCCAGATCTGCAGCGGGTTTTGTAAAATCGTCATAACCGACGGTTCCGCCGGCCCCTTTAAGCCAATGGGCCAAACCGGCGAGTTCGGTCATATCATCCTTTTCAAGCGCGGCTTGCATTGTTTCTATTTTTTCATCAAGCTTTTCAACAAAGCTTAAAATCGTGGGCTGTAGTCTTTTGATATTCGCCAGACGTGAGACGATTGCTTTTGGTACCTTATCGTCAGACGGGCTTGAAGATGGCAAATCTGAAGACGGTCTTTCTTTAGACGGCTGCGGTGCTGACGATGATGCCACCGCGATTTCGCCTTCGGGCACAACAATGTGCTTCGCCAGTTGCCTAAGATACGCAATCGAGGGTTTTATTTGCTGGGCCTGGCCTTTTTTTGCATATATTTCCAACTGAGCCGCCGGTTCGGTAAACACATCGAAGCCAACCGTGCCGCCGGCACCTTTTAGCCAGTGGGCTAATTGGGCCACTGTCTTCAGGTCTCCGCTGGCCTGTGCCGTTTCTAAAGCATCCAATTGTTGATTCAATCGTTTGACAAATCGCCCGATAATTTGCTTAAATTTTTCAATGTGAGCAGGAAGTTTGGAAACAATCGGGCCCAGATCGGCTTCCGATTTTTCCTCAGGTCGAACATCCTGATCGCTTTCTGAGATCCTGGTTGACGCTACCTCCCTTTTTTCCTTGCGGCCGCCAAGAATTTGCGCCATTCGTTCCATGAACTCGTCAATGTTAATCGGTTTGCTCAGATAACCGGAATAGCCTGCTTCTAAGCATTGCGCCTCAAAACCCTTCATGGCATTTGCAGTCAGGGCGATAACGGGAATCTTCAGACCTTGCTTGCGAAGAATTCCAACTGCTGTGAATCCATCCATAACAGGCATTTGGACGTCCATGAGAATGACGTCAAAGCCACCGGCAGTTGCTTTTTCGACGCCTATTTGACCGTTTTCGGCCTCATCCACAAAAAGCCCGGCCTCTTCCAACAATAGTTTAACGAGTTCGCGGTTTTCACCACCGTCATCCACGACAAGGACCCGCGCCTCGGGGAACTGCCAGTGAAAATTATTTTCAGGTTCGATTTCCTTCTGAAGATTATTCACCGCTTCGGGCTGCAGAAAGGGAACTCCGCTTAGGTTTCCTGTGGCAAGAGAAATCCTGAAGGTGCTGCCCATCCCGAGTTCACTTTTTACCGTAATGTCACCACCCAGTGCCTGCGCAAACCTGCGGCTGATGGCAAGACCGAGACCCGTTCCCCCGAACCGGCGTGTCACAGTGCTTTCAGCCTGTACAAAGGGATCAAATATATCCTTCAGCGCTTCTGTAGAAATACCGATGCCGGTGTCGCTGACGTCGATTATCAACTGAGTAGAGGCATCTTTCTTCGTGATGCGGCAAGTTACGGTAACACTTCCCGCTTCGGTAAATTTGATAGCGTTGCCGACCAGGTTAAAGATGATCTGACGAAGGCGTACCGGATCGGTTTCTATCTCTCTGGGCAGCGCGCCGTCAGCTCTGAAAGCAAGCGCGATCCCTTTTTCATTTGCCTTGACAGTCAGTATCTGTAATACTTCATGGATGATGGCGTACGGTTCAATTTTACGGTTTTCCATTTCAAGGCGACCGGATTCCACTTTCGAGAGATCAAGGATATCGTTAATCAGCTCCAGAAGGTTTTTACCGCTTGAATGAATGGTGTTCAGGTATCTGAGGCTTTCAGCTTCGTTCTTAACGTAACCTCTTTTAAGAATTTCGGTGAATCCCAGGATAGCATTCATTGGGGTGCGGATTTCGTGGCTCATGTTGGCGAGGAAGGAGCTTTTGGCTTTGTTGGCTTTTTCTGCCTCCAGCTTCGAATTGAGAAGCTCAATCTCTTTTTCCTCAAGCTCAGTGATATCGTCGAAACTAACGAGCACGCCGGCATAATTACCGCCATCTCCCAGCACGGGAGAGCAGTTTGCTTTAAGGGTTCGGAGCTCATCTTCGGATAGTTGCAGACGAATAATGCTGTCCCTTTGCACTTTGCCATGCATCAGGGATTGAACCCATGGTCGCTGGATCTTTTCGATTTTTTCCCCTGCCGTATCCATCCAGGGCAGCTCTCCGGCTCGGTAGCCGAGAAGGCCATCGGCCGACTTATCGATCATGGCTGCAAAAGCCTGATTGGCAAGGACGATTTGTTCCTTACGATCCAGTATGAGGAGACCTTCGGCCATTGTATCCAGGGCTGCTCGGACCCGGCTGGGAATGGCCTGGGATGGATCGAGTTGGCGCAGCACTTTTCCGAGGTAAAAGTAATATATAATAAAGCCGGCCAGCCCCATAAACAGCACCATTTGAACCATCGGCATCTTTAGTACACCCCAGAGCCCTTCGCTTTTTAGCGGTTTAAAACGCAGCTCCAGCTGTCCCCATTTTTGATCGCCGGCCCAAATCGGAACCCTGACTTGTGAATCCCTGGAATACTCACCGCTCATATCTTCCCAATGTTCCGTGTGATCGCCGGTTGAGACAAGGATACCGCCGCTTTGGTGACGTAAGGCCAGGGAAAGCAGGTGTTCATTTCTTTCAGCCAGAAGGTTGAAGTCGTTTTTCAGGCGTTGGCTTTTGGCTGTCTTGACCAGGGCCGTGCTGTACACCGCAATGGTTTCTGCCAGTACTGCCCGCCCTTCCCTGACAGCAGCGTTCTTGTCAGGAATAATGTTGAAGAGAAAGGCCAGCATGACCAGGCTGCTCATCACACCGACCAATCCCATGGTGATACGGGCTTTAGGGCTTAAAAATTTCATTGTTTAGTCGACTCTTTGTCGTCGTTGTCCATTTCCGAAGATTTGCTTTGCTTGTCCTTGTCGCGCCCTGCGCTTTCTTCAATAATGGTTTCCAAAGATTCATCATCGCCATCTTCATCTTCATCTTCTTTTTTACCCGCCAGGATCGCCAGAGGATCCGCAAGTTGCCAGGCCGGCAGAGAAGAAAGCACAGAAGCCAGCAGTGACCCGCCCTTGAGCATCCAAACAACATAGCCGGCAGACAAGCCCACTGAGGCCGCGATGGCAGAACCCAAAATGGTATTGCTGATCAGGATTTCTTGGCCAAGTTCCTCTTTGATGGCATCCAGGGAATTTCGCATCAGATCATAGTTCGCCGGATTAAGTGTGGTTATATCCACTTTTTCCAAAGCAGCTCTCAGTTCGCCAAGATTTTTGGCTTCTACCAGCATCTTCAATGTGTTAGGAGACAAAAGCGGGCTGCGTTCAGGTGTTTTATCATCATCCCTGTCTGAATTGGCCTGATTGAAATAACCGAAGCTTGGGTTAATAGATGGTTTAGCGATAGTTGCCGCCGTTGACGCCTGAGGGGTTACTACCGCGGACATAATGTCCATCTCAGCCTGGGTACCGGCTTCATCAACAACCTCATCCACCACCTCGGTCTCCTCCTCCCCAACCTCTTCTTCGGTGATCGGCTCGGATTCCGCCGGCGGAGGACTCGATTCCGGTACGGTTGCAGGTGGGGCGGGCGTCAATACGGTAATGGTCGAAGTGGCCATGCCGCTTTGGGCTGACACTGAAACGCCGTCCTCAGAAGATTCAACATTAAAACTGCCCTCCGCAGGACTGCCGGCTGCCGGGGTGAACCTCAACCCGGCCTGTCCCTGGGCAGCGGTAATGTAGTCACCGTTGTCAATCCGGGTAGTGCCATCGCTAAGATATAAAGTGCCGTTAGTGATGCCTGTTATTTTAAAATGGGTCACCTCTGAGCCGTCATCTGAATTCCGGTTGATGAAGATGAGTCCTGACTGTACCTCGGCATTGGTCGACACATGCGTGATCTGGGGGGTGTCGCCAACCGGGGCGACCACGATTAATGCCATGCCGCTGGCAGTCCCACCGTTTCCATCGTCGATGGTATAGCTGAAACTATCGATGCCAAAAAAATCGCTGCCTGGTGTATACGTAAGTGTGCCGTCACCATTGTCCACGAGCAGACCGTTAATGGGTTGGGTGAATCCTGCAAGGGTCAGGGCATCGCCATTCACATCGGAATCGTTGGCCAAAAGGTCCGTAACTGAAGAAAACACAATCGATTGATCTTCAGTTGCATTCAGATTATCATCAGCCGCGATGGGTAAATCGTTGGTATTGGCAACGGTTATGGTAAAGCTTTGATCGACATTGACCGTGCCGTCACTAACCCGTAAGACCACCGCATGATCCCCCACCTCGGCATTGGTCGGGGTGC
>JASJCE010000215.1 GCA_030066155.1 Desulfobacterales bacterium | reverse complement strand
CCAGGGTTAACTTTGCGGCAACGCCCAGGGCAAGCCCCAGGGTGGCACCCACACCAGCCTTTCCGGCAGCCTTTAAACTCAGGCGATTGGAGAGTTCACCCAGAACGGCGCCAATAAACGGTCCCAGCAGAATCCCGGGGATCCCGAAGAAAATTCCGACAATTGCGCCCAACGTGGCTCCGATAACGGCCCGGCGTGAGGCTCCGAAACGTTTGGCCCCGAACGCACTTGCCAGAAAGTCAAATGCGTAAGTCAGAATGGTCATGACCCCCAGAATAACCAGGGTTTTGGTTCCAACGTGATTGAAATCCTCAGCCCAGGCCGCCGTAAAAAGCCCGGCAAATAAAATGGGGGCACCCGGAAGGGCCGGGAAAACCAAACCCAAAAAGCCGGCGATTACCAACAAAACGGCCAAAATCCAGAGCAAAATATCGGTGTACATGTTAAAAACAACTGTAGCCGCCGTCGATGACCACGGCATCGCCTGAATGATAGGCACTGTCGTCACTGGCGAAATAAACGGCGATCGGGCCAAAATCGGAAGCTTTTCCCCAGCGTCTCTGGGGTATGCGGGGAATAACGTTGTCAGCAAACTTCTCCATGTTGATCAGGGGTCGTGTCATGTCCGTTTCCACCCAGCCGGGTAATATCGCATTGGCCCGAACTCCATAGCGGGCATACTCGACGGCCAGCCCTTTAACGAGGGCAATGACACCGGCCTTGGTCGCTGCATAATGCTCGCCAGAGGGCATTCCGTATCCGGCTGCAATGCTGCTGGTAACGACCAGCGACCCGCCGTTGCCGGTATCCAGCATATGCCGCAATGCTGATCTAAAGGTAAAGAAAACGCCATCCATGTTAATTCCGAATACCTGGTGCCAATCATCAATACTCATTTGATGAAATGGTGTCCCCAGGCGTACAAACCCTGCGTTGGCAAAACAGGCGTCCACCTTGCCCAGTGTATCCACGGTCCGGGAAAAGCAGTCTTCGACCTGTTTTTCATCCGAAATGTCGCACTGAAATGCTGTCACCTGCCGCCCATATTCTCTTAGTTTCTCGACAGCGGCCTGATTTTTCCCCTCTTTCCGGCCCCAAATGCAGATATCGGCACCGGAGCCGGCCAGGGCCTCCGCTATCCCCAAGCCGATACCGCCATTACCCCCCGTAACCAGGGCCGTTTTCCCGCTCAGATCAAACATGGTGTTAACCATTTTTTCTCTCCATTTTTTTATTCGAGTTGCGAACCAGGCGTGGGAATGATTTTTCAGCGAATCCCATATCGTTTTTATCCGGGAGCCAAAATTAATTTAAACCACGAAGGGCACGAAGTTACAAAGAACGATAATTGAATTAATAAGCCCACGGTTTCTTCGTGGACTTCGTGCCCTTCGTGGTGAAACGAGTCCTATCATAACAGGTTGTGGATTATACCGCTTGGCCCGGCATTTATCACAAGGCTCTCTCCCAGCCGGTGGGATTGACCCGAACTGCCGTGAATATGTCCGCAAACGACCAGTGCCGGTTTTTTCTTTTCAACCGTATCGCGTACGGCCTGACTTCCCAGATGCCGGCCATCAGAAGAACGGTCCAATAACCCCCTGGGTGGTGAATGGCTCACCAGCACGCAGCCGACCGGACAATCACGCAATAGTGCGTAAGCCTCATCTTCGGTAAAATCGTAACTCCAGGACCCGAACGGTGTTACGGGTATGCCGCCGCCGATTCCGAAAAAAGTGATGCCGTCAATGGTGGCCTGGTTGCCGTGAAGAATATGGGCACTTTTCCAGTTGCGGCAGGCGTTGATCAATTCTTCTTCGGATTCGCTGTTACCGGGCACCAGCACGATTGGTTTATCAATGCCGGCCAGGGCATCAATGATTTCCGCAAGCCCCCGTCGGCAGACACAGAAATCGCCGGCCCCGATAACGATATCGACACCGGCGGCAATTTCTGACAATTTGGAAGCCGTTCGAAAATCATTGTGCAAATCACTGAATAGCAATAGCCTCGATTTATCCGCCATTAGATTTAGTTTGATCAAGATTAAAATTTGAAAGTGTAAACCAAAAGCTCGCTTTAAAATGAGGACGGCGGATAAATTATGTTTTGCTTCGCAGTGCTACTTTTGCTTGATCATTGAATTCAATGTAACAAATTCCGCCATCCGGTCTGTTTGAGCTGTTGCGCGGTTTAACCTCCGCCCTGTCACGGTGATTAATTGAGCTGATATCTACTTCTTTATAAACATCCTCTGATCCTAAAGCACCGGTTTTTGCGGTGACTTCAATTCCGGCGGCCGCAGGAGCGACTGGTTTAGCTTGGTCAGTGATGTCTGATTACTTGCCGAATAGAGCCATTGTTCCATATTGTGTTTGACTTCCGGCCAGTCGCAGTCCAGCATCGCGAACCAGGCGGTATCGCGGTTGCGTCCCTTGATGATATAGTGCTGCCGGAAGATGCCCTCGAAACTGAAGCCAAGTCTGAGGGCCGCTTTTCGGGAGCGAGCGTTCAGTGCGTCACATTTCCATTCCACCCGCCTATAGCCCCGTGCGTCAAATGCTTCGGACAGCATCAAATACACGGTTTCTGTGTTGGTCTGCGTGTGATGAACTCGCGGCGAATACCAGATATTGCCGAGCTCCAGGGTTCGCATTCCCGTATTGATATTCAGAAAACTGACGATGCCGACACACTGGTCTAGATCATTTGATCGTACAGTTAAAAATAGCGGATCGGTTGATGATTTGCAATCCCGCAGCCAATCTTTCATGGCTGCGGGATCTGAAAACGGGCCGTAGGCCATGTAGGTCCAGAGTCGGGTGTTGGTGTCAGTGCCGTGGGAATTCCGGTACAGCTCTTCTAAATCATTTTCCGGATCGACGGGATTGAGGCTTACGAACCTGCCCGTATACGGTTTGCGCCCGGGAGATTGCGCCGGTTCAAGATTTGCTACAATTTCACCCAGGGGCAATTCGGGTTGGCTCCGGTCATTATCACGATTGGTCATACCGCACACTTGGAAGCCAATCGCCGCGTCCCTCCGGTGTCAGGTCTAAGAGGTTCCACACCGGAGTGAAGAGGTCGAGACCGCGATATTCGTTTTCTGCCATTATAGCCGATGCGGAGTAGAAGTGGGACAGTAAACCGTCCTCTGATCTCACAAAGACGCTGACCCCGGGCAACTGCTCCTCTTCAGCAGTTTGAAATCTAAGGTCGGTTTTAAAGGATGAGCCGGCGCTTGACACCAATCGGAGATTGCCCCAGCCGCGACTTCTGGCCCAGGCGCGGAATTCGGTGATTTCACCCTGGGCCACAATGGCGAAGTTCAGCCTCTGCTTCAAATGGGGTGCAGCAGCATTAAAGCCGTCGGTCCACATGGCACACATCGGACAGGAATCCTTTTGGGCGCCACCAAACATATACTGATATATGAGCAGGGGTTTCGCCGGATCTTCGAACAGCTCTGAAAGCCGGATCTCCGATACAGGGCCGTCCAGGGCCAGATCGACCGGTCCTTCATGGAATAGATAGTCTTCCACAGGCGTGTCCAACGGCAGTAAGCGCCTCAGCTCGGCTACCCGCTCTCGTTGATCCCGCAGCGCCATCTCGGCTCGATGCAGTTCGGCTCTGGCTTTCCGGTATTGTTCGCTTTCATTCGATAATATACCATATAACATTTTGAAATCCTTTCTTTTGAATTCCGGCGGATAACTTATTGGGGGTATCCGGTTATCTCTCGAATGCGTTCGTATAATGGTTTCAATCGCTTGTACATTTTTTTGTAAACATCATGATATAGCGCATCATACATTTTGTGATTTTTCAGATCAGGTTCGAACACCTCACCTACATGCGTCATGGCGTTGACCGCCGCTTTAAAATCCGGATGAAGGCCCAATCCAACGGCGGCATCGATGGCGGCGCCCAGGCCCGAAGTTTCATATAAGTGGGGTTTGGCCGTGGGCAGCCCGAAAATGTCGGCGGTTATCTGCAGCGCGTTGCGACTCTGACTTCCGCCGCCGGAGACCCGCAAACTGGTAACCGGCGTCCGGCTGCGCTTCTCGATGCGCTCTTTGCCTTCGCGCAAGGCATAGGCCAATCCTTCCAGAATAGATCGATACAGGTGGCCGCGGTTGTGGACGTCACCGAATCCGATGATAGCGCCTTTGGCTTCCGGGCCCGGGGTTTTGACCCCGGGCGTCCAGTAAGGTTGAAGCATCAAGCCCATGGACCCCGGCGCTATCTCATCAACCAGGATGTCAAAAAGCTGCTCCGGTGTCAGCCCCGATTCGACAGCTTTTCGTTTTTCGAGGTGACCGAATTCCTCCTTAAACCAGTTGACCATCCAAAAGCCGCGGTAGACCTGGACTTCAACCGTATGATACCCGGGAACGGCCGCCGGATAGGGTGGAATCAACGGTATCGGCTCGACATACTTTTTGTGGGTCACGTTAATCGTGGCGGTTGTTCCGTAACTGAGGCAGCCGATACTGGAATCCAGACTGCCCGAGCCGATAACCTCGCAGGCCTTGTCGGCCGCCGCAGCCACCAGGGGCAGGCCTTCTGGCAGTCCAGTATCACGTGCCGCATCCGGGCATATGGTTCCTAACAATTGGCCGGGAGCGACCAGATCCGGTAAGATGGCGGGATCAATTCCGGGTAAAACCCGCCACTTCCAGTCCCACCAGGCTGATTGCCGCAGGCGTTTGTAGTCAAACGGGATATAGCCAACCTGGCAACCGACCGAATCCACAAATTGACCGACCAGACGATACGTCAGGTATCCAGAAAGCAGGAGATACTTATGGGTTTTTTGCCATATTTCCGGTTGATAGGTTCGAATCCAATTTGCTTCGGCCTCGGCCTGGAGGTAGGCCACGGTTTTTTTGAGACCGGTAAGACCGAAGATCGCGCCCCAGACGCCCCCCACCGCGGGCTGTCCATGGGTTTTACGCTGATCCAGCCACAGTATCGCCGGCCGGAGGGGAGTGCCGCTCTGATCGACATTGACAACCGTTGCCCGTTGGGTCGTAACAGCCACCCCGGCGATACGTTCCATCAGATCCCTTTTATGCCGCAGCAGCTTTTGACAGGTCCGGCAGAGGGCCTGCCAGAATACGTCCGCATCCTGTTCGGCCCAGCCGGGTTGGCTGGAAAAATAGGGGCTGAACGCAACAATTTCCTTTGCCAGAAGTTGGCCTTCGAGGTCGAAGATCAGGGCTTTTAAGCTTTGGGTGCCGTTATCGATGGCCAGCAGGAGATCTTTATCCACTTTTTTTAGCCGGTTTGAATTGATGAAATTTTCTGCTCAGGTTTGTTTTCAGATTTCTGATGGCAGATATTGCACGAGCGGCGGGGTGTTCGGCCCGTCTCTGTGGTAGATTGTAGGACTGGTTCCATCGATTTTTGTACATCTTGATTTCGGTTTTCCATCGCCTCCGATCCCAGGGCAAGACATTCTTACAGATTGACTTCACGCGGTTTAGATACGCCTTTCCGCCCTCCGGTGTCAACAGTCCAATGCGTACCCGACGCAGCAGGAGATCATCCAGGTGCCGGATTTGCTCATTTTGGGCGGCATGCGGCAACTCCGCCCAGAGGGTATGGGTTCCCGGTACGAGATTCAGATCATCGGGTGCGGCACCTTGAATAATTTCCATAGCTCGCATGCCATAGCGACCGTATAAACGGCGCCAGGTAGCCGGCGCCAATCCGAAACCGTTGTCTGTGGACGGCGGAACATCTTCAAATACCGGGTCCTCCGGGTGAGCTATGCGGTCGGGCGGCAGGAAAGGTCCGGCCGCTTTCAGCGCATCCCAGGCCAGCCTTCTAAAAGTTGTCAGCTTGCCTCCCGTGACGGTAATTAGCCCCTTATCAATCCACACCACATGTTCGCGGGATTCCTCCGAAGGTTTCAGTTTACCCTCGCTTAGAACCGGACGAATGCCGGCACCGGTTATTCCTCCCCCGATGACAATTAAATCCCAAGTTTTGGATAGCTCTTTTAATTTCATACTGTGAAATAGATAATTTTATTTAACGTATAAAACTCGATAAAGTTGTGGATTTTATACTAAATGCCTACTACTTATTTACAGAATAAATTTTCAATTTCGATAAAGTGTTTTTCTGATCACGCAGATGTTCCCTGATAGTCCAAAATTGAACAAATAAAATAATAATTGCCGATAGGTAAAGATAATTCGGTCTGAAAATATGCACTACAAAAATGATTAACATACCGGCGCAACTAAAAAATATGAGAACTTGTCCTCGTTTCTTTTTATACTGACGTATATGCCGGCCAATTTCTTTTGCGTCAATGTCCCATACCTCATCATTTAAGCGTTCAGCGTTATATATGTATTGAATACCAGCTAAAATGCCAAGAAATCCTAAACTATAGTACCAGATATAATGATTCATATTGTTAATCACGAACAGTTCGATAGCGCCTATCAGAAACATTAGAAGAGAGTCCCAAATCAAGGGTGTCCATCTGCCGATCACCGCGAGCCAAAAATATGAGTGCCACAATATTATTATTAACAGAAAAGACACGAAATATGGCAGTAGTTGCCTAAAGCTTTCCTCTGTAAGTGGATTTTGCCAGTTTATTGGTAAAGATGAAATCTTAACCACCCAAAAACTCAAAGCAGCGCCCTGAATGATGCTTAACATTAAAAAATACATTCCCGAAAATGAGTTTACAATGCTCTCAATTATCCATTTCTTGTTTGTTGTCTGAACTACAGTGTTGTGCATCAAAGCCACTTTTTCTTAATAATTAAGATAATTTATTGCTGCCTATCGGTTTTAGTATAAGCCCTCCATCCTTGGCATAGAACCCAAGTAGGTTTTTCCGATCCGGTGAGAATAAATATAGGCAATTATACGGAGAAGCTCCACAAAGTTTAGAAAAGAGGACCTACCTATGCATGAACTCTGGTATTTAGCGCATATAGAAAGGGATTGCAAATTCCATTGTGTTCTCAAGTATAAGTGAAAAAAACTGTACGGCAAATTTCGTTCCTGCGCTGGCGAGATACTGTTGATTTTGTACTAACGACATGGAGTAAAGTGATTGGAAGAACACTTGATGATTGCCCTCATTTATATGTACCTGGTCGAACGGCCTTAGTATATTATTGCCTTGAAGTTTCCAGTAGATGAGGCAAAAGCACAGTAATAGTTGATTGCATCGGTCAAAACACGGGCATTGAGATTATGCTCTATTTGAGGGCCGCGAATACCGGCCTCGAAGGTTGCCAGGCGACTCTCCGGTTCAATATCGATCATCCGGTTGTATCGCTCAAGAGACACACTGAGCACCGGTCGGTCCGTCATCGGCACTTTCAGGTGCCCCACGACACTCGTGCCGCCACCGTAGGGGATGACAATGACATCCCACCTCCGAGCCCAATCCAGCAACTCCCGGATGTCTTCCACTGTGGTTGGCTGTGCCACGCCGTCCGGAAATCGATTCAAGGTTCCCCAGCGTAAACCGATCCAATCCGGCAGGCTCTGGCCGTGAGCATGGTCGAGTCTTAATTTAGGATCAATTGAAATGAGCGGATGACGGGGTAACCGCGACTGCGGTATTCGCTTTAGAAATTCTTGAAGCGGATAATCCTCACGCCTGTGACCCTGGCCGAGAGTATCGTACAAAATCTCAAGGGCTTGCTACGGCAGTTGTACCGTGACCGCTTCGTCGCCCCAGCCGTTCCAGCATTGCATGGCCTGCTTCCTTTAACCATTGTCTAACTCAATTCGATAGGGTTGTTCTCGGGTTTTGTCAAGAAAAATTGACCCGCTTTACTTCCAAAAGCTTCAGGGAAATAAGAACTTTACAACGAATAAAGCATGATTAAATTAACATGCTTATAAGAATTGAAATTGTACACTGCATTTTCACCACTGCACTTCCTATACTGTCAAGAATCTATTAATTCTGGTCTGCCAGGCCAAGACCGAACAAGCCGGCTGTTCCAGGGGCAAATGCCGTGGAATGATGGGTACCAATATACACCGTTAACTTCCAACATCGTTTCTCCCGCTGCTGGTGTCAACTCAACTACCTTCTGCGGGTTACAGTTTTCGAGAGCGGCTCTATGAGTGAAAACCTGACACTGGTTCTTGCAACCGGAAATCCCGGAAAATCCGCTGAAATTCGAGATATGCTCAGCGGCTTTGCGGTTGATATCAAAGATCTTAGCGATTTCGGCCCCATACCGCCGGTGGCGGAGGATGGGCTTACTTTCGACGATAATGCCTACAAAAAGGCCAGCTTTGTTTCCAAAATCCTGGGATTGCCGGCATTGGCTGATGACTCCGGTCTGGTAGTGGAAGCACTGGATGGAGCCCCGGGGGTTTACTCTGCCCGCTATGCGGGTGAAGCCGCAACAGATGAGCAGCGCTACACCAAACTGCTGGATGAGATGAAGGGCAAGACCAATCGCAGGGCGGCCTTTGAATGTGTCATCTCGATTGCGGTGCCGCCGGGCCCGGCCCTCACCTACGAGGCGCGCTGCGAAGGACTCATTACCGAAAAGCCGGCCGGTGAAGGTGGATTCGGATATGATCCGGTATTTTATTTTCCGCCGCTTAAAAAAACATTTGCCCAATTGACCCGGGAAGAAAAAAGTCGGGTCAGCCACCGGGGTAAGGCATTGATGGAGGTTAGAAACGAATTCGATAAGGTGCTGATCTGGATCGAACAAAACATGCCAGTCTTTGAGCGGCACGGCTGTCAGCATGAACACTAGCGGTGAAGGTAACCGCCGGTAAGTTAAATAAAAAAGGCTGAAAAAACTTATGATCAGATCAGGGCCAGGGGATAAAGCCGATTAACACGGGATGATCAGTAAATTTGAAAATGGGAGAATTAGAAATGGGACCTAAGAAGGACGTCATTGACATTGTAACCGAACTTGGCGGCATCAAATCGACCGAAGATGCGGAGAAACTGTTTGCCGAACGGTTAGAGGCCGAACAATTGGCCAGATTGAATAAGGTCAAAAATAAAGCGGTGCGACTTAAAATTGCCAATGCCATCGTACTTTGCAATCCGGACAACGTATTTGTCAATACGGCCTCCAATGAAGATCGACAATTTATCAGAGAATTATCCCTTGAAAAAGGCGAAGAAAAATCGCTGCCAATGGAGAATCACACCATCCATTTCGATTTGAAGGATGAACAGGGACGTATCATCGACCGTACCTTTTATATCAGCAATGAGGGTGAACAGGTCAGCTCGCTGGGGAACAAAATGGATCGCAGTGAGGCGTTCAAAGATATTAAGGACAAAATGACCGGCATAATGAAGGGCAAACTCATGATGATCGGATTTTATTTGCGCGGTCCGGTCGGTGCCCCGGCTTCCAATCCGGCTGTCGAGATTTCCAGTTCGACGTATGTCCTGCACAGCGCCGACATTCTTTACCGCAACGTGTACGCTGACTTCGACCAAGAGGTCGAGAAGCTGGGGCACTTTTTTACCAATATTCACAGCGAAGGCTTGAACCGACCGGAAGATTTGCCCAATGCCCGGGTTTTCATGGATCGCAGCCACCTGACGACATACAGCTTCAACTGCACCTACGCCGGCAACACGCTTTTGATGAAAAAAGGCAACCATCGGTTTGCGGTGGATCGCTCGGTTTATGAGCACGACGGCGATCAACTGGCCGAGCACATGTTTATTACCGGAATCGAAGGCCCCGGCGGCCGGATAACCTGGATGATTGGCGCGGCACCAAGCGGCTGCGGCAAAACCACATCGGCTATGGCGGGAGACCAATTTGTGGGAGATGACCTGGCACAATGCTGGATTGCCGAAGACGGAACGATTCGATCCATAAATCCGGAAAAGGGCATTTTCGGTATTGTGGAGGATGTGAACTGGGAAGGTGATCCGCAGTTGATGAAATGCCTGCGTGAGCCCGGAACCGAGGTTATCTGGTCCAATGTGCTGATCGACGAAACTGGCAAGCCCCAGTGGGTCGGCAACAATGAAGAACCGCCGCCCCAGAAGGGCGTCAACTTCCAGGGCCCCTGGGAACTGGGGATGGTGGACGAAATCGGCAAAGAAATCCCCATGTCCCACCCCAATTCCCGTTGTACCCTGGAAAACAGGGCTCTGGGCAATTATTCAGACGAAAATGAAAATGGCGCCGGCGTTGAAACACGGATCGTCACTTACAGCGGTCGCGACAGCGACACCATGCCGCCGGTATGGGTTGCCAAAACTTCGGATGAGGGAGTCGTGATCGGGGCCTGCATCGTGTCCGCCGCCACGGCGACCGAGGTCGGTGCCACCGGTGTCCGGCGACAGCCCTGGGCAAATGCGCCCTTTATCCCGGGCTCTCTCGGAGATTACATGGCTGCCCAATTCGAGTTTTTCGGCAGCAGTAGAATCGCATCGGGTAAAGCAGCTATTTTGGCAGGACTGAATTATTTCCTGACCGATGAAGCCCGCGGCGGCAGTTCGAAAAAACTGCTGGGAGAGAAAAAGGATGTCAAAGTCTGGATGGCCTGGCTGGAACGCCGAGCCCACAACGAAGTTGACGCAATTGAAACGCCTATTGGATATCTGCCCAAATATGCGGATTTGAAAAACCTGTTCAAGTCAAAAATCGGCAAAGCGTATCCCAAAAATTTATACGAGAAGCAATTCTCGCTGTACATTGACAATATAACCGGGCGAATCGATCTGCAAATCGAAGCGTACCGCAAAGAAGACCGTATACCGCAAAAATTGTTTGATATTTTGAACAAACAAAAACAGGAGCTCGAGGCCCTCAAGGCCGAATTCGGTTCAATTGTTACGCCGCAGCAGCTGGAATCGGCCAGCACGGGTTAGGCTGGGAGGCGAGAAGGCTGGAAGGCCGGAAAGCCAGGAGGCAAGAAGGCTTGAAAGCTGGCAGGCGGGAAGGCCCGGTGGCCGGAAAGTTTGAAGGCCGGGATGCTGGAAAGCGAAAGATTTGAAAGCGGTCGGACAATTATAGCTCATCTGTATTTAATCAATATTCATTTCCGGCTTCGCCGGATTGCGGTTTTCTGCTATAATGGGTTTATCGCACCAACAGCGGGTGCTGCGGTATAAATTCGCTATTGTCGTGGTCAGGCTTGCAGCTTCCAAGCCTTCCAGCTACCAAGCTTCCTTCACCCGAATTCCACAAACTTGTGAGGGCTTTTGCAGACCGATCATCGCAACCCTGTTATCAAGGTTATCGTCAGCCGCCGGATGCTGGTCGCCTTTGTGATGGGTTTTTCCTGTGGGCTTCCGCTTCTGCTCACGATGAGCGTGCTGCAAGCCTGGATGAAAGACGAAGGAGTGGATCTGACGGTTATCGGCATGATGGCTCTGGTCGGATTACCGTATACTCTCAAATTTATCTGGGCTCCGTTCCTGGATCGTTTTACCCTGCCGTTCCTGGGCCGCCGGCGCGGATGGATGCTGGTTGCGCAAATTGCACTCACCGTTTCGATTGTCGCACTGGGCCAGTCCAACCCCGTCCAAAATCCCTGG
Source organism: Desulfobacterales bacterium (assembly GCA_030066155.1). GTDB lineage: Bacteria > Desulfobacterota > Desulfobacteria > Desulfobacterales > JAFDCJ01 > JAFDCJ01. The sequence continues at coordinate 191 of JASJCE010000215.1, read as the reverse complement.
CTACTCGCCTTCGCTGCATTTCTGGTCACCTTCTTCAGTGCATCCCAGGACATTGTGATTGATGCCTACCGGCGGGAAGACCTTTCCGATGAAGAGTTGGGCCTCGGTTCTTCCCTGTATATAAACGGCTACCGGATCGGCATGTTGCTTGCCTCCGGCGGCGGTTTGATCATGGCGGATTATATGAACTT
>JASJCE010000214.1 GCA_030066155.1 Desulfobacterales bacterium | reverse complement strand
GAGGAGCTGGGCGTCATGGTTTTCCCCGGCTTTGCCGGCAGCGAGGTCCTGTATGGTGAAGACGACAAACGGATCATCGGCATCAGAACCGGTGATAAGGGCATCGATAAAGACGGCAATAAACGGCCCAATTTTGAGCCGGGAGTTGATTTGATGGCCAAAGTTACCGTGTTTGGTGAGGGGCCCAAAGGCAGCCTCATCCGTGAAGTCGGTAAAAAACTGGGTATTTTCGACGGAAAAATGCCCCAGGTCTTCGAAACGGCCATTAAGGAAGTCATTGAAATTCCCGAATCCAATTCCTTTCCTTCCCCTGACACTACCGTGCTGCATACCTTTGGCCATCCGCTGGGCCTGGATACCAAAGGCGGTGGATTTCTTTACAAGATGAAAGACAACCGTGTGGCTCTGGGATTCGTCGTCGGGCTGGAGTATGAGGACCCGCTTTTGGAGCCTTATCAGGCCTTCCTGAGCTTCAAAAAACATCCATTGATCGCCGGTATCATCCAGGGCGGAAAAGTGCTTCAGCAGGGTGCCAAAACTCTGCCGGCCGGCGGCTTTTATACGATGCCGAAACTAGCTGTTGATGGTGCGGTTTTTGTCGGTGACAGCGCTTCCACCCTGAACATTCAACGGCTGAAAGGGGTCCACACCGCGATGAAATCCGGTATGCTGGCCGCTGAGACCATCATGACGGCTCTGGAAAAGGAAGACTTCACCAGTCAAACCCTGGACCAGTACCAGCAGAAAGTAGCCGACAGCTGGATTCACAAAGAGTTGTACGCCGCTCGAAATTTCGGCCAGGCGCTCTCCAAAAAGGGGTTTGGAAAATTCGTTACGATCGGCGCCCAGTACATCAGCGGTGGGCGCGGATTCGTCGATCCGATGCCGATCCATGCGGACAGTGCCACACTTACGGAGCTGTCGAATTTGTCTGCCAATCCGCCCGAATCGCCGGATACTCAGGATCTGGACGGCAAACTCTATCTGGACAAGCTGACGGGACTCTATCTTTCCGGTACTTCCCACGAGGAGAATCAGCCCTGCCACCTGGTTATACCGAACCCCGACCTTTGCATGACGGAGTGCTATGACAAATATCGCAGTCCGTGTACGCGCTTCTGTCCGGCCCAGGTGTATGAACTGGAACAGGATGACAACGGATCAAAGCGCCTGAAGCTGAATCCATCTAATTGTCTGCACTGCAAAACCTGTGAGGTTAAAGACCCGTACAACAACATTATCTGGACCTGCCCGGAGGGAGGCGGCGGACCGAAATACTCCATAGTGTAGAAAAGGTGTCAGGTTTCAGGTTTCAGGGAATCTGGAATCCCCTGGCCCAGAGCGAACTTAGCATCAATCTGACATATAAGACAATATTGGAAACTGTTACGGAGAACATAATGAATCCGTGATATACGCCAGGGTAGGCTGAACCTTGAACTCTTGCTAGGATAAACCTGATTAGCAGGCCGGTGGAAGAAAGTGCATTTATGGGCGACTGCGATCCAAAGGGTCGAGTTCTTTTGCTGACACCTGAACACTGACACCTGAAACCTAAACACAGCCGTCACCAGCATACTTTTAGACATATTTTTTCTGAATGGTATATGAAGGGAGGTCATCTTGGGCCGGGACATCGTTGAAAAAACCAAAAAGACGGCAGCACTGTATTTTGAGGGTGTGACTGACGAAAGGCCTTTTGATCTCTGGCGATCCTTCGACAAGGATCTGGCCCGGGATTTTTCGCTATTTATTACCGGACAGATGTATGCCCGGGAGAAAATTCCCCATCCGACCCGGCAGCTGGTTACCGTTGCTGCTCTGACGGTTCTATCGCGCCTCGAAGAGCTTCGGCTGCATATTCAAGCTGCGCTGAATGTCGGTTGTTCACCCGGGGAGATCGCAGAGGTTATTTTTCAAACCGCCATATACGGCGGCGTGCCGGCCACCAATGCCGCGCTGAAGACTCTGCGATCGGTGCTGGAGGAAAGAGGCCAGTGGCCGTTGGCAGATGTCTGAAGTCAGAAGTCAGAGGACAGAAGTCGGAAGACAGAATTCAGATGACGGATGACAGAGGTCAGATGACAGAGGTCAGAAGACCCCCCTTCGCCATGAAGGCTACGGAGGGCAAGCAGACGGCAGATAACAGACTACAGTGAAAAATTTCTTGGTTATTTATTGCTTGGGTTCTTTCGCAGACAGGGTTTGATAAGATAGTTGTAGGGCAAATTAAATAGCCCCCCGGGTGAATTCGTCAATCATCAATCGACATCCCGCAATCTGCAATCCAAAATCCGCAATCGGCACGGTTTCTCCCTTGACACACCCCGTCAGTTTCTTTTAGAGTTCTGTTGCAAAAACTGCTCCATGAGCCTTTAGCCGGCATTGGGACCCCTTTATGACCTTGAGTGTATTGGTATGTCCAATACTCCAACAATCCGACACTCCAATACTCCAACTTCCTTAGCCGCTGGCTCCAATGGGCTATGAGACCTTAGCAGGTCCGTTTCTAAGTATTCGGAAATTATTTTTAACTTATGGGGAGGATTCAATGAAATTAAAGCAAATTGTGGTGTCCATCGAAAATGCCCCGGGGCGTTTATTGGAAGTCACCAGCGCACTGGGACAGGCCGGAATCAACCTGAGAGCGCTCAATCTGGTTGACACCGGAGCCTTTGGGCAACTCCGTCTCCTGGTTTCAGATGTCGCCAAAGCGAGACGAATATTAATGGAAATGGCGATACCGGCCTACGTGAACGAGGTCGTTGCGGCCGAAATAGAGGATAAACCCGGCAGTTTGGCCAACACGCTGAAGCCGTTGCGCGAGGCCAACATCCAGGTCATCTATACCTACGCATTTATTCGTATTTCCCAGGGCAAGGCCGTGATGATTTTCAGATTTAGTGACAACGACAAAGCGATTGATGTCCTGCGGGCCAACGGCGTCAATTTGCTCGACGCGAAAACGTTCGGAATTCTGGAAAACGAAAACTACTCCTAAAACTCATGCATGATTCAGGAAATAAAGCAAAAGCTGATATGCCGGATTCAGCCGTGTCAACTTCAAAATCATCCGAAGAGAGTGCCAAACCGGCGCAGCCAGATAGGCGCATTCAGAGGGATCGCTATCGGGTGCTGATTGAAGAAGTGGCGGATGGTTTTTACGAGGTTGATCTGCATGGTAACTTTAAATTTTTTAATAAAGCGCTGTGTCGAATTTTCGGATATTCGACAGATGAGATCCAGGATCGTAATTTTACCGAATTCATGGACGAGCAAAATGCCCGCATTGCATATAAAGCATTCAACCGCATCTATCGCACCGGCACCGGCATTGTCGACATTAAATGGGAGATCGTCCGCAAGGATGGCGAAAAACGGCATCTGGAGATATCTGCCAGCCTGATAACCGACAATACCGATCGACCCATCGGATTTAGGGGGATCGCGCGGGACGTAACCGATCGGGTCCTGGCCCAGGAAGCGCTCAAGGAATCGGAAACCTGTGCCCTGGAGCTGTCCCAGACCAGCCGCAGGGCGGAACAGCGTTATCGGGCCTTTCTTAATTTTCTACCGGATCCGGTATTTGTCTTCAATCTGGACCACACGGTATCCTATCTGAATCCGGCCTTCGAGAACGTTTTTGGATGGACCCTGGAGGAATTGGAGGGAAAAATCATTCCCTCATTTGTCCCCGAGGAAATGAAAGCCAGCACCCGCCTCGGGATCAAGCAGTTGTTTCAGGATAAGGTGCTGCACGGATTCGAAACCAGGCGAATGACCAAAGACGGTCGCATGCTGGATATCGTTATCGACGGAGCCATATTTTATGACGAGGATAACCAGCCGGCCGGGCAGGTGATTACGCTGCGGGACGTAACCCGTGAAAAACGCGAGGCCAGCATCAACCAGACCCTCTTCCGCATCTCGGGCGCGCTGCATCATTACCGGGGTCTGGACGCCCGCCTGGGATTTATTACCAGAGAAGTTCGCAACTTGATGGGCGTGGAGGGCGCCTCGGTCATCTTGCTGGATGAAGAGAACAATGAATTTTTCTTTCGCGAATCTGTCTATGATGACGGTGAAACCGGCCAAAAGATGAAGGAGATCCGATTTCCGGTCGACAAAGGGGTTGCCGGTCAGGTCTATCGAACCGGTAAATCCCTGATCGTGCCGGATACGTCCGGAGATCCGCATTTTTTCCGGGAAGTTGACGAGAAATCGCAGTACAAGACCCGCAGCATGCTCGATGTGCCCATTCAGATTCAGGATCGCCTGATCGGCGTGCTGTGTGCCGTTAATAAAAAAGCGGGCCCTTTCGATGAAAACGACGTCGACCTGCTGGAAGCCATTGCCAATTATGTCGCACTTCCCATTGAGAATGCCGGTATCAACGAGGCGTTGAAAAAATCCTATGAAGAGGTTCAAAACCTGAACCGGGCCAAAGACCGGGTCATTTACCATCTGTCCCATGAGTTGAAAACACCTTTGTCGATCCTGGCGGCTTCTCTCAGTATCTTGAAAAGGAGACTTGCCGGTCTTACGGATCAGAACTGGGATACCATTTTTGACCGCGCCCAGAGAAACCTGGACCGACTGCTGGACATGCAGTACCAGATTGAAGATATATTAAGAGAGAGGGATTACAAAATTTACTATATGTTGTCTTCTCTGTTGGATGCCTGCAGCGATGAGTTGGAATCACTGGTCACCTTGAATCTGGAAGAAAAAGAGATTGTCGCCCGGCTGCGCCGGCATATCGAAAAGCTATTCGGACCTAACGAGGCCCGATCCGAGGAAATCCGGCTGGATCAATTTGTCGAGTCCCGGATCGACGACCTGCGGCCTAAATTTGCCCATCGCCAATGCCTCGTGGAAACCCGGACTTCAGTGGTGCCGACCATCTGGATACCCGGCGACGTACTGGCCAAAATCGTGAACGGTCTGGTTCGCAATGCGGTTGAAAATACCCCGGACAACGGCAGGATTACCGTCACCGTGAGAGCAGGGGAGATCGGTCCGGAGCTGGAAGTGAAAGATACCGGCATCGGTATTAGCGAGGAAAATCAGAAGCTGATTTTTGAAAATTATTTCACGGCCTATGATACCATGCAGTATTCCTCCCGCAACCCCTATGACTTCCGGGCCGGGGGCAAGGGATTTGACCTCTTGCGAATGCGAATTTTTTCGGAGCGATATCATTTTCAACTCGAAATGAGTTCCAACCGCTGCCGCAATATGCCGGATGATCCGGATGCCTGTCCCGGCAATATTGAAGAATGTGATTATGCCGGACAAACCGAAGAATGTCTGGAAACCGGCGGCACAACGGTAACGGCAAAGTTTTTTCCAGCCGAAAAGCTCGCTACAACTCATGGCAATCTAAAAAAGGCGGCAGAGATGTGAGGAGAAATGAAGATTGAAGATTGATCCGCCGCAGGCGGAGTGGAAGTCGCTCCGCTCCGTCGATTTCATATAGCTTTTAATTCTGCAAATACCGTACTATTTTTCTCCTCTTTTCTGACAACATTTCCCAATCTCATCGGATTTGAGATGAATTTGAACACGTTAATGGCATAACACGAATAACCAATAACCAATAACAAATAACAAATAACTAATAACGAATAACTTCCAGCCGAGAGTAACCATGAGCCAAACACAAGTTCCTGACCAGCAGGTTCAAAAGACGACGGAAAGCCCGGAGCAGTTTTTTCGTGACATTGAAATCCAGTTTCTGATTCACGAACTCAAAGACCCGATCGCGATCATTGAAACCGGCTTGCGCACGCTGCTGGAGAAGCAGGATAAGTTTGGCGCCCTGTCATCCAAGCAGCAAAATACCCTCAAGCGCACCCTGCGCAACACCAAAAAAGCCCGGTCCATGCTGAATAATTTGCTCGAGATCGGGCGCTCCGAATCGGGTTGTTTTATCTGCACCCACTTTCAACCGGCCAAATCCGTATATCAGGCATTGAAAGATTCCCTGGAGATTATGACCGGTCCGTTGTCGGAAGAGTTGGGCAAGTATGAGGCCGAGAAGGATGCCGTTGAACTCCTGTCCCAAAACGGCATCATGCTCAATTTTTCTCCCGACGCTCAAAAGGCCGAAATCTTTCAGGATGAAATCAAATTTCGGCAGATTGCCGGCAATTTGTTCAAAAATGCGCTTCATCATCGCCGCGCCAAAGTCGACATCGCAATGGATGTGGAAGATGAAAATCTGATTATGCTGGTTGCCGACGACGGTCCGGGCGTCGATCCGGCCCACCAGGAGATGATTTTCAAACGCTACGCCCAGGTTAAAGAATGCGCCATCGTGCCGCGCAAAGGACACGGGCTGGGACTGGCGGGTGCTCTGATTCTGACCCGGTGTCTCGGTGGCGATCTCACCATCGAGAGCACGGCGGGGCAGGGTGCTACCTTTCGGCTGGCACTGCCGGTGACCATGGCGGAAGCGTAATTCGATTTTCGATTCTTGTCCGCCGTGGCTTTGGCGGATTGGAATTCGGATTTTGGATTTATGGGATAGAGGCTTTTTAGTATTCACTACACAGTTCAAACCATCAATAAATAACAAATAACGTTTAATTTAGCGTTCTACGCTCAATTAGTTCACGATTTCCTCACAAACATTCCTTCACCGGCGAATTTTTTATAACCTCAAATTTTCAGGAGGTAACATGAAAGTACTCGCTATCAATTCAAGCCCCCGGGGCGGGGGACAAAGTAAGACCGAGATGATGCTCACTCCGCTTGTCGAAGGTATGCGCGATGCCGGTGCAGAGGTCGATGTCGTCAATCTGCGAGAAAAAAAGATCAAAAATTGCATTGGCTGCTTCACCTGCTGGACCAAAACTCCCGGCGAGTGCGTTCACAAGGATGATATGACCAATGAGTTGTTCCCACGATGGCTTGAATCAGATTTGGCAGTCTATGCCTCACCCCTTTATCACTACACGATGAATGCCGAAATGAAAGCTTTTGTTGAGCGCACCCTGCCGATACTCGAACCTTTCTTTGAAAAGTTCGACAACCGGACGGTTCATCCGCTACGCCAAGACCCGCCAGCTGCAGTCGTGCTTTCGGTGGCGGGATTTATCGAAATGTCGGTATTCGACCAATTCAAAAGTTATGTCAATTTTCTTTTCGGCCGGCATATGCGTCTCTGGGCTGAAATATATCGGCCCGCTGCCGAGACATTATCCAATATTAAAGATAAAAAAGAGGAAGTGTTAGCGGCTACTTTTTATGCAGGGCGTGAATTGGTTGACTCCAAGCAGATCTCAACTAACACACTGGATCGAATCCAGCAACCGATCATTGATTTCAATACATTTGCTAAACTGGGTAATCTTTTCTGGAAAACTTGTATCGCCGAAGGCGTAACGCCTAAAGAGTTTCGGGAGAAAAAATTGGTCCCACGCCCCGATTCCCTCGAAAGCTTCATGCTGCTGCTTCCCTACGGCCTCAATTCCAAAGCAGCCGGAGAACGAAAAGTACATTTGCAATTCAATTTTTCGGGTGAAGTATTGGGATCATGCTACTTTCTTATCGAAAACGGCAAGATTGGCGTTAAAGAGGGTCGAACTAAGAATCCGGAAATCATCATTGAAACTCCCTTCGAAACCTGGATGGACATCATGACCGGCAAAGCTGACGGGCAGCAGATGTTCATGGAGCAAAAGTACCGGGTCGAAGGCGATTTGGAACTGATGATCCGATTGTTCGAGAGCAAAACAGACGATAACTAGCGCTCATACAGAAGTAGTAATTTTTGGTTCACAGCGACGCTTGAGCGGTTTTGCAGCCGCAAACATATTAAAGATATCAAGCAATTTTAAAGGTAGATGCCTTTTATCCTACATCAGAAGACCCTTGGTTTTTTCAAGATATGCATAACATATAAGAATAATTTTTAATTTTTACATAATGACAAGATATGCAATCGAAACTCTGTTTAATTTGAGGCAGATTTTGAGTGCATCTAAAATTTTGCTGGGGATTAGGTCATCTCAATGTATCACTATCCGCCAATATTCTTGATTTTGATTGACTAATTCCCAGCGAAATGGGTATAAATACACTTAAAGCAGTCCTAATTTTCCTGTTCAATTTGATCTGAACTGGTCCTTCATTTCCAGAATCGAATCCAATAGCACTTCTGATTTTACACTCCTTCAAATTGTCCACATACTGAGAACATCTGTTTGAAAACTCAACAAGGGGGGCATTATGGCAGATGAAGGTTTTAAACGTAAACTCACCGCTATTCTTAGCGCCGATGCAGTTGGATACAGCCGTCTTATGGCAGAAGATGAGACGGCAACAGTAAAAACCATAGCTTCCTACCGTGCAATCATGGCAACTCTGATCAAACAGCACCGGGGCCGTGTAGTGGATTCTCCTGGGGATAATTTACTTGCGGAATTTTCCAGCGTGGTTGATGCTGTGCAATGTGCTGTGGCAGTGCAAAATGAATTTCAGACGCGCAATGCAGAGCTGGCGGAGAACCGTAGAATGGAATTTCGGATTGGAATCAACCTCGGGGATGTCATTGATGAAGAAGATCGGATCTATGGTGATGGTGTGAACGTTGCAGCCCGACTGGAGGCAATGGCAGATCCTGGTGGCGTATGCGTATCAAAGACAGCTTTCGATCAGATTGAGACCAAGCTCCCATTGGGATATGAATATTTAGGAGAACAACCAGTTAAAAATATACCCAAGCCAGTGGGTGCTTACCGGGTATTGATGAAGCCTGATGCTGTTGGCAAGGTCATCGGTGAAAAAAGGTTTTTAGGTAAGATTTCACGCAGAACAGCTATGGCAGCCATCATAGTACTAATCCTTGTTGCAGGAGGTTTGATTAGCTGGAATATTTATCTTCATCAATCAAAGAGAATAGAGCCTGCATCTATAGAAAAAATGGCGTTTCCATTGCCTGAGAAGCCTTCCATTGCTGTACTTCCGTTTGTCAACATGAGTGAAGATCCAAAACAGGAATATTTCAGCGACGGTTTAACCGTGGATATCATTACTGCCCTTTCCAAAATTCCAGATTTATTTGTAATCGCCCGAAATTCTGCCTTTACCTACAAAGAAAAACCAGTCAACGTAAAGCAAGTAGCAGAGGAAATGGGCATTCGTTATGTGCTCGAAGGAAGTGTTAGAAGAGCCGAAGAGAGGGTACGGATAACTGCTCAGCTGATCGATGCTCTGAAGGGAGATTACTTGTGGGCTGAACGCTATGATCGAGCTCTGGAAGGTATTTTTGGTCTTCAGGACGAGATTACCATGAATATTTTGACGGCTTTGCAAGTGAAACTGACAGAGGGGGAAAAAATGCGTGTCTTTGCAAGAAGCACGGATAATCTTATGGCCTATCAAAAGTGGCAAAAAGGACGTATGCATTTATTGCGCCTTAATAGTGATGACATCGCTGTAGCCAAAAAGTTATTTGAGGAATCCATTGCTTCGGACCCCAATTACTCTTCTGCATACGTGGACTTAGCTTGGGCCCACCTGTTCAGCATTCACCTTGGAATGAGCAGGTCACCTAAGGAATCTTTGGGACAGGCTGCTCAATTAGCTCAAGAGGCTATCAGTTTGGATGATACCTCATCACACGCTCATGGCTTACTGGGTGTCATCTTTGCTGTTAAAAAGCAATTTGAAGAGGCTATTGCTCAGGGAGAAAAGGCCGTTGCCCTCAGCCCGAATGATTCACTCGCAAAAGCTGTTTTAGGCCGCACTTTGGGGTACGCTGGGAGATATGAAGAAGCCCTATCATGGCTTGAAAAGGCGATACGTCTCGATCCTATCCCTCTGGATTGGTATTTTACTATGGTGGGTCATTGCTACCTATATATGGGGAGACTTGAAGAGGCACTTGAAGAATTAAAGAAGAATCGCAACCAGGATGATATAACAAACCGCCTTCGTTTGGCAGCTGTCTATAGCCTATTAGGGCGGGAAGAAGATGCGAGAGCCGAGGCCGCGGAGGTACTCAGGCTAAATCCCAAGTTTAGTCTCAAGAGCATTGCAAGGTGGCCATATAAAAATAGAGCAGATATAGATTTCATGATGACAGTCTTGAGCAATGCGGGGCTACCTGAATAGAACGAAAATATATGCTTCTATTGACTAAGGCTTCTTTTCAGATCTAAAACTCGTGAGTTCCTCCCAATAATCGTTATAAAATTAGAGGCTCAAAAAATATTTTATATCATAAATACCGGTTCTTTGGTGTCCGGTGCAGATTACTGCTTTTTATCCGAATCGAAGAGCACCTCAGTTTTATTGATATTGCTATAACATATATGAAAGAATACTGTTTTTTACATAATGGCAAGAGCTTTCGTCCTGAAAAGCGCGGTTTTTTTTTACAGGATTAAATGAACTCAGATTTTATTTTAAACTTATGTATTCCTGTCAACTCCAAATCAAAAACGGATATCTGAGTTCGATCGGAGGCTTTGTTAGAAATGTCGACTTATAATTGTAATCTCCCCTCCCCAAAAATTCGTTGTTGACATGTAGTACGTTGTGGTATACGTCTAATACATCTGACTATCCTCACTGAGCGAAAGCGGCATCGCGTTATTCTTATCCATCTCATCCTTTTACACGAAACGTTTCCAATAGATGCAGTTACCTTGATTAAGTAAGCGGTCAGACTTCCATCAAACGAATGGAGACATAAACAATCATGAAAAGTTCAAATCAAAGCCCAGAGGCTCATGTCAGTTCCGTGGGTCACAATCTGGCATCGACCGATTGGATAGATATGCATTTTCTGGCCATGCAGCCAGAGTATGAGCGAATGTTAAGCTGGGTCGGCATCCAATCCAACTGGCAGGTACTCGACGCAGGCTGTGGCACTGGTTGTTATTTACCCCTCATGACAAAGCTTGTGGGTAACGGAGGAAAGGTAAGTGCCATAGATTTGGCACCTGAAAATGTACGTGTTGTGGAAGAACGGGCAAGTCAGGGCAGGTGGTCTGCCCCCGTAGATGCACGTGTGGGTACCATTTTTGATCTGCCATACGCGGATCAGAGTTTTGATGCGGTCTGGTGTGCAAATACGAGCCAATACCTCAGCGATACTGAATTGCTGACCATGCTCCAGGAGTTCCGGCGAATCGTTCGACCTGGTGGTTTGATTGCTATCAAGGAGTATGATATCACCGCACAGCAGGTGCAACCTACGACGCCAATGTTGTTTCTACACCTACACGAAGCACGCTGTCGCATGGGCGATAAAGTAGCCTGTTATCTTTTCCGTACGCTAAGTTTGCCACATTGGCTGCGCGAAGTTGGCCTGATCGAACTTCGACAAAAGCCGACATTGATCGTCCGTTCTCAGCCTTTGCGTCCTGTTGAAAAAAAAATCGTGGGTGCTTTGCTGGAGTTATATGCCGGTGAAGCCGAGCAGGCGGACTTACCGGCAGAAGAATTAGATTTATGGCGGAAGCTAAGTGATCTGGATGCTGGGGATCATATTATCCACCACCCTGACTTTCAATATCGGTGTATCCAAACCGTATTTGTCGGGCGGGTACCTTAGGGCTCGCGCAAAAATAACTTCACATTTTAAGCGCCGATGCATCCTGCCTGGCGGCGTTGTGAAAGCTCGGAATATGCTTGATATTCCTGCTCTTTCACGCCTTG
>JASJCE010000213.1 GCA_030066155.1 Desulfobacterales bacterium | reverse complement strand
AAAAATCAAATTGTAACTGAAGGGAGTTGACAGAGATGAACCAGATTACAAAAAGCGAATTGGCCAAACGCATTGACCATTCGAAATTGAGGCCTAATTACACCCGGCAGGAAATTGAGAAGGGATGCGAAGAAGCGTTGGCGTTCGGCTGTGCCGCCATGTGTGTCAACCCATCGATGGTCGAAGTTGCAGCAAAAAAATTAGCGGGATCCGGTATCCTGGTCAACTCAGTTGTCGGATTTCCGTTTGGCGCAACTCTACCGGAAATAAAGGCTGCGGAAGCGGGAAAAGTGATAACTCTGGGTGCCGGAGAAATCGACATGGTCATCAACATCGCATCTGCCGTTGAAGGCGACTGGGACCATGTCCGAAAAGACATTGCGGCTGTCGTCGAGGCTGCCGCCGATGTTCCGGTCAAAACCATTTTTGAAACGTGTCATCTCAATGACGAACAGATTGCCTCGGCCTGCCGGGCAGCGACGGAAGCCGGCGCAGCCTATGTCAAAACATCAACCGGATTTTCCGATCTGGGAGCCACCATCCACGACATCATGCTGATGCGTAAATCCGCCGGCCCGAATGTAAAAATCAAAGCCGCCGGGGGAATCAACTACTATGAAGACGCCGTTGCCCTGATCAACGCCGGGGCAGACCGCATCGGCGTTTCACGAACTGCTCAGATTCTAAGTGGTGCGCCTTAAGTTCACCCATCAGTTGGGGTTCATTCTGCATTTGGAGGATCAGAATTTATGCGCTGCCCAAGACTGCATGCGTTCAGTCTGATCAAGTAAGAAACTCTAGCTTTTGAATGAAAAAGAGGAATGGATTCCTATCTTAAAGAAAATAATTGGACAGGATCAACAGGATCGTTTGGATAATGCGGCCTTCGGCCGAAAGGCCTCTCGCCGCAGGCGAAAAAATTCGTGATAATCCTGTAAATCCTGTCTAAATAAAAATAATTAAAATCGAATCCATTCCACATCCCTTCATCCATTTGAGGTTTCATATAACGGTTTGATAACCAACGTAATGCGGGGAGTTATGATGTACACTGTGGGCAGGCTGTTCGACCTCTCCGGGCGCGTGGCTGTGCTCACCGATTCTGTCGGGGTATTTGGTAAATCAATCGCATTGGCTTTTGACGGAGCCGGCATTAATGATTCGCAATTTCGATTCCAGACCTGACAAATGAAACGCTTGCCTGCCCCTCGACGCCTACCATAACCGTTTCGATGACAGGCCTATTTACTCTTGTATCCGAAACCCATTCAACGATAAAGTTAGCACCGGAGCCACCTTCGATTTTTTTCTGCTCGACCAAATATTCCACGGTTGCAAGTGGATTCAATCGTAAAGGCTTTTCAAGATAGTTTTTTACCAGTTTCCCTTCGGTGTTGTAATATCGAACGGAATTAACCGTAATGTCTTTGCCGGGGTCTGAATTGCGTATGCTGAGCGTCGACTCTAAAAGAAATGGTTTTCCTCCCTGGTAGTAGATGTGGGAGTACACCGGAACATAAATTGTCTGCCCGGCAACAGCAGATTCTTCGGGTATCGCCTGACCGGATGTCTGTGGCGGAACGTAGAGCAACTTTTCCTCAATGTCCTCCATTTGAGTCGCTACATTAATTACGACTATAAAGACTATGAATATCAGTGCAAAAAGCGCTCCGAAAATCGCCAGAAAGGCTTTGCTGGCCATCCACGATTCCGTCTTGGGTTTACTCTCAGAATTTTCCATTGGTCCCCCTCATTATAAGCGTGATCGAAACGCTATAAAAAACGACCTAAATCCTTGCACATACATACACAGCGTTTTGCATTTTTGACGCCCTGCGATAGTTTAAAGTCAATGATCAAATGGAGAATGCGCAATTTATTACGACGCTGTGTATAATTAATCAAAAATAAGAATGATATAGGAAATAAAAAGGATCAGGTGAACGGCTCCCTGCAATACATTGGTACGGCTGGTTCCGAAATTAACGACACTCACCAGCAAGGTAAGGATCAGCAATACGATATCCACCGGATCGAGACCCAGTTCAATCGTGCGGCCAGTAAAAAGGCTGATGCCCAGCACCGCCGGTATCGTCAGGCCTATTGTGGCCAGCGCCGAGCCGAGGGCAATGTTGACGGTGCGTTGGAGTTTGTTGGCAATGGCGGCTTTGGCGGCGCCTAATCCCTCCGGCGACAGAACCAGGATCGCCACCAGAAATCCGCCCAGGGCCTGGGGTGCCTGCAGCGTGGAAATGCCGTGTTCCACTAATTTTGCCATATTCTTTGACAACAACACGATGGGCAGCATGGTAAGCACTAAAAATACAGCGTGAAAACCGACCGATCGGATAACCAGATCGCCATGATCGTGGTCATCTTCCTCCATATCGTCACCTTTTCGAAACGCCGGCTGTCTGAAAAACTGGCTGTGACGCGTGGTCTGGATTAACAAAAACACCGCATAGAGCCCCGCAGACATGATCAGAAGATATATGGCCAGCAAACCGGAGGGCTGTCCGCCGGGGGCGGATGTCGTAAACCGCGGAATAACGAGGCCGAGGACGGCCAGTGGGAACAGCACACCAAGATATGCCCGGGCGCCGGACAAATTATATTCCTGCTCGTAGTGGCGCAGGCCGCCGATCAACAATGTCAAACCCATCATCCCATTCAACACGATCATCAGCACCGAAAACATGGTATCGCGTGCCAGTGCGGGATTATTCTCACCGGTCAGCATAACGGCTGATATCATAATTACTTCGATACTGATGACCGCGAGCGTCAAAATCAGCGTACCATAGGGTTCGCCGAGAATGACGGCCAGGCAGTCAGCATGCCGAACCACCCCGAATGACAGCCACAGCATCACGAGAAACAGCCATAGAAACAGCAAGCCATACTTCAGCGGACTCGATAAATCCACCAGCCAGCCTTTACCCACAAATAGAAATATGAGCGTGGTGATGATACCGATCCACAGCGCCATCTCAGATCTGAAAAAATCAATTTTTTTCGATTCGGTGCCCTGAGCCATTATCTATAACTTAAATTTTCTGACTGTTTATTGATGGGACAGTTTAGAATTTTTTGAAATCGAATAATGTTTGCGCAGGATTTTAACAACTGTATATCGACTAATTTGGTGAGAAGCGAAATAAGATCGATCCGCCGGAGGCGGACTACAATTATTCATTATTCAATCTTCAATTTTCATTTCCTACTTCGCCGGTTTGGCATCAGAAGGGAATGCTTGCGGCGAAAACCACAAATGCAACCTGGTCACCGGATGCAGTCAGGACCACCTGCCCGGTTTCTTCGGATAGGGCTATGGTCCAGCCCAATCCGTCGCGCATTTTATCGTAACCGTCTTCGGCCCCCTGTAAAATAAGTTTACCGTCGACCATTTCCTGGCGCTCGATGGTTGTGGCCGGCGTATTGTCGTCGGCAGCAGCGGATTTGATTGTTTTTTTGTCAAAATCGATTTTCAAAAATTGCGGCAGCTCAATAGCTGTGGGCGCCACTTCCCGACAACCATCCTCCAATGTGCACTCCATAACCCGGATAACCGACACCAGCAAGTTTTTACTGCCATCAAAATCACCCGCCCCAACCGCAGAACCCGCAACCAGAAAGGTTGCAATAAATATACTGACGATATGCATTGATCTTTTCATTCGAACCTCCGATCAAGTAAAACCAATTTCTATTCAAAACTTGAGAATTAACTTTTTGCGCTTTTTTGAGCCTTTTCGCGGCCATAACAAAATCAGACCATAATCCACTCGAATTCTGGCCATCCACAGGGGGATGTTTATTTCACCGTATATCCCCGGCCCTCGAGGCAGGCGGCGTGAGCGCGGTTGTATGAATTGCGCTGCTGCATGTACTGGTTGGCTTCCCGCTGCTCCCACTGCTTCCGTTGCTGTTCGGCCCGCCGATTCTGCTGCGAGCTGCGCACACCGCCGATAGTTCCGCCGCTGATCCCCCCGATAGCCGCTCCTCTCCGGGCACCCTTGCGGCCACCTGTAATTCCGCCGATCACCGCACCGCCGGCACCCCCGACAACGCCGCCTTTGACCACACCGCCGCCGACACTTTGCTTTTGCTGCGAGGGCGGTGGCGTGCTGGCAGTGGGCATTGCCATGGGATCGAAGCCAGTCTGATTTTTGGCCCAGGTGTAACACTCAAACTTGTCTTTTTCCATCTGATCGTTGCTCTGGCCCTTGGCAGGATAAACAATCAGATCCTGGCCCCAAATCGGGGTTGTCAGAAAAATAAACATTACAGTCAGCACAACGGATTTGGTATTAAAGCTCATCTTGCTACCTCTTTTTAAATGTTATCGATATGGCGACAAGTTAATCAATGAAATGGTGGTAATCAATACCATCCTAAAATTCGTTAAATGCAGAGAAACCGAAAAATTCAACCTTGGTTGAAAATTTAAACTATTTTGTGGACTGCGGCCGATAAAGTGGAATAAATCTTGATTATGTCCATAAATATAGCTATATTTGGAACTCTAAACAGGTATTTGATCAGGAGTGTGACATATGGAAAAAAGCTACACTATTGCTGAAGCAAAAAGCAACCTTCCAGCAATAATACACACAGTTGAAGATGGGCCATCAGTAAAATTGACACGACACGGCAAGCCGGTCGCGGTACTGTTGTCCATCCGTGAATATGAACAGTTAGCAAAAAATAAAACGGGCTTTTGGAGTGCATTAACAAAATTTCGGAATATTTTGGATAAAGAAAAAATAAAAATAACGGATAAAGACTTTGAAGATCTCAGGGATACTTCAACCGGTAGAGAAAGAGAACCATACTGATGAAGTATTTATTGGACACAAATGTCTTATCAGAGTCTGTTAAAACCTCCCCTAAAAAGACGGTTCTGAGCTTAATAGAACGGTATCAACATGAAATTGTGACCGCCGCACCTGTCTGGCACGAGCTTTATTTCGGTTTCCAGCGGATGCCTGTCTCCCGAAAGCGAAAAATCCTGGAAGGCTACCTCAACGATGTTGTAAAATCCAATATGATAATCTTACCCTATGATGAACGCGCTGCTGAATGGCATGCTAAAGAACGAGCCCGATTATCAGCTGCCGGGAAGACACCATCATTTGTAGATGGTCAAATTGCATCGATCGCTAAAGTAAACGGGCTGGTTTTAGTCACGCGAAATACATCTGATTTCAAAAAATTTTCCGGACTGAAACTGGATAATTGGCACCGAACGGGCTCAACAGGCTAATCGACCCTAACGTTGCATAAATTCAGTTAAATTCGCATTACAGTTTTACGGTGCAATAGTTGCCATCAAAACACCGATTCTGGATTCTGGATCCTCGATACTCGATAACCTGCATGACACCATCGGAGGCGCCGATAAACATCGAGCATCCAGTAACCAGCATCGAGCATCAACCGTTAACAGCAAGGTTATCCTTGAGGCCTTAATAATGGGGTGTCATTTTTAATGCAACAGTAGGGTGAGCTAAACCGGCTAACGGACCCAACGGTCCCTTTACATCAAATAGCGGCCTTTGATCGGTTCGAGGGGTGCGGGAATGTTGTCCTCCCCCAGCTGCTCGAGCAGATTGATTTCAATGGTGCGAATAATGCTCGACATCGGTGTATCGTGCGGCGTGCCTTCGAACGGATCCAGCATGACCTGGCCGATGCTGACTATCGAATAGATGAGTAACCCGAGGACCGCCGATACCGGAATTGCTTTGTAACCGATCTCCTCGCTGAGCGTGGGGGGAAAGACGAGTACAAAAACCCAGATCGAAAGGCGGATCATTGAGGCGTAATGCGCAGGAAACACGGTTGTCTTAATGCGCTCGGCCATACCCTGCGACGTGCTGAACCGGTTGAGCATGTCGTTAAACCGCGCGAGACGGATGCCGTCGATGAGGCCGACGCGTTCAGCGGCGTCGATATCTTCGCCCTGTAGTTGCAGAATCGCGTTGCCGATGTTGGAGGATCCGCCGACTCTGATTGCATCATCATCGCTGAGGTACTTTTCATACTCTCGGGTCTCCTCGCCACGAAGACGCTCTTTGACCGCATAAAGGTGCGCGATGTGCCTGCGAACCAACCGCTGCTGAATCTTCGGCACATCGCCCTCGGCAGGCCCGAACAGGGTCATGGCCATTCTGCCAAAGGAGCGCGAGTCGTTGACAAAGCTTCCCCATATTTTGCGTGCTTCCCACCAGCGGTCGTAGGCCTGCGCCGTAAAGAACACGATGAAAAAGGAGATCGCCCCAGTTATACTGCCCAACACGGCCACGGACACGTCAATGCGCTCGCGCAAAAAGGCAGTATACGCCACCGAAGTGACCGTTACGCAGATCAGGATGGCGAAAACCACCTTCCAGCGCTCCGACAAAAGCTCGAATATGCCTATTCTTTTTTTAACGTACATTCAATTTGACCTACTCGAACTCGACTTCCCCATCGAAATGAAAAAAAGCGGTCACGATCTCGACATCGCCTGACTTCACCGCCGGGCGGATGATATCTGACTCACTCAGCAGGCGGTCGGCGCTCTGCCTGGCATTTCTCCTGGCAACCTCATTGATGGCGTTATCTCCTGAACCGACCACGGGCTCTATGTAACCAAGCAAAATATTTAAATTTTTGCCGGCGTCGCCGCCCTCGATCGCTGCCGCTACCGCTCCGCAACTCTCGTGTGCCATGACGACAACGAGCTTGGTACCGAGGTTTGAAACGGCGAACTCGATGCTGGCGATACTGGACGGGTTGGCAACATTACCTGCCACGCGAACGACAAACAGCTCACCAGGCCCCGCATCAAACAGAATCTCCACCGGCACACGGCTGTCCGCGCAGCTAAGGATTATGGCGAATGGCGCCTGACCTGCCCTTACCATTTCCGTCACCTCTTCACGGCGTTGCGTCGTAATCCACCCCAGACCTTTTGTCTCTCCGGATAGTAAACGCTGGTTTCCCTGCTTTAGTCGTTCGAGAGCTTCTTTTGCGCTTTTGGTTTCCATGATGGCATCTCCTATCCTTGTCTTTGGCCGCACATTTTTTTGCGACCGGGTCCCAACGTACCTGACTGTCTCTATTTTTATCGAGTTTGGCTCAGGGCCTGTCAATCAATGATTTCGCCTGGACCTGAATCCTAACCTTTGAACCTGGAACCATTCCAAATTAAGATTTAGACGAAGGTTAATGGTGTGTGGGAGTGGATTGTATCCACGATTGCGGACTAACTTTAACCGAGTGAATCGCGGTTACAAACCGCTCCCACGATTAAAAATAGCGATAGGAATCTAAGAAGTTTCCTTTTTGATTAGACAGGCTGCTTTTCAGGCCAGCTGCCGGGCGGAAACCTGACACCTGTAACCTGAACCCATCCGATCAAAGTAATTAACTCTCAAAACCCTCAGCTGTGAAGTCAAAGCCTAGCCTTCTGGACCAGGTTTCTTTACTTTGCCTCGTCCACTGATCTAACCCGAAACATGATGCAATAGAGGGTCGGCACCACCACCATGGTCAGAATCGTACCGAATGTCAAACCGGCCATGATGGTCACGGCCATGCCGATCCAGAATACATCCTGCAGCAGCGGGATAACACCCAGTACGGTTGTGGCAGCCGCCAGAACCACCGGCCTCAAGCGCGAAAGGGCCGACTCCACCACAGCCTGATACGGGGATTTGCCGGATTCCAATTGCAGATTAATTTCGTCCAGCAAGACGATCGAATTTTTTATCATCATTCCGGATAGGCTCATGGCGCCCAGCAGCGCCAGAAACCCAAAGGGGGTTCCGGTTGTCAGCAATCCGGCCGTAATTCCGATGGCCGCAAACGGAATGGTAAGCAAGATGATCAGCGGCGGCCGGAAGGCATTAAACAAGGCCACGATGATAAATAAGATGATGACGGCGGCCGGTATCGCGCCCGGAATCAAAGAGGCCTGGGCGTCCTCCGTATCCTCGTGTTCACCGCCCCATTCCATGTTGTAGCCCGCCGGCAGCTCGATGGCTTCGATATCCTTCAGGACGCTGGCGCGCAGGCTCGGCAGGGTGACACCAAAGACCGGATTCGTCTGTACCGTAATGGTCCGGCGGCGGTCGCGGCGCCAGATCAGGGGATCCTCCCACTTTGTTTTGACATCATCGGTTACCTGAGAAAGCGGTATGGTATAAGTGGACAATCTGGGCACGATCTGCAGTGCCTTCATATTGCTGACAGACTCGCGTTCCTCTTCAACATGACGCAGCACAATCGGAATCAGATCATCTTTTTCCCGATAAAGTCCCACAACTCTGCCGTCATAGGCGCGCTTTGTCGTATTGGCAACGTCTTCCCGGGTCACAACTGCCCAGCGGGCGCGTTTCTGATTGTATTCGGGTACCACCTTTTGAACCCGTTGGCGCCAGTTGGTGCGGGGAGCACCGGACAACGGACTACCGTTTAAAATTGTAACAACTTGATCGGCCAGCGATCGCAGCACTCCGGGGTTTGCGATAGACGGACCGCTGATGCGCAGCTCAAATTTCCAGGTATTGCTGGGGCCGACGCCGTATTTGCGCAATGCCACCAGCGCCTGAGAAAAGTTTTCCTGGAACCAGCCGTTCATCTCATTCATCAGGTCATCGATATCCTTAAAATCATGCACGTTGACGATTAACTGGGTATATGACGGGTAGGGGAATTCCGGATCCACCGGCAGGTAAAAACGGGGCGGGCCGGCGCCGGTGAAGGTCGCCACACTGGCCACCCGATCATCGGACAACAATTTTTTCTCGGCCAATTTGAGGTCCTGGGCCACGGTCTGGATTCGGGTTCCCTCCGGTGCCCAGTAGTCGACCATCAATTTAGTCATGGAGGAATCCGGAAAAAACAACTGCTTGACATTACCAAACCCGATGAGTGAAATGACCAACAGGGCAGCCATGGCGGCAATTGTGATGAACCGGAAGCGAATGGCGAGTGCCAGTATTCGACGAAAAACCCCGTAAAATTTTCCGCCATAAGCGTCTTCATCCGTTTTTCCTTTTCTGGGTTCCGGCAGCATATCCATACACTGCAGCGGCGTGATGGTCATGGATATCAGCCAGCTCGTCAGCAGTGAGATGGCCACCACGGTAAACAGCGTGCGACAGTATTCACCGGCGTCCTCAACGGAGGCGAAGATCGGATAAAACGCCATGAACGCGACGACGGTGGCCCCCAGCAGCGGTATGGCGGGTTTGGATGCCGCTTCGATGGCTGCTTTTTTTCGGTCCATGCCCTTTTGCAGGCGCACCGCGATGCCGTCGGCCACCACAATGGAATTGTCCACCATCATGCCCAAGGCAATCACCAGGGCTCCCAGGGACATGCGCTGCAGGTCGATGCCGAAAATGGCCATCAGGATAAAACTTCCCAGGATGGTTAAAATCAAAGATGAACCGATGATCACCCCCATGCGCCACCCCATGGCCAGGGTCAGGACCAGCAACACGATGCCGACGGCCTGGGCGAAATTGATCAAGAAACCGCTGACGGCATCTGCCACGATGTCCGACTGCCAGTGTACCCGATGGACTTCAATGCCGATGGGCAGCAGGGGTATAATCTCATCGATGCGTCGGTCGATGCGACTGCCGACATCGACTGTGTTGACGCCGGCCACGTTGGTAATGGAAATGCCGATGGCCGGCTGCCGGTTATAGCGCATCAGGGTGTTGGGCGGTTCCAGATACCCGCGCTCCACCGTGGCAAAATCGCGGATTCGGATCAGCTCTGTTTTACCTTCCGGTGCGGCCGGATCATCGGCCGCTCCCGCTAGATTGGACAGCTCGTCCAGCAGGGATGCACGGATATGCAGGTTGGCAATATCCTCCGGCGATGTAAACTCGCCCGTCGGCGCGATGCGAAAGCGCCGGTGCTGCAGATCCACGCTGCCGGCATCCACGACCATGTTTTGTTGGCTCAGGGTGGCCTGGACAGTGGCATCGGTTAAGCCCAGCTCGCTGATCTGGGACTGGGAAACGTTGACATAAATGACCTTGTTCTGAACCCCCCACAGATCCACCCGGGAGACACCTTCAACCAGGCTGATTTCTTTTTTGAGGTCTTTGGCATATTCCTCCAGGTCGGCGTACGAATACCCATCCCCCACAACCGCCAGCTGGAAGCCAAAGACATCACCGAAATCGTCGGAAATCTCCGGTCTGCCCGCACCGGGGGGAAGCGTCGCCTCAATATTGCGTATTTTGCGGCGCAGCTCATCCCAGACCTGGGGCAGGCGGTCGGACCAGTATTCCGACTTGATAAGTACCGAGATCAGTGACATGCCGGCACGCGAAAACGATTCGAGGTAGTCTATCTGGGGCATTTCCTGGATGGCAAGCTCGATGCGATCCGTGACCTCGAGCTCGACTTCTTCGGGACTGGCACCTGGATAAAGGGTGATAACCACCGCTTCCTTGACCGTAAATTCCGGGTCCTCCAATTGACCGAGACTAAAAAAGGCGCCGATGCCGGCCACCACCAGCAAGAAAACAGCGAAATAAGAAATCGCCCGCTTTTCAATTGCAAGTGCAGCGAGATTCATTGGGACACCTCCTTTGAAGCCTCGGATAGGATGCGTACTTGCTGACCTTCCTGAAGATAGTGTACACCGGCGGTGGCGATCCACTCGCCGGGCTTCAGTCCCTTTGCAATCGCAATGCCGGTATCCAGAAGCTCACGGGCTTTTACTTCACGCCTGGCGACCGTCTTTTCCTGGTCATCAATCACCCAGACATAGGTGGTATCGCTGTCTTCGGTTGAGAACACTGCCGTTTCCGGGATGACCATGCCGGTCTGATCCTGCATTTTCGGCAACGCCACTGCCCTGTTGGCTTTGCCGGCCATACCCGGCAGAATCTTGATGTCCTCCGGTTGGTCCATGATCAGCGTTACGGGAAAGGTGCGCGTGGTACGGGAGGCTTCCTTGCCGACTTCCTTAATTTGGGCTTCGAGCTCACGATCGGGGAACGGATCAAAGCTCACGCGCAGCACGTTGCCGGCTGCCTGGAGGTAATCGGCATAGTGGATCAGACTTTCGGGAATATTGACGATCATCTCAATTTTGGAATGATCGATCAATCTGGCGATGGGCTGCTTGGCCCTAACATTCTGGAAGTTTTCGACATAGGTGGCCGTGATAATACCGTCAAAGGGCGCATTCAGGTATGTATAGCTCAATCTGTCTCTGGCCGCAGCCACGGCGGCCTGCAGCGATCGAATATTGGCCTGGGTGCTGGCCACAAGCTGTTGACTGCGGTCGATCAGGGCCTGGCTCACCGCCCCCGGATCCTGCTTTTTGATCCGGACTACGCGTTCGTAGTCGGCCTCGGCCCGTCTCAATACCGCTTTTTCGCGCTCCAGCTGCCCCTGAACATTGCGAAGCTCCACCTCAAAATCCCGCGGATCTATCCTGGCCACCTTCTGCCCTTTTGGCACCGCGTCCCCGACATTGACGGGCCGCTCGATCAAAGGCCCGGCGACACGAAAGGACAGGTCCACTTCCTGGGTGGCTTTGGCCTGCCCGGAGAACCAGCGCTGGGTGAATTCGGCCGGATCACTGACCTGCACCGCCCGCACCATTCTGATGATTTCTTTTTGGGGGATCTCTTCCTGACACCCCGCCAG
>JASJCE010000212.1 GCA_030066155.1 Desulfobacterales bacterium | reverse complement strand
TTGGTGGGTTACGAAAAATCCGCTGTGGCTGAAGAAGCTTTGGCTCTGGCAAAGAAACATGCCAAAGCATTTGATGCAAAAGTCTATTTGATTACCTCATTGACCCGCAGTCATGAGTTGCAGCTCGAAGATATTCAAAAATCCGAAGGCGAGTTGAAAAATCTCCGAACCCAGTTCACAAAAGAAGGAATTGCCTGTGAGACACATGCCATTGTCAGCGCTGTAACTCCCGGCGAAGATCTAGTTCAGTTCGCAACGGATAATGAAATTGATGAAATCGTGATTGGTGTTAGAAGACGGTCAAAAGTCGGCAAATTGCTGTTTGGCTCCAATGCCCAGTATATCATTCTTCAGGCGCCATGCCCGGTCGTTTCAGTCAAGTGAGGGCCCCCTTGCCCTTCGTTTAGCAGGATGAAAGAGTATATCGTTCGCAAAATACTACACAGCCTTTTGACCTTATTTGCGATTGTGACAACGCTCTTTATTCTTTTTCATGTACTGCCGATAGACAACACTGAATGGGTCATCTCTCAGGCTTTGGATGAGACTTCCCGGCACCGGCTCAAGCTGGCTTTCGGACTTAACGAGCCGATGTATGTTCAATATGTTTTTTATCTTAGAAACATGGTCACTTTTGAATGGGGGCATTCCTTTAGCAGATCCAAAAAAGTATTTGATATTCTGCTGGATCGTTTTTGGAACACGATCATTCTGATGGGTGCGGGATTGTGCCTGACGCTGGTGATCGGTACCGGTTTGGGGATGATTATGGCCTGGCGGGTGAACAGACCTTCAGGAATAGCCGGAACGCTGAGTGCTATCATCCTTCAGTCGACACCACCGTTTGTCATTGCCCTTTTGTTGCTGATGGTATTGAGCTACGGGCTCGATCTCTTTCCCACTGGTGGTATGAACCCGCCAGGCAGCACCCCCGGCAACGGCTTGGTATCCTTTGAATTTTTTTACCACTTAATCTTGCCTACCATCACCTTGATCATTTACTACCTGCCCACGCTTTTGCTGATCATCCAAAATAAGATGCTCGAAGTCATTGACAATGACTTTGTCCTGATGGCCAGAGCAAAAGGATTGGCTCCCCATCTGGTCATATTCAAGCACGCTGCCCGAAACGCCATTATGGCCGTAGTGGCGTTATCGTCACCCATGATCGGTTTCGCGGTCAGCGGTCAACTCACAATCGAGCAGGCCTTTAACTGGCCCGGTCTCGGGAAACTCTTGGTACAATCAGCCGCCTCTCACGACTACCCGGTGCTCCAAGCCGCCTTCTTTGTCCTGGCCGCGCTGATAATCTTCTTGAACCTCGTTAAAGACATCTCCTATAGTTATCTCAATCCAAGAATCAAAATTGAAGGGATCTCATAAAAATGCAGAAGACCCGACCAGATTGAACCAATAAGGAACTTTATAGATGCATATTTGCTATTATTGATCGCAGGAGCGGTTTTCAACCGTCAGTTTTGGAGCCTTTTGATGAAGATTAATAAAATCGAGCTGTTTCACATTTCAATCCCCTTTGCCGAACCCTATAAATTATCAAAAGCATACGGAACCCTCTACAATGCCGAAGCCGTCATCATGAAATTGCACACGGTTGAGGGGATTGTCGGTTTGGGTGAGGCCGATCCATTAAATCCTTTTTCCGATGATACACCCGCGACCGTCATGGTGGTAACCCGGGATCAACTTGCACCACACCTCTTGGGACAGGATCCGACCCACATTTCAGCAATAGAGACCAACCTGGATATGAAGGTAAGAGGTAATTTGATGGCCCGGGGTGCGATTAATATGGCTCTTTTTGATGTTGTCGGCAAGGCTAACGGTATTCCTGCGTACATGTTATTGGGTGGGTTGCATCGATTGAAATTGCCGCTGCTTGCACCGATCGGGAGTGGGACGCCCGGTGAGGACGAGGCTTCAATCCAACAACTGATCAAGGACGGATACAGGACAGTTATGATCAAAATGGGTGCGCTGCCGATTGCTGATGAAATTAAACGCATGACTTCGGCCAAAGCGCGTTTCGGTGATCAGATGAGCATCATTATTGATGCCAACCAGGGATGGACTGTGGCTGAAACCCTGGAATTTATCGACGGCATCCGCGGCAGCCGCCCCGATTTGCTTGAACAACCCATCGAGCATGATGACGTAGACGGACTCAAGCGGATTCGTAACCGGGCACCCTGCCCACTGAGTGCCGATGAAAGTGTCGCTTCGATCCGGGAAGCAACAACTTTGATTCGTGAGCAGGCGGTAGATGCATTTAGTATCAAAGTGTCTAAAAACGGTGGATTGAGCAAGGCAAAGAAGATTGCAGAGTTAGCCCATGCATTCGGTTTAAAGGTTTTAATGAACAGTATGTTTGACTTTGGTATAACCCAGGCAGCATCATTGCAGCTTGGCTGTGCACTGCCGAATCTGCTCGATATAGGACATGCGTACATGTCCGTGCTCCGAATGTCGGACGACATTACGGATTTCGATCAGAACATCTCCAACGGAATCGCGACTATCCCGACCGGCCCGGGTCTTGGGATAAATTTGGATGAAGATAAACTTCAAAAGTATACCAAAGACTACCTTAAGATTGCTTGACTATGCTTCGTCACATTTAGTTTTTCTTCAGCGGCTTCTTGTAACGGGCTGTTATAGCCGTCACATATAAATGCCTAATCCTCCAAAGTAACGGCGGACAAGAGTGACCTAACCCTCCAAAAAAACAGGCGGGCAAGATTGCCTAAAATGCCTAAAATTATGGAAACATTTCGTTCTATCTTTTTCGCAGAATCGATGATTTAGACAATATTCAACCTTCATTTATCGTGGAATAGGTGAATGCCAAAACTATCGAATAAACCCAAATTTGCAGTACTCGGAACCGGGAATTCGGGCCAGGCCTATGCAGCAGATATTGCATTGAAAGGCTACAGCGTCAATTTAGCCGAGGTGCCTGAATTTGAAGAAAATCTGCGTGCCATCGAAAAAAAAGGCGGCATCGACATCTCCGGAGAGGCGGAAAATGGATTCGCCCGGTTAAATATGCTGACCACCGATCTAAAGCAGGCCATTCAAGGGGTGAATGTCATTATTATCGGCGGATCGGCTTATGCCCATGAACCATTTAGCAAGGCATTGGCCAATGATTTTGAAGATGACCAATTTATTCTGTTTACATCCAATTTCGGTGCGATCAGATTTCACAACTGGATGAAAGAGGCCGGTGTAACGACGCGGGTCACGCCGGTCGAAAGCGTCTCATTGTTATACGCCACCCGGGCACCGGAACCGGGTGTGGTAAATTGTATCGGAATTAAAAGTAATTTACCGGTTGCGGCTTTGCCGAGCGGTCGGACATCGGATTTTCTGAAGTTAATACAGCCCGTATTCCCCCAGTTTTCAGCTGCTGAAAGTGTTTTGACGACCAGCATCAACAATGTCAATCCCATTGTTCATCCGCCTATGGTGCTGTTTAACGCCGGCCGAATCGAAGCCTCGCGCGGCAAAGGCTGGAATCTGTACGCTGACGGTGCCACAGAATGCGTCACCAAGGTGATGCTGGCAATGGATGCAGAACGCAGGGCGCTGCTCGGGCTTGTAAGCAATGATGGAATTGCCTTTAAAGATTCATTTGAAAATTTTTATGCCAAGTATTCGCTGGGCAAAAAAAGTCTGTCGGAAACCCTCCGCCAAAGCCCGATTCACGCCGATCCGGCCTTTCCGCCACCATCATGCATTGATACGCGTTACATCAACGAAGATCTGCCGTTTGGTCTGGCGCCCTGGTCATCGATCGGCCGTCAGTGGGATGTTCCCACACCCAATATCGATGCGGTCATCCGACTGGTATCCACAATGCTCGGCAAAGACTATTTCGTGGAAGGCCTGACCGCCAGCAAATTAGGAATCCAGGAAATGACCCCCGCAGAAGTAAAATCCTTTGTATCTTTAAAATGAGGTTCAGAGGGTCAGGGTTCAGGTTTCAGGGTTCAGTGTTCAGGCTTCGGTGTTCAGGTTTCAGTGTTCGGGGGTTTGGGGCTTCGCACTTCGTGCTTCTGACTTCGCTCTTCAGGCTTTGCTTTTAGCTTCGATCCGATACGTCGAGCTACGACGGGACAAGACGGCCCCACAAGCTGGGTTCGGAGGGTTAATTGAAGCAAGCAGCTTTATTTTCTCGATTCAGTTCCCTTTTCACGGCCATACCGATTTTATCCATGGTATACGGCTTTTTTAAATATCTGCCGGCTCCGAGCTGTTGAGCTTTCTTAACCCGGTCTGTTTCCGAAAAACCACTGGCGATGATGGCCTTTTGGCCGGGGTGCGAAGATACGATTTGCTCATAGGTTTCCAATCCATCAATACCTGGCGGCATAATCATGTCCAGGACGATGAGGTCTGCCGTTTCCTGGCCTAAAATTTCAAGCGCCTCTTCACCGCTGCCGGCCACTTTGACCGAATAGCCCAGACGGGACAAAATTTTTGAGGCAATCTGCCGTTGTTCTTCCACATCATCAACAACCAGTATTTTTTCGCCTTTGCCTTCGTAATAAGCAGCGTCATTTAAGTCGAGATCATTGGTGGCTTCAGCTCTGGTGATCGGAAAATAAATTTGAAAAGTTGTTCCGTGGTCCAATTTGCTATCGACCTTGATGTAACCGTTATGATCCTTGACCGTCCCCCACACAACGGCCATTCCCAATCCGGTCCCGCTTCGGCCCATTACCTTTTTAGTGTAGAACGGCTCAAAAATTCGGTCTAACTCTTCCGGGGCGATACCAATACCGGTATCGGAAATTGTCATTACAACATAGTCTCCCTCTTCAATGTCATCGCAAGCAGTTTCAGATCGTTCAATATATTTATTCTCTGTTTTTATTAAAATTTCGCCACCTTTGGACATGGCTTCAGCTGCGTTGGAAAATAGATTCATCACTGTTTTAGAGAGATGGACCGCTGATCCCATTATATTCAACAAGTCCGATTTAAGGTCGGTTTTTATGTCCATTAAGGGGTGAAAGGATTTTAATTTTTCGAATTCCGGGCTTTTGAGATATTCGAATATGACATCATTTAAATTTATGACTTCGAAATTAGATACACCTCTTCTTGCCAGCGTCAATAAATCCTGTACGATAGCCGCCGCCTTCTTACCGGATTCCTGGATCGTTCTAATCGGCTCTTTTAATGGGCTATCTTCCGGCAAGTCCAGGAGGATCAATTCCGGGTAACTGACAATACCGGATAAGATATTGTTCAAGTCGTGGGCCACGCCGCCGGCCAGAAGGCCGATCGCCCTCATTTTTTGGGACTGTTGAATTTGCATTTCCATTTGTTTGTGCTCGGTGATGTCTTCGATCACGCCATCATAATGTTTAACCTCGCCCTTTCCATTACTGACAGCCTTCGCGGATACCGAGCAGATAATGGGAGTTCCATCCTTTTTTTTCAACAGCAACTCCTTATTTCTGACAAACCCTTCTCGAATCAGATTCTCGCTGAATTTTTGTCTGTCGGCCGGATTGCGATATAAATCAGAGACTTTTATATCGAAAAATGCATCTCTACTCTCAAAACCGAATATTTCCAGCATTGCCGGGTTTGCCTCCAGGAATTTACCGGCGGGACCACCGGTATTGCGATAAATTCCGACCTGGAGATTATTTGTCAGCGCTTTCAGCCGCTCTCTGCTTCGACGCAAGAATTCCTCCGCTAACTTGCGTTCGATGTTTTCCTGCTCAAGTTTTTCGTTCGACAGTTTAAGGTCCTTTGTCAGGGACTGCTCTTTTATCAGATTCGTTTCCAATGCGGCCACGAGAACCCCGACCGAGACCGTAATCAACGTATTGAAAAAAAAGAAGCTATAGCCGGAAGCTACCCAAATATCCGAGGTATAGTTGGTGACATACGGCCACAGCAACTTGCCGGTCGACATCATCCAGGTTAGAAACACGAACGTGCCCATGTTAAAGGTCAGAGCGATGATTCCGGCTCTTAAACCCAACAGCAAACTTGCCATCAATGCAAAGGCGAATAGAAACATGCGCCCACTGCCGACCGGACCCAGCGCGACTAATGATATGAAACCGACGCCATAAAATATGCTCAAACCCGCCCACACGCGTAGTTTAAAGGGGATGGTCTGAACAACGGCAATCGTGAGCACCAACAAATAAGCGATGGTCCATACGATCCCCAGGAGCCATTTATCTCGTTGAATCGCATACAGCAGGTTCGGGACGTAGGCAAATGCGCCGGTAATTGCGGTACAAAGGAAAATGGCGTTAAAAATGCGCTTACGCCAAATAAGTAAAACGTTTTGGTGGGTATCGGATTTTTGCCAAAAATGCTGCTTTAGGCCGGCGGCAAATTTCTCAATCCGTTTGAGCCAATTTTTAACTTTATTGATCATGATGCTTGAGCGGTAGATTGAGATCCACAAACAGTTAATCCTCAATATAGACCAACTGTTTTATCGGACAAGCGGCAGGAAAACTTGAATCCTAATCGGGTATTCGGCGGGTAATGGCGAATCAATACCCGGTTAACCCGAATGGATCAAAAAAGCCATGAATCTGGGAAGGTTGCTTGGTGAGGTGATGTCGCTTAAATGCCCTGGCTTAGTGCACCGGGTACGACATCATGATTTGTTTTTCCCGGGGAATAAAGGTCTTTTATAAAACACTTCTGACTCTGGGTAGCCTTTTCCCAGGTATCCGTTTTATCGACAAAAAAAGTAAAAAACTCTTCATCTGAAAGCGGACGGATTCCATTCTTAATTTGCTTGGCCAGGTCGAGCTCTTTCTGATCTGCAAAATCAAAAAGATAAAAAGGGAAAACACGCTTTTTGCGTCGCAAACCGTCTAATTTGTTTAAGGGTATACTCAAAAGAACCGCCGGAATCCAATTAAATTTGGCATAGTTTCGCTCCGGGCCGGTCTTCTCGAAACAAATCCGTTTGCAGTAAAAGCTTTCAGAGCGTGAATGAACGGTAATGACTAATGTATTCGAATTGTCACTTTGCCAGGAGTGCAAAAATGCGCAGAAGAACAGAGCTGCCAGATACTTGAGTGAATTCTTGCCTTTATTTTTTAGACCCAGTGATTTAATTTCACAAAGTTGTGTGTCGCCTTTGCGAATTTCATCAATTTCTTTTTTGTAGAGTTCATCCGCCGGCAATCCGATTGGCGAGTCAAAAACGATGGTCACAGTGCCTTCGATGCCGCCTTCCCGGTTCGCTGCCACAAAAGTTGTTGTTTCGGGCAAAGCGTCATGAATCGATAACCATAATCCATCGGCTTTTTTGCGGGTGTAACCTATTTCAGCATATAGATCATGCATCAGTTCATAGGCTTTTCTGCGAAGACCCGGTTGATTTGCAACATGCACCATGCATTCGCCGTCGAAAAATTCGAGGCCGAGATCCAAATTAGGTGATTTAAGGTAGGCTTTTTCGAAAGGAGTTACCGATGTTTCGTTAATCGCACCCCGTGTGCTTGCCTGATCTTTAAAAAGTAGGGACATTTCGCATTCCTCTTCCGTCAAAGATGATTTCGATTGAATTCCGTTGGATTTTGCTATGCAAAAACAGACCCAGTAAATGAAGGAATACCTGATCTAACTGATCTTCTAATAGCTGTTAAGACAAGCGCTGCATACGTCAGTTAGCGCATCGAGCCGGCCTGGTCAAGTAAAAAACATGCACGATATCAATTAGTTACTTAATATCATTCATTCTGTGATTTTGCCACAGCCGATAAATTTTTCACAGACCATTTACCGGATTCAGAAAAAAATTGGCGGCGGGGCTGGAATTCCAAATGGCGTCGGTCTTGATATAATTGAGATAACCAATTCAGCGGAAAACCACTCTGTTGGGTGAGGAGAGAGAACGGAAATTAAGAAATGCACAAAAACAAGACCGTTATTGAATTGTAACCACCGGGCAAGGTGCATGCAGAATGACGTACTGGGCAGTAGAGCCGAAGAAAAATTTTCCAACTTTGGATGTTTTGACGATACCTATAAATATTTGATCCATCTCCTGATCTTCGGCATATTTTACCAGTTGCTCCCCGGGGGTCAGGTCGGTTAGCAGCAATTGTACCTCATATGGCGTATCGCCTTCAGCTAAAATTTCCTTAACCTCCTTTTCAATTTTTTCTTCCATTTTTTTGACTTTAGCGTGTTTTAGCGGTTCTACCCGGGTAATCGCGTTGACCACCTCCAACTCCGCTTTCCAGATTTTAGCGTGCTCTTGGGCCACCCTCAGCGCTTTTTGGGCTGCAGTTGTCTCATCATAGCATACCAAAAACTTCATATATACCTCCCACGCATGATCACATTTACGACTGTACAAAATCGGCCGATTTGACCCCCTTGCGTTTTCGTTCCGCCAGTACGCCGTCGAGCCAATCCGGGTCCATTTCCGGTACTGATGAGAGCAAAAGGTCGGTATAGTCATGGTGAGGCGGCGAAAGAACATCTTTCTTCACGCCCTGTTCGACAATTCTACCCTGCAGCATGACGACAATCTCGTCGGATATGGCCTTTACCGTTGCCAGATCGTGAGTGATAAAAAGATACGATACGTACAACTCGTTTTGCAGGTCCTGCAACAGTTTCAGAATCTCTTCGGCCACCAATTGATCCAGGGCCGAGGTCACTTCATCACAGATAATCATCTCGGGCTTGGCCGCCAGGGCGCGGGCAATGCAGACCCTTTGCTTTTCACCGCCTGAAAGTTCCCCGGGATACCGATCGATGTATTTCTTTGGCGATAATTCGATCATTTTCAGCAATTCTTTGATCCGGTCGTTCTTTTCTTTGCCCTTCATGCCAAAGTAAAATGTGAGCGGACGCCCGATGACATCTCTGACCCGCTGTCTGGGATTGAGGGCTGTGTCCGGCATCTGATAAATCATCTGCATGATCCTGAGCGTTTCAAGTTTGCGTGATTTTAAGGCCGGCGGCAGTTCCTTGTCGCCATAGATAACCCGGCCGTCAAGCGGCGGCAGCAGACCGGTTATCACCCGTGCCAGAGTGCTTTTGCCGCTGCCGGATTCGCCGACCAATGCCACCGTCCGGCCGCGTCGGATTTTAAGGTCAATATCTTCGAGCACCTTTTCGGTTTCCTTTCCAGTGTAACTGGCCGACACGTTTTCAACCTCCAGGACAATATCATGCTCCGTGGCAGACAGATCCCGGTCTTCCCTGAGTGTGCGGACCGAAAGCAATGCTCGGGTGTATTCCTCTTTGGGGTTGGCCATCAGTTCTCTGGCCTTATTTTCTTCGACCAGATCACCGTATCTCAGTACCATAATGCGGTCGGCTATTTGAGCCACAACGGCCAGATCGTGGGTAATATAAATGGCAGCTGTGTTAAATTCCCGGGTTATTTTCTTGATGGCGGCCAGAACTTCGATCTGCGTTGTAACATCCAGCGCTGTCGTCGGTTCATCAAAGATGATGAGATCCGGTGTGCAGGCCATCGCCATGGCCACCATGGCGCGCTGCAGCTGTCCGCCGGAGACCTGGTGGGGATAGCGGTAACCGATTCCTTCAGGGTCCGGCAGCAGCAGACGCCGGTAAATGTCCACGGCTTTTTCTTCCGCCTGGCTAAAATTCATCAGACTATGCCGAATCGGCGCTTCCGCATACTGGTTGATGAGGCGATGCGCCGGATTAAATGAGGCCGCGGCACTTTGGGCGACATAGGAGATACGTACACCCCTGATTTTTCTCAATGTTTCTTCCGGTGCGCCGAACAGTTCCATGCCGTCGAAAACAATCGAACCGGAGGTGATTCGGCAGCCCCCGCGGGTGTAGCACATGGACGCGAGCCCGAGGGTCGATTTCCCGGCGCCGGATTCTCCGATCAGACCGATGACTTCACCTCTTTCCAGTGTCAGATCAAGACCTTTGATGATCGGCAGCCATTTCTCTTCCTCTGAACTGTAGCCTTCGATCTCTATTTTTTTCATTTCAAGTAGACGGGCCATTGGCAACTCCTTTGGAAATGTCGAACCCTAGGAATGTCGAATGTCGATTGACGAACAATCCAAATGTCGAAGGGGGATTGTCGAACAATCCAAATGTCGAAGGGCGATTGTCGAATGACGAATTAATGAATTCTCTCGATTTTATTAAAAATCGTTATGCCATAATTTAATTGATACCTTCGTTCCCAACCTCCGCGAAACTTAATTTTATTTGGATAAATTTTAATTGACGGAGCGAAGCGACATCCATAATTTGACATTCGTCAATCGTCATTCGACATTCGTCAATCCTTCAGTCCGCTGGCGATTTTCAAAAACCAGTCAACAATTAAATTCACGCCCACCGTCAGAAACGCGATGGCTCCGGCAGGCCATAGCGGCGTGAGGATGCCGAAGGTGATCGCCCCGGCATTCTCTTTGACCATGCCGCCCCAATCCGCTGTGGGCGGTTGGATGCCCAGACCTAAAAAGCTCAGAGCGGCGATGAACAAAAACACGAAACAGAAACGCAGGCCGAATTCCGCAACCAGCGGCGGCATGGCATTGGGCAGGATTTCTTTGCGCATGACCCACCAGATTTTTTCACCGCGCAGCCGGGCCGCCTCCACGAACTCCATAACCACAATATCCATGGCGACGGCCCGCGACAGGCGATACACCCGCGTGGAATCCAATATTGCAATTACCAATATTAAAGCGGGAATTGACGTCCCGACCACAGACAGTGCGATCAAAGCGAAAATTAGTGTGGGAAAAGCCATTAAAATATCGATAACGCGGCTCAGACTCAGCTCGGTCCAGCCACCGAGGGTTGCCGCAAAAAACCCTAAAACCGAGCCGATAATAAATGAAAGCATGGTAGTGACAAACGCGATGAGTATGGTATTGCGGGCGCCGTAAATCAGGCGCGTGAACAGGTCGCGACCTAAATGATCGGTTCCAAGAAAATTTTCGCTGCTTGAAGGCATCCAGACGTCGCTGACAATTTCCGTTTCCCCGTAAGGGGCGATGATCGGAGCAAATATGGCTGCCAAGACATTAATTAGTACCATTGCCAGGCCGATACGGGCGCTTAGTGGGGAGTGTCGCAGTAATTTTAGAAACGCCATCCGAATTATTCTCCTTATCTTGATTTTGGATGCAGCATCCTGGGGTTGCTGAGAATTGACAGTATATCGGCCAAAAGATTGAGCGAGACATAGACGGCGGCAAATATAAGACCGCTGGCTTGAACCACCGGGATGTCACGTGACGACACGGAGTCCACCAGCAGCTGCCCCAATCCTGGGTAGACAAATACCACCTCAACGATCACCACCCCGACCACCAGATAGGCCAGATTAATGGCGATCACGTTAATGACCGGCGACAGCGCGTTGGGAAATGCATGCACGACGATGACCCGCAAGCGCTTTAAACCTTTTAAATGGGCCATCTCGATGTACGAGCTGGCCAGAACATTGATGATGGCTGCCCGCGTTTGGCGCATCATGTGAGCGGTGACGATAAACGTCAGCGTCAGGCT
>JASJCE010000211.1 GCA_030066155.1 Desulfobacterales bacterium | reverse complement strand
AAAAGGAATGAAATCTGTTTTTATAACTCCCTGGTGGCAGAATTATAAGATCAGGGGCTCAGCCTATTCTAATAACGATTAACAAATAACCGATAACTCCTAAATGAAAGTGCTTTTCGCTCATTTAGGGTTATACCTTATACCCTACACCCTATACCTTATACCATTCACGTTGATATTTAATTAACAGGTATAACTAAAATAGAAATGGACTCTGAACAAATTCCAACACCCCCCGATTTCAATCTAGCTGTTTGTGTGCTTGCCAGCGGCAGCAAGGGCAACGCGATCTATATTTCCGATGGACGGACCTCTGTCTTGATCGATGCCGGCCTGTCCGGTATTGAACTCCAGCGTCGGCTGGCGGCCCGCAATCTGTCGGCGGATGATCTGGATGCCATCATCGTCAGCCATGAGCACAATGATCATGTTAAAGGAGCCGGCATCCTGTCACGCCGTTATAAGCTGCCGGTCTATATCAATGAGAAAACCAAATCCGCTGCCGATGGCCTTGGAAATTTACACCAAGTCCAAAGGTTCGAGTGCGGCACACCGTTCAACATCGGCGATTTGAAAATTCATCCGTTTTCCATCTCCCATGATGCTGAGGATCCAGCCGGATTTACCATCAGCCGGAATGGTACGACCATAGCAGTTGCTACCGACCTGGGTATCCCAACAGCCATGGTTAAGGAGCATTTAAAGCGATGCGCCCTGCTTGTACTGGAGGCCAACCATGATCGGCAAATGCTGGAAGACGGCCCCTACCCCTGGCCCCTAAAACAGCGGATCCGCAGCCGGGTCGGCCACCTGTCCAATAGCGACTCCAAAAAACTGCTCCAGGAACTGCAGCATGAGAACCTGCAGCACGTCATCCTGGCGCACCTGAGCGAGAACAACAACACTCCCCAAAAAGCCTACGAAAAAGTCACCCAGGCCCTTACCCGCTGCAGCCCCCAAATCACAGTCGCTGACCAATACGCCTCCGGGCCGGTAATTTACCTGAAATAGTCGTGGAGTCCGGCGTTTTTGATTTTGGAGTGATCCATGGGATCTTTCATTTTCTCTCCAGTCTCCTGACGCTGGTAGGTTGATAAATACCGGATTTTTAGCTATACCGACACGCAGTATGCATGCGGATAGCGATTGCATTTATCGAGCAATACCGGAAACTTGAATTTTTGGAGCAGAACATTGGACCCGAAACCGACGTATAATCAGCTTGAGCAAAAGGTTCGTGAACTCGAAAAGATGATCGTAACCTACAGCCAGGCGAAAAGGAGTCTAAAAAAATCTCTGGAAAAACAGGAGGGACTGGCCGACAAAGTCGCAGAGCCCGAAATGGCGGTTGAGGTGCTGGACCAGGAAGATGCCGAAACGCAACCCATAGAGCAAGCCCTGATAGCGGAACACCTGTTCCGCAAGACGATCGAGGAGTCGATTCCATCCGGTCTATTCGGACTCGATCTGCATGGTCGGCAGATTTATGTCAATCATGGTTTTTGCGAAATGGTCGGATGGAATGAAAATGAGCTGTTGGATTCCGCCTACCCTTTTTTTTACTGGCCCCAATATGGGATTGATGCTCCTGACGGTGGTTTTGACCGGCTTGCCGGCGACATTCTGTCATCGGATGGAATTGAATTAGTGTTTGTGCGGAAAGACGGTCAACAATTCTGGGGGCTGGTTACCGGTACTGAACTGAGGGACAACAGCGGGCAGCCGATCGGTTATCTGATGTCGGTTGCGGACATCACCGCTCAGAAGAGTGCCGAACAAGCCATGCGGACACTCTCGTCGCGACTTGTCGATCGACAGGAATCGGAGCGGAAGTTTGTTGCCCAGGAACTTCATGACGGTATCGGCGGCAAGTTGACCGCCATCAAATACAGTATCGAAAAAATAATCAACGAGCTTCACCACGAAGGAGATTCGATCAGAAGTTCCTTAGAAGATATACTTGCGATTGTGCATGACACGATCGGTGAAACCCAGAGAATTTACCGTAACCTGCACCCGGCGATTCTGGATGATTTGGGGCTCAATGCGGCGCTGCGCAGTTTATGTCGGGAATTTAGGGAGGTCTACAATACGATTGCCATTGAAACGTACTTTGACGTGCCGGAAAATCGGGTTCATGATCCGTTAAAGATCCTCATCTACAGAATTCTGCAGGAAGCCCTGAACAACGTGGCCAAACACAGCCGGGCCGACCGGGTTGAGGTATCGCTGGGTCTGCTTGGCAATGAGATTGAGCTGGTTGTCAAAGATAACGGTCAAGGCTTCGATTTGGCCGAAATGCATACGGTGGAGCTTCGCAGGCGGGGCATTGGGCTGGAAAGTATCAGAGAACGAACGGTTATATTCGGTGGTTCGCTTGAGATCGAATCAGCAACCGGCCAGGGAACTACAATACGGGTTACCTGGCCCTGCTGAATGTTCGTATCAGGAAGTGACCAGCCCCTTCTCGATAGCATAGGCCGTCAAGGCCGGTGCACTGTGTAAATTTAATTTGTTCATAATGTTGGAACGATGTTTGTCGGCGGTTTTAGGACTGATATTGAGAATTTTTCCGATTTCAACACTCGAATAGCCCTCGCCTACCAATTTGAGCACCTCTTTTTCGCGTTTCGTCAGACTTTCCCAGGATGTCTCCTTTTTTAGCCTTTGCCGTCCCGCGAGATACCCTTCTAATACCTGTGCCGAAACGGACGGGCTGATATAAGACTTCCCGGCGAGCAGATTTTTGATTGCCGTCAAAAGCTCCGTGTGAGTGTCATTTTTCAAGCAGTATCCATCGGCGCCGCTCCCGAATGCCTCCAGTATGTACTCTTCGGACGAGTGAAACGTCAGAACCAGTATTTTTGTATTTTTAAAGCGTTCTTTAATATCCTTGATTGCCGACAAGCCGCTCATTCTCGGCATCGCCAGATCCAACAGAACCAGATCCGGCAAATGCTGCTCAACACACTTGAGGGTTTCAATGCCGTCCCCGGCTTCAGCGACGACCTCGATATTTTCCTCGGATTCCAGAAGCGAGCGCAATCCCTGGCGGACGATCGTCTGGTCTTCAGCAATAACGATTTTGCTCTTCAACTAAAAATTGCTCCCTGTGTTTTTGATTAAATTCGAGTAAATAAGTATGTATTTGAATATACATAATTCACCGTATATACCGATGCCATTTTGCGTGTTATGTTCTTTGTACGACAATTAAGTCTTTCGATTGAAAGAGCTTGCTAGGTGTCGCTAAGCGAACCACAGATGAAGCGAGCTATGGCGGTCCGGCCCATTTATTTATAATTTTTATAAATATTAACAGGTTAGTTTAAAAAATCAAACACAATTATCGGAGGTGTTTTTAACTCAATGGAATCAAAAGTCGTAGATAATCGTATATTGTTATTGTTGGCCAAAAAATGGAAGGAGAAGGGCACCGGCGGACCTTACCGCACCTCGATGCTATACAAAGGCTACTCAGAGTTGGACTACGACTATATCGAAAGCCAACTGAGTAAATTGAGCACGCGAGGGCTAATCACCTTTACAGCTGACAAAAATAAATTTTATCTTGCAGACAAGGGCCTCGCTAAAATTCAATCTTTTCTTTCGAATGATCGCTGGAATTCTGTGGGAATTTGATTTCGGCATCAGGAAAATTCAGGCAATAACATCACCGGATGCGGTAATCAATAATCCGCTTGCGGCCCCGTCTTTTAAATTCTAGGGATGTTTCCCCCCCGGTTGACAAGCTTCTTCAGATCTCCAGCGCCTCGTTTGGCGACGAAATGGTTCTGCCGCCCACGGCCGTAATGATATCCCCATTTCGCAATCCCATCCGTCGGAAGATAGAGTTTGGCTGGATCCGACTGATCAGATACATAAACCGATACATATACCGATTTGACAATATACCGACAACTGCTAAACTTGAATCTAAATGGCTTCAAATGTAAGATTAAGGTGAAGTTCGATATGATTACCTTTTAATGTTCGAATCCAGTGAACCACAAAAAGAAATACGGCACCATGCAACTATATAGCAGAGGTTCGGCACCCGAGGTAACCTCAGATGGCAATTGGTAGAAAGCAGATGTTTAAAGTGCTTAAGGCAATCCAGGAGCCGAGGCTGGTGCCGGAAAGTGATTTTCAGGGCGATGGCATTATCCGGGTTATTTCCGGTGAGGGTGGATATTGTCTTGACGTTGAGGAAGTATACATTGACGGCCCCTTTTACGTCTCGGAAAATGAATATGATGAAATACCGGACATGGATGAAGATTCGTCAGATTTTATGGACTCATCGGAGGACCAGTTGGAAATGATAGAGGCCGGCTGTGAACCCGGAATTGCTTATTTCCGGTATCAGAATGAAATTCGGAAAGAAGGGCCGGTTTTTAGTGAAGACAGAAATGAGCTGGAATCGATTTTAATCGGTGATGTGATGGATGTGGCTGATTGTCAAACCTGGGACGACATGAGCACCTCCGAATTGGAAGAATGGTACGAATGGATGGAGGAAGCGCCTTGAATTCGGGGGGAAAGGGAATCCCGCCACGTATCGTCACTATTGTTTCTTTTTGCATTGGCTTTCTTTTACTTTTCCCCTCTTTATCAACCGCTAATACCCGGGCGGAACGTCAACGCTATCAGCATTCCATTGTGGACTACCGGTCACGGTTAAACCCCCGGTTTCAGAAAGTCAAACGCCAGAAAACAAAATACATTATTGTCCACACGACGGAGCTCGGACTCCGTACATCGCTGAGAGTCGTCTCAAAAGGAAAACGGCTGCGCAACGGCCGACGCACCAACGGCGGTCATACCCACTATGTAATTGCACGCAATGGTCGTACCTATCGCATTTTGGATAAGAAGTATGTGGCTGATCACGCCGGCCGCAGCATGTGGAATGCAGAGCGGAATATCAGCAACATCTCGATTGGCATCGAGCTGGTGGGTTATCATTACGCGCCCATTACGCCGAAACAGTATCGTGCCGTGGGCATCTTGATTGACATCCTGCAGGGTGTATATGGCCTTAATGATCGTGCCGTCCTGACTCACAGCCAGGTTGCCTACGGACTGCCGAACCGGTGGTTCAGAAAAAATCACCGCGGCCGCAAGCGCTGTGCCAAAAATTTTATACGCGCCAACGCTGGTTTGGGCCCTACCTGGCACTATGACCCGGACGTCCGATCGGGTCGTCTCACGGCCGATGCCCAACTGTCTGCCGTGTTTTACGGCCGGCGCCAAATTTATACGCCACCCGACGAGGCGAATGTCATTTCGAAACGCAATACGGCCTGGGCAATTGCCGGAGAAGATTACAACAGCGTGGCTACGGTCTACAAGTTCCCGAACGGCCGACTGTACACCGGTGATCAAATTGCAGAAAAAGTCGGCTGGAGCCGCATTCCGCCAAAGACAGTGGTACTGTTGGGTCAGGAAAACAATGTCGAATTGCTAAAGGTCGACAGCGCCGTTAAGATCATAACAGGCGGGATCACGGCATGGTCTCATGCCGGCAAAGCGTATAATCGCAAAACCACGATCTATTTTTTGCCTTCGGGTCGAATAATGCCCGGCTCGAAGATCAGGGACTGGGACGATCTCCCGGCTAAAACCAGAATGATTATCGGCTACAAAGGACCGTATGGGCTGAGCAAAGATCAGACGGCCTTTCGCATTGCGGGTTTCAGGTATAAGGATCCAAAAACCATCTATTATCTGCCCTCCAAAAAGCTGGTGAGCGGTAACCAAATAAAAGATTTCAGCCGTCTTCCGACCGGGACGTTCGTTTTTATTCCGGCGAAAATATGAGCAGAGGTCGGGTAACCCAAATCGGCTTGATCTTTCCCACTTATCTGGCAAAAACGGTCTGCAACGTTTCGATAATAAGGTCCCTCTCAAACGGCGATTCGGCAATATTCTGATTGGCATCTTTTATAATCTGATCCAGATTTCCCCAACGTGTATATTTCTTGAATTTATCTTCGCGCCGGATACCCATGGCCTCTGCAACGAGATTAATATAATTCGTGACCATGAAATTATATTGTGGTTCTTCGGCTGCAAAGGTCTGGTTGCAGAAGTGACAGACCGTCACCAATCGATCTGCACCAGTCTGGCTGGCTTCTTCAAGGCGTTCTTTGCGAAGCCGGGCGCAACCTTCAGGAAACCAGCAGATAGCTCCGCTGCCGCAGCAAACCGTTTCCCGGCCACGATGCGTCATTTCTCGAAGTGTCACTCCCGGCAATTGTCGCAACACCTCCCGGGGACCTTCGCGATCTAGACCCAGGTAGGCCGACTTGCAGGGCTCGTGCAAAGTAACGGTTCCGGCGGCTGCATTGGAAAGCTCCAGTTTGTTCATGCTTTTGGCCAGATACTGCGGAAAGGACAAAACCTGAAAGGGAACGTCCCGGGTGGGTGCGATGCTTTCGGCAAAACGAC
The DNA here is from genome assembly GCA_030066155.1 of Desulfobacterales bacterium. Classification (GTDB taxonomy): domain Bacteria; phylum Desulfobacterota; class Desulfobacteria; order Desulfobacterales; family JAFDCJ01; genus JAFDCJ01. The sequence continues at coordinate 5,127 of JASJCE010000211.1, read as the reverse complement.
AAAGGCAGGTTGGACACCACAACACGACAGCTTCCGGATTGAAATCAGCTATTGCGGCCACCAGTAGATCGGCCTGCTGCCCCCCTTCATCGATATCCCCCAAAAAGAAGAAGCTGTCACCACAACAGTTTTTCAATCCAGGAAGCAAAACGTAATCATCACCGATCGCATCCATGATGTCCAATGCATTTAGTATTTTCTCCGGCTGAAAGTAAACGTTGCAGCCGGGAAAGAAAACATAGCGGACATCCTGTTTATGACCGATCTCGGTGATTCGCCGGTAGTCCACGGCCGGCACCTGGACGCTGGCCAGAATCCGGTGAATACTGTCGGGGTTCATGGTATTGCCGTATGCCCTCCTTGCCGTTCCCCTGGATATGTATTCGTGTTTGATAAGTTCGTTGACCAGCATTGGGTTAAGGTCTTCGGGACACATGTCAGCTGTGCATTTGAAACATTCCATGCAGGCAAAGGCCTTGGTATAGGCCCGTCGGTTGAGACTCCCGCTTTCCATGAACTCAAATACGCCTGCCTGGATATCCTGAGGGGAAATCCCCGAGATCGCCGTAAACCTTAAAATCGGGCACTCTTCGGCACAAAGTCCGCACTGAGTGCAGTTTTCAAGAAATCGCTGTTTTTCGGTTTCGTAGAAATCAAGAATAAACACGGTTAGAGATTTCGTGTTTTCGTGAGTAAAGATCCGGGCCCTGAGGACCCGGCTTTGATTTCACCCCAGAGGGGTGCAGTTTACTTTAGATAGCGTGTGGAATGATGGAATTGTGGAACAATGGAATATTGGGTATCAAAAACGGATGATGGTCTGATTTTAATCTCTGATTTCCGCAATCATCATAAGATCAGACATCATTCTGCTAATCCCATCACTCCAACATTCCAGTACTCCATTATTCCAATGCATTCATGCACGGCACAGCCGACTATCTCTGACCTGGCCCTGAGGACCAGGATTTCTATTCTGGATAAAAAATCCCGCTTTGCGGTTTAGCCCCTACTTTATGGTCGTCTTTACCTTGGCCGCCACATCGGCCGACACCCATCCGGTCCAGAGATCTTCGTAGTTTTTCAGAAACCAGGCCGCCGCTTCATCGGTACTCGCCTTGTTGTCCCGCATGTAGGCCAGAAACTTGTTGTTGATTTCCAGAGTGGTTCCATACTTTTTCAGAAACTCGACCACGTCGGGGGCCTTTTGGGGTAGGCTTTTGTGGACGATGATGTCGCACTTCACCGCGGGGTATTCGCAGGCCTTGGTCGTTTCCCAAATATTCTGGTCGAACTTGGGCTCCTCGAGCTGCACCATGTCCAGCTTTCCCAAAACCCAGGTTGGCGCCCAGTAGTAGCCGAGCCACGGTTTGCCGCGCTTGTAGGCGGTTTCCATCGACGCTGCCAGGGCCGGGCCGGAGCCGGGCTGCATGATATTGTAATACTCCTCGATGCCGTAGGCCTTGAACTTGTCTTCGTTGACCAGGGCACAGGACCAGCCCGGAATGCAGCTGTGGAAGCGGCCCTTGGTCGGGTCTTCCGGGTCCTTAAACAGTTTCCAGTATTTAGGCAGATCTGATACGGATTTTAGATCCGGCGCCATCGGCTCAATACCTCTCTTAAGGTCGCCCTCGACCACGTAACGCGGCACGTACCAGCCCTGGACGCTGTTGGGGAAATTCGCCCCCAGTTCAACAAAACCCTGATTGGTGTCGGGATCTTTGCCCTTGGCCAGCCCCTCATCGTAGAGCTCCTGCCAGTTTTCGGTCCAGGTCTCCATGTTTACATTGGGCGCTTCACCGCCCTTGGCCTGAATCAGGGCCGTGTTGAGCATGATGGTTTCGCCCTGGACAAACTTGATGGGATATCCCAGGCCCTTTTCAATGATGAATCCGGCGATTCGGTTGTGAACCTGGGCACTGTCCCAACCGAAATCAGCGAAGATGATGGTTTCCTTGGCGCCGGCCGGAGCCGTACCGCCAATCAATAAAATAGCTGCCAGTCCCACTAGTACATGAGAAAACAAACGCATTATCTGTTTCATGATATTCACTCCTTTCTTGGGGTTTGCAATGACGCAGATTCAAGATTTCGCATCACTGCTTTTTCTTTGAAGCCATGGCGAACGAAATGCGGTCAATGATAATCGCCATGAACACGATACACAGACCGGCTTCGAAGCCGCGCCCCACCTCGATCCGGTTGATTGCCAGCAGCACTTCCAGCCCAAGCCCCTTGGCCCCGATCATCGAGGCGATAACCACCATGGCCAGGGCCATCATGGTGGTCTGATTGACGCCTACCAGAATGGTCGGACGGGCCAGCGGAAGCTGGACCTTGAACAGGATCTGCCAGTAGCTCGAACCGAAGGCGTGCGCCGCTTCGATTACGCTGGCGGACACCTCCCGAATGCCGACGTTGGTCAGACGGATGACCGGCGGCACCGCGTAAATAATGGTCGCAAACAGGGCCGGGACTTTACCCAGGCCGAAGAGCATCAGGGCCGGGATCAGGTAGACGAAGCTGGGCATTGTCTGCATCCCGTCCAGCAGGGGCTTGATAAATGCTTCCAGGCGGTCGCTGCTGGCGATGGCGATGCCCAGCGGGATGCCGATAGCCAGGGAGATAATCACCGAAGCGACCACGAGAGACAGCGTCATCATGCCGAGTTCCCACAATCCCAGGGCGCCAATGAAAAACAGCATCCCGGCCATACCGAGTCCCATCAACCAGGAGCCCAGAACCCGCCAGGCGAGGATGCCGACACCGAAAACCAGAATCGGCCACGGCAGCCAGAGAAAAAACTTTTCGATATACAGCATGAAATAGAGGATAACTGTGCCCAGCATATCGAAAAATCCGCTGAAGGTGTTCAATACCCAGTCCATGGCACCGTCCACCCATGTGTCCAGAGGGATGTCAATGTTTTCGGGAAACTTCATAATCTTGGTTACCTCGCAACATGCCGATCTCAGCCGACCATCAACCGTCGGCGTCAGGGTAGTTGTTATTTTCAGGATTGGCGACTTCCGACAGCTTGGCCAGCAGCAATCCGGCCACGATCACACCTTTGAGGTGGCCGTCATCGGTAACCACCGCAATCGGGTGGGAGCTTTCGGCCAGCAGGGGAAACAGATCGTTGGCCGGCGTGTCTGGGCTCACCATATGAATACTGGTGTCCAGAATTCCGTGCAACATCTTTTCACCCCGATCGGCCGCCGCACGGCAGGTTCTGGCGGTAACTATGCCTTTGACTTTGCCGCTTTCGCGAACGAAAATTGAGGAAATACCGGCTTTTCCCATTTTGCGCAGGGCCGCCTTGGGTCCGTCCGTATTGAGATAGGCAATGGTTTCGGATTTTTTCATTACCGTTTCAGCGGTAACGACTTTGCTCATGTCAACCCCTTCGACAAAGCGGGCCACATAGTCATTGGCGGGATTCGTGAGGATCTCCTCGGCGGTGCCCTGCTGCACGAGTCGGCCGTCTTTCATGAGAACGATCCGATCGCCGATTTTGATGGCCTCATCCAGATCGTGGCTGATGAAAACGATGGTCTTTTGCACCTTTTCCTGCAGATCGAGCAATTCATCCTGCATATCGCGCCGGATCAACGGATCCAGCGCACTGAAGGCCTCGTCCATGAGCATAATGTCGGCGTCAAGCGCCAGAGCACGAGCCAAACCGACCCGCTGCTGCATACCCCCCGAAAGCTGGTCGGGCATGCTATCCTCCCAGCCTTTGAGCCCCACCTGCGCCAGTGCCTTCATGGCGGACTCGCGGCGTTCAGCGGCATTTACCCCCTGAACCTCGAGACCGTATTCGACATTACGAACCACGCTGCGGTGCGGGAAAAGGGCAAAGTTTTGAAACACCATTCCGAAATGTTTTTGCCGAAAATGCCGCAAATCCTTTTTCCCGATCCGGGTCACGTCTTCTCCGTTGACAATCACCTTGCCGGCTGTGGGCTCGATCAAGCGGTTAATGCAACGCACCAGCGTCGATTTGCCGCTGCCGGAAAGTCCCATCACGACAAGAATTTCACCGGCATGCACAACAAAGTTGGCATCAACAACGCCCACGCCGTGGCGGGTTTTCTCCATAATTTCATCTTTGCTGTGACCCGCCCTAACCATTTCCAACGCTTTTTCGGGATGTGGGCCAAAAATTTTATACAGCCCTTCAACGACAATATTTTCCATTGTTCTATTCCGTCGCCGGATTCGTCGGCCAAAGCGGCTGGGATTCATCTGATGCGGACAAGGAGGCATCGGTTGCCAGTATGGGAGCCGCATCGACAGTCTCTGCATTCATCAGCGCTACCAGATGCTGCAGGGAACTCAGGATCATGGTCTGCTCCCAGTCCTGAAGACGCTTGAATGCCTCAATAAAGGAGACCTGCATGATCGGCGGTCCGGTATTGAGCATGTGATCCGCTTGAGCCGTTGTGCTGACCCATACCCGGCGCCGATCGGTTTTGCTGCGCCGCCGTTTGATGAGATCACGCTTTTCCAACCGATCCAGAATACCGGTTACTGTCGCCTGGCTGAGGCTGATGGCCTTGGCAAGGCTGCCGGGCGTGATTTCATCGTTCTTGGACAGTTCCTGCAAAACGATCAGCTGGGGTCCCGTCAGCCCGTAAAATTTCGATAATGTACGCGAATGCATATCGATCGATCGGATGATTCGGCGCAAAGCCACCAACACCTGATTTTCAATCGGCTCTGATCTCTGATCCTTGGGCGCTGCCATTTCATGCATCGTAGATTATTTCCTATCATAAATATATTAACGCTAATAAATTTTACGCTGTTATATCAGTTCTATATTACTTATTTATAATATTTACAGTGATATAATTATCAAACCATATACTTTGCGCACTAAATATTGTCAATAAAAAAATGGCTTTTTTAAAAATATATAATTTATAATAGTTTTAACTCTAAATAAAATTACGTACCACACTTCAGCCGCTGTCTTCCGCGGGCTATGCTGGCAACAATAAGGGCTTGATTTTCGTTAATTTCGGCTGGAGCCTCCCGTTCGTGCTGGAGGCGGGCTGGAAAATAGTGGAGGGAGTTTTTGATGCTGAATATACGGCCTCAAGCCATTGCAATGGTTTGGCC
>JASJCE010000210.1 GCA_030066155.1 Desulfobacterales bacterium | reverse complement strand
AATTAGAGCTGATAAAATACAAAAAATTCTAATTAAAAAATATGCGAAGCATAAATTAATTTATCCGCCGACCGTGTTATCGAAATGATCTCTGGTATATATTCTCAACTCCCGAGCCCAAGAAATCTATCTTTTAGGGGCGGATAAATTAGTATGAAAACGGCCACAGCAGAAAAAAGGCTTTGATTCGGCGCCATATTTCGGCCAGCCCCAGGGGTTCGAAAATCAGAAACAACACAATCAATCCCCCGAATACGACCTCTTTCATGGGGATAAACAGCTGCCCCATGCCGGGTATCGTTTCGTTGAGCGCGCTCGATAACACGTTCAATATCTCAGGGGTCACGATCATGAAAACCGCACCGAATATGGATCCCAGTATACTGCCCAAGCCACCTACAATGACCATTGCGAGGTATTGAATGGACAAATGAAATGGAAAATGGTCGGGCGTGACGATCCGCATGAAGCTGACCCACAAGGCACCGGCCACACCGGCATAGAACGATGAGATCGCAAATGCCGTCAACTTGTACCGAAACAGGCTGATACCGATTATCTCCGCCGCCAGATCGCGGTCGCGAATGGCGACAAATGCCCGACCGACCCGGCTGCGCACCAGGTTGCGGGCAAATGTTACCGCTAAAATGACGACGACCAGGGTCAAATAATAAAAACGCTGCTCGGTATTCAGTGCAAAACCGAAGAATGAGGGAGCGGGGACATTAATCCCGCGAACGCCATGGGTCACGGATTCCCAGTGGATGAAAATGAATTCGAAAATAAACTGGGCCGCCAGAGTGGCCATACACAGGTACAGGCCCTTGACCCTCAAAGATGGTATTCCGATGATCAGACCGGCAAGCGCTGCCACCAAACCCGCGAACGGCAACGCCAGCCAAAAAGAAAAGTTCAACTTGGTTATCAAAACAGCCGTGGTATAACCGCCAACACCCACAAAAGCCGCGTGCCCCAGGGAAATCTGCCCGGTAAAACCGGTCAGCAGATTGAGACCCACGGCACCGATGACGGCAAAGCCGATCAGATTGACAATATATAGGATATAGGCGTCCGCCACGAAGGGGATAATCAGCAGAAATATAAAAAACAGTCCCAGCCAGAATTTCACAAATACCGACTGAAATATTTCCTCATCCTTTAAATACGACTCTTTGAAATCTCCGCAGCGCATGGTCTCGTTAAATTCCTCAACCCGGACAAGCCGGAACCGAAAAAGAAAAAATATCACGAAAGCACGAAAGAACCCCGATTAAACAAAAAAGAAGGTTTAACTGGGCAGGCAAAAACACGAAAAAAGGACCAAAATAGATTTCCTGATTTCAAAATTTCGTGTTTTCGTGATGAAGACTTTTTTCATAACATACTCTGAATTCTCGATCTTCTGCCGATACGCTATGCCCGATGCTCTCTGCTCTATGCCCTAATTTTCAGCATTCCCACTTCCCACTTCCCACTTCCAGTCAGACTCGTTCAATAATTTTTTTGCCGAATAAACCGTATGGGCGAATCATGATGATCAAAACCAGAATAACGAATGGAGCGACGTCCTTCACCCCGCCGCCAAAAACCGGATCCAGATAGAGTCCGGCCAGATTCTCCAGAATCCCGATAATCAGACCGCCCAGAATCGCACCGCCGATGCTGTCCAAACCACCCAGGATGATGACCGCCAACACTTTCAATCCGATATCACCCAGATATATGCTGATCCCGCTGATGTTGCCGATAACGATCCCGCCGATAACCGCTGCCACGGCACCGTAACTCCAGGACAGGGCAAATATCCAACGCACGCTGATGCCCATGGAAAGGGCTGCTTGCTGATCACTGGCAGTCGCCCGCATGGCGACACCGGTTCGCGTCAGTTTAAAAATGAGGATGAAAATGATGGTTCCCAGGGCGGCGAAAATAAATCCCCAGAGAAGGCCGGAGGGTATGACTGCAAATCCCAGATCGAGGGGGTCTGGCGGAAAGATTTCGGGAAATGACCGGTAATCCGGAGACCAGATAATATGGGTCAATCCCTGCAGGATGCTCGACAGACCAATGGTGACCATCACGACCGATATAATCGGCTCGCCGATCAACGGCCTTAATATGATACGTTCCAACACAATTCCCAGCACGACAGCAAATCCCATTGTGCACAGGAACGCCAGCCAGAAGGGTGCACCGAATTTTCCCAGCACGGTGAGGCAGATGTAGGCCCCCAGAGTCATGAACGCACCGGTTGCCAGGTTCAGAATGCCGGTAGCTTTGAATATCAGAACGAATCCCAGCGCGATTAATCCATAGACGCCTCCCGTGGCGGTACCGGTGACCATCATTTGCAGAAAGATATCCATTTAAGTCCTATCGATTTAAAATCGGGGATTCAAAATGCACCATGCCAATACCATTTTCAAAAAATGAATTCAAGTCATAATATCATACCGCCTTCAGCAAATAGCCTGGGCTACTTCGACCAAACAGTCTGCCACCCTGGTATATATTCATACAAGATATTGAATTTATTATAATAAGATCCGAGCCCAGAGGACCCGGCTTTGGTTCCACTCACAGGGGTAGAGTTTACCTTGGACTCCGGATGGATTGATGGAATGCTGGAATAATGGAATATTGGGAATCAAAACGGATGAAGGTCTGATTTTAGTTTATGATCCGTGCCATCATCATAAGATCAGATCTCATTCCGCTAAATCCATTATTCTCTCCGAGGCGTAGGCAGCACATTCTCTACGAGCCGGAGGCCAACACTCCATTATTCCATCATTCCGCTATGTCGAGTTACGGTACAGCCAATTTTCTCTGACCTGGCTCAAAGAACCAGGTTTTTGATAATGGAATAAATTTTCACTGGCCGGAATTTGAATAGGTCAAGAAATCGAAATTCAGGTAATTAGATTTAATACGAGACCGCTAAATTGGTTAATGGAGACCAGTTTATACATTTTTTCAAAATGAAATTCAAATTTTTTATGATCACAAATATTCTCATGCAAAGACGTTGAGGCGCAAGGGAAAATCCGTCCGGCCGATCGAATTTTATCATGAATTCCTATGCAAATGATAATGACATAGACATCTCAGCATCATCTACCTTATAAAATTGATGCCTTGACAATTTAATTTAGGATGCTATGATGCTTATTATGAGAACAACTTTGACCATAGATGACGATTTGGTGAGAGAACTGCGGGAAAAAGCTTATAAAACGGGTTCGCCTTTCAAAGAGGTCGTCAATAAAGTTATCAGAGTCGGTCTTAAGCAAATCGATAATCAGACTCCATCCAAGCCTTACAAATGCAAATCTTATTCACTTGGTTATCCGCCTAGCGCAGACCTCGACCATGCGCTGGATCTTGCAGATCGTTTGGAATCTGAAGAAATCGCCCGGAAGCTCTCATTACGCAAATGAAAATCGTCGATATAAATTTATTGATATATGCGATCAACAAAGACACCCCACATCATTCTAAAGCGAAGAGGTGGATAGAGGATTCCCTTTCCAGCGATGAACCTTTCGGTTTTGCCTGGGTCGTTATACTCGGTTTTCTGCGGATTATTACCAACGGTAGGATCATGCCGAAACCACTTAAACCTGAAGTTGCCATAGAAATTGTCGATGATTGGCTCCGGCAATCGCCGTCTCTTACTGTTGTGCCAACGCATCAACACTGGTCTATATTCAAAGAACTTCTCTCGCCTCTTGGAACAGCCGCCAATTTAACATCAGATGCCCACCTTGCCGCACTGGCTATAGAACATGGTGCCCGTCTTTATTCTACAGATAATGATTTTGGTCGCTTTCAATCCCTGCGATGGACAAACCCATTGGCGTAAAGAATCTTAGTTTATAGGTTATTCTGCGGATACTGGCGGCAGCGGTTTGGATGTTCCATTGTTCAGGGCCGTTGTTGCCGGTTGATCTATAGTGCGAAGGTGCAGATCGGTTTGAGGAAAGGGGATTTCAATCTTCAGCTCCCTGAACCGGCGATCGATTTCTCGGTGAAGATCACTGATTGCTTGCAGACGCGAATCGAAATCCGCCACCCAGGCTCGCAGCTCGAAATCGAGGGAACTACCGCCGAAATTACGGAACAGCACTTTGGGGGCCGGGTATTTCAATACCAGATCATTATCGGCAGCGCACTGCAACAGGGTGTCTATCACCAGTTGAACATCCGAGCCGTAGGCGACGCCCACCGGCAGCCTGAAGCGCATGCGGCGCTCTGCCAGGGTCCAGTTGGTGACCTGGTTGGTAATCAGGTCGCTGTTGGGGACTACGATTTCCGAATTGTCATAGGTTTGCACAACCGTGGCACGCAAGCCGACTTTTTTTATTTTGCCATTCTGCCCGTTTAATTCAATGGAATCGCCTACCTTAACCGGTCGTTCGAACAGCATGATCAGGCCGCAGACAAAATTATTGACGATGGTCTGCAACCCGAAGCCGATGCCAACGCCCAGGGCACCGCCAAGAATGGTGATATTTTTGAGATCAAATCCGAGAGCGGATAGAGCGAAAATGAATCCCACCAGCACCAGGGCATAGTGGATCAGTCTGCCGATGGAAATCCGGGCCCCCCGGTCCAGACCGCGCCGCGCAAATACGTCTTCCATCAAGACCCCCTGAATCGTCCACGATATGATAAACGCACCATACAGGACGCCCAAAGCGCTCAGCATCAGCCCGAGGGTCACTTTCTGCTCCCCCAGTTTGAATCCAAGTGACAGCACCCCCTGAATGGCGTCCGACGGGATATTGAAAATACGCCAGTCCACCAGAACGTTGGCTATGATAAAACCCCAGATCACAAGGGCGATCAGGGTCATGGCGTGACGCAGAATGGCAGTCGCGTTTTTGGCCACAAGGGGAACTTTTTTTATCAGGGGACTGCGCACAGCCAGTTCAAGTCCGCCGCGAATCAATTTGATCAGGATCCATCCCATCAGCAGAAAAAGAATGGTTCGGGTTGATGCATCCAGCAGACTCCAGGCAAAAACGGTCTGGCCGATTACTTCGGCGATGAGAATCACCAGAAATACCAGCGCGGCCAGCCGGATCAGCCAGCGGCGCAGAGTGCCTGCTTTGTCCAGAATATTTCTCACCATCCGCCAGCCAAAAAACAGCAGACCGCCCACAGCTACGATCAGAACGTAAAGCCGGACAAAAGGTACCGGCAAGCCCACTGCCAGCAACAGCTGGTTGAATATGGTCAGCGCCGTAATACCGTATATGATTCGTCGACTCCAGACATCGGCCGTAATGCCGGTTGCCAGCCGCGAAAGGGCTGTTCCGGCCACCAGCCATAGCAGCAATCGCCAGAGGGCGGGAATCGGTCCATGAAAGGCCGACAGAATGGGAATGGCAACCGTCAAACCGGCTGAATAGGGCCGTCGGGCCACGAAATTCCATTTCCCGGTTTCCTGCAACTTCCGGCGATGGCGTTTGCAGCTGATTGCAATCAGCAGAGACAGTATTACTTCAAGTGCAATGACCCATGCCTCATCGATAAAAAACTGCTTTTCCGGCCATGAGATACTGAGGCCGCGGTCCAGTTCGTACAGCCAGGCCCGGCGCAGATTCCACATATAGTAATCTGAAAACATAACGGGGGTTGCTTTACCCAATACGTCGCCCCGCACAGCCAGTATCAGCGTATCGACTTCAGCAGTGAGCTTATAGGTTTCATAACGCAGGTTTTCAGCTTTTTCCTGGGCAATCAGCATGGGCTCAAGAGTCTCGGAGATCAGGTTGAGGGCCTTTTCTACGATTCCCCGAGCCCGGGCAAATGTGGCCGCTACCGTATTTATTTTGACGGATTCTAAAATTGCGCTCTCCCACTTGTTCCATCGTTCAAACTCCCCGAGCCACTCGGCGCGCCAGTTTTCCACCCGGTTGATGGATTCGGTGATGGAATCGACCGAATCGATGGAGTCTCGGGCAACTGCCTGAAAGGATGACTTAAGCTCGGCCAGATCCTGGTAGTTCGGGTTTTCGGTAGATTCGAGTTTCCGGGTTCGTTCTTTTAGTTTTTCAAGCTTGTCAGTTATTGTGGCATGCTGCTCCTCGGTTTTTTCGAGATTATATGCCCTGGGGAGCCGACGCTGCAAATCGGAATAGCGCTCGTCCAGCTTGGCGGCCTTGTGCACGAGTTCGGCCAACCCGGGCAGGGGCTCAGCTTTTTCCTTCGATTTGGATGTTGAGTCCGCGGATTCCCCCTGCTGGGCAAATCCGGGTTGGTAAGCTATCAATAAAGCTGCTGACACGATCATTGCCAGAAATGTTATTTTGATTGATTGCAGTTTCATGGCTCCCTCATTAATCGTCAGTTTCGATTTTGGGTACAAGCGGAGAACTACCCTTTAAACGGTTTATTCTAAAGCGAGGTTCTTAACGATGCAAGACAATTTGGATAAAAAGTTTGCATGGACATACCCCAAGCCGGCAAAGCCGGAAATGAATATTGAATAATGACTATTTGTGGTCCGCCGGCGGATCAATCTTATATCGCTTCTTACCAAAATAGTCGGAATATCGTTACTCAAATCCTGTGCAAACATAATTTGATTTCAATAGATAGGGCCTAATGCGGAATTTCTTAACCCATTGCCGGGAGCATATCGGGCGGCGAATACCCACCTTAATTTGGCCGAAAAACCCACATCATTATTATGTCGGGATTGCAGAAATTGAATATAGTTCATATCATCACCCTGAAACCTGAACCCTGAAACCTGAACCCTGAACACCGAAACCTGAAACCATTGTTTGCTAAACACCTTGTCAGGAAAAAGCCCGAATAGCGTAAAAGACGGTAGTATGATCATATGATCCGAGACGTTCCCCATATTCTACTGATCAACCCCTGGATTCACGATTTTGCCGCCTATGATTTCTGGGCCAAACCCTTGGGTTTGCTCACGGTGGCGGGGATACTAAAAGCGCACGGCTTCCGTTTGTCTTACATCGACTGCTTGGACAGGTTCCATCACAGGGCGCCGCCAGCTGATCCCTCTGCCCGATATGGTCGCGGGCCCTATCATAAAGTCGGCATCGCCAAACCGGAAAAACTTCGGGATGTTCCGCGACATTACTCCAGGTATGGCGTTCGGCCGGAGTGGTTCAGAGACGACCTTGCCGGAACCCGACACCCGGACCTGGTGCTCGTCACCTCGCTGATGACCTACTGGTATCCGGGTGTGCAGGAGACCATCGAACACATCCGTTCAGTTTGGCCAGAAACGCCGATCGTATTGGGCGGCATTTATGCGCGCCTGTGCGCGGACCATGCGAGGGAAAACTCGGGGGCCGATCATGTTTTTGTCGAACCGGCTGAAGTTGGATTGCTTGATCTGATTCAGCAATTCACTGGTTTTACGGCGCGTGCGGAGTTTGACCCCCGTAATTTTGACACTTACCCCTACCCGGCTCTGGATCTCCAATCCACCGTTAACTACGTTCCAATCCTGACAACCAGAGGCTGCCCGTTTGATTGCACCTACTGTGCTTCTCGTTTTCTGGCCCCTCGCCTGCTGCGGCGCAGTCCTTCATCTGTGATTGAGGAGATTAAGCACTGGCACACCGTATTCGGCGCAAAAGACTTTGTTTTGTACGACGATGCATTTCTGGTCGATGCCGAACAGCATGCCAAACCGATTTTGGAGGGAATCTGCAGTAGCGGTCTCCATATCCGATTTCACACGCCGAACGCACTGCATATCCGGGGAATCGATCAGGAATCGGCGCGCCTCATGCTCAGGGCCGGTTTTAAGACGTTGAGGCTGGGTCTGGAAACCGCGGAATTCGACCACCGCCAGAAGCTGGATAAAAAGGTCTCCCGGGCGGAGTTCAAGCGGGCCGTAAGGTGCCTACTCGAAGCCGGTTTCAGCAAAGATCAGGTTGGTGCCTATCTGCTGGTCGGTCTTCCCGATCAGGATATGAACGCAGTTGAGCAATCAATTCAAACGGTGGTCGACAGCTGCATAACACCGATACCAGCATATTACACGCCCATTCCCCACACGGCGCTCTGGCCGCAGGCCGTCGCTGGCTCACGCTACGATATTGCCGCTGACCCGATATTCACCAACAACGCCATTATGCCCTGCAGCAAAGATCCGTTTTCCTGGGATTTAATCTCGCGGTTAAAAGAATTGGCCTCTGGTTGAGACAGGTTTTAGGCGGATCAAACCTATTGACATTTAATGCAATATGAAACGGGATATGTTTGGGCATATTGGAGAAAATCACAAATAACAAGCTCCAAATTGCAAGTAAATATCAATTTTCAATGACCAAAACATTTCTCATGGTTGTATCGCTTCTATTGCGTATCCACCGCTGTCTGACAGCTACAAGGTATTCAAGATATAGTATATGATAAGTTGTTTGGAATTTAGAATTTGGGTAATTGGAATTTATTTGGGATTTGTTTTTTGGTGCTTGGGTTTTATATTGATTGATTAAACCTGTTCAATAATTTAAGTGACGTTGGAATAATATATACTATAAATGCAAAAGGAGAAATTATGATGCTTCATCTGAAATCCGCTGATCTGAAAAAGCAAAAGATGGATATTTTGACCGTACCGGTGTGCGAAGATAAGGATCTTCATGAAGATCCGTTGATTAAAGAGGTGATTGACAAAGCACTGAAGCTGGATGAATTCAGCGGCAAAAAAGATGAAAGTGTCATCCTTTATGATCTGCCGCATATCATGGCCCGGCGGGTAATGCTGGCCGGTCTTGGCAAGTACGAAAAACTAAATCGCGAGACACTGCGCAAAATGGCCGGCAGAACCGTGAAAAGCTGCATTGCCAAAGAGTTTGCGACGCTGTGGATCGCGTTGCCCGCGGCGGACCGCATGAACCTGGAGCCATCTGCGGGCGTCGTGGCCTTGCTGGAAGGGGCTTATCTCGGCAACCACATATTTCAAAAATACAGAGGCGACAAAAAGAAAAAGCCGCTCAAGCAGATTAATTTATTGACCTCCCGCCAGACTGCCGGAAAGTTCAAACATCTGTGCTCAAAGGTTGCCACCATTTGTGAAGGCACGCAACTGGCCCGGGAATGGATCAGCACACCGGCCAACGATAAGACGCCCGAAAAATTTGCCCGATCCATTGCCGGTCTGGCCCGAAAAGAGCGCCTCAAAGTACAGGTCATTAACGAGGCCCAGCTGAAACAGCGAAAATTAGGAGCCCTGCTGGCCGTTGCAGCCGGCAGCCAGAGCAAGCCCAGCCTGGTAATTCTGGAGCACAAGGTGCCGGGTGCCAAAAAGACCGTGGCGCTGGTCGGCAAAGGTGTTACCTTTGACTCCGGTGGGTTGAATATTAAAACAGGCGGTTATATGGCGGATATGAAATCCGATATGTCCGGTGCAGCCGCAGTTGCTGCCACGCTGGTCACTGCCTCGCGCCTGAAACAAAAAATCAACCTGATCGGTGCCATTCCCATCGTTGAAAATATGCTGTCAGGCCAAGCCACCCGTCCGGGGGACATCATCAAGAGCTATACCGGTAAAACCGTCGAAATCGGCAACACGGATGCCGAGGGACGATTGATCCTGGCAGATGCCATGGCCTATGCCATCAAAAAATATAAACCGCAAATCACGATTGACCTGGCGACTTTGACCGGTGCCTGCGTCATTGCCCTGGGGGACCACATTGCCGGCGTGTTTTCCGATGATGACGAACTTGCCGGGGCCATAACCGCGGCGGGGGAGATAACGCACGAGCGCTGCTGGCGATTGCCGCTGCCTGAAGACTATAAAGAACTGCTCAAAAGCGATTTTGCCGACATCAACAACATGCCCAGCAGCCGTTACGGCGGGGCCATAACCGCGGCGTTGTTCCTTGCCGAGTTTGTGGACAAGACCCGCTGGGCGCACATCGATATTGCCGGTCCGGCCTATATCAAGAAAGACAATGCATACTGCGGCCCCGGCGGAACCGGGTTCGGGGTGAGACTTCTGATGGAGGTTTTGGAACGGATATGATGGGGAGGGTCGGTTATTGGCTGTTCGTTAATTGTTATTAGAAACTCGATACTGGATGCTGGATGCTGGATACTCGATGCTGAATACCCGATACCTGATGCCAGGAGGCTGGGAGGCAGGGGTGCTTAAGGGCGGGGAAACGATTGGTATCGGGTTATTCGATTTTGGATTTCGGATTTATAGAAGCGGACTGCGCTGAAGATCTATTCAAGTGACCGAAGAATTTCTATGGGGTGGTTTCGCGCTCCGAGGCTTAGGCGCTAAAATCCCTACGAGCCGGAGGCTGCGCTCACTCGATTTTAATTGCCGACATCTGGTATCCGGTATCAAGAATCCAGCATCCAGTATCCAGCATCCAGTATCCAGCATCGAGTATCCAGTATCCAGCATCCAGCATCGAGTATCCAGCATCCAGTATCCAGCATCGAGTACCCAGTACCCAGCATCCAATAACGAATAACCAATAACTAATAGCTAATTACCACGAAGCCTTCCCGCTTCGCTACCACCCTCCCAGTATATCCTGGCCCCGCCGCCGGGCGGCTTCTTCCTGGAATTCATGAAACCGGGTGCCGACAACGGTGGCGACGTTCGATATGACCGCATACCCCATATCAGCGTCCTTATCCAATAATGCTTTGAGGCCCTCTCTTTCGACTTTGACTACGGTGCAGGACTCATTTGCGCAATAAGCCGACAGTCGATATTTATTCGGTGCCGCAAAACTTGACCAGCCGAAAGCTCCGGCCTCCGGTATTGTGGATATCGTGTGTTCTGCAGATGAAGAGCCGCCGGCGGCTTCAAATCGCAGGTCAACTGCACCCTCTTTGACAATCCAGAGATAGACGGCATCATCACCCTGGGCGAAAATTTTGTCGCCCGGTTTAAACTCTGTCTCTTCACAGCAAGTTATGATCTCAGCTAGCTGCTCTTGGTTAAGACCCTGGAACACCTGAACCTGTTTTAGGAATTCAATATTGACCATGATCGTCTCCTTTTGACTTTTTGCCTTTCACAGAGCCCGCAGCGCACACGGAGTGATTTAGCTTATACTAGTCGCGGACAAAATCCGTCTGGATTTCTCCTGCCAGTATATGCCGGGCAAACACCTGACGCATTTTGTCAGCCGTCATTTTCTGGTAAATGACCGGATCCGCCCCCTCTATTTCAACAGTTACATTGGGATGGGTTTCGCAGTTGCCGATGCAACCGCCGCTTTTGACTTCGATTTCCGGTCGGTCCGCGGATGCCAGTTCTTCCATGAGAGCGGTCATCACTTCCCGGGCGCCCGCTACGATTCCACAGGTCGCCAGATGAACGGTAATTTTGGTATTGGCATAGGAGGGTTGGGATGCCGATTCCTGAAGCCGACGGAAACGCTGACCAATGATTTCGACCAGATTGGACATAACCAGATAGCCGGTGCTCGAATCTTGCTGAAAGATATTCAGCAGTGCTTCCTTTTCGATTTGAATGACCGTGCAGGAATTCGTAGCGCAGTATGCCGATAATCGGTATTTATGGGGCGCAACGAGACTGGACCAGCCAAAGGTTTTGGATTCGGATAT
>JASJCE010000018.1 GCA_030066155.1 Desulfobacterales bacterium | reverse complement strand
TCGGGTGTCAGGAAAGCGGATCGCGAAATCCTGAAACCTGAACACTGAAACCTGAAACCATTTTAGTTCTGACAACATGTTGTCAGAAAAAGCCCGTTAAGGGCCTAAAGACCGGCGCAGTATGCCAAAAGATGAATTGGGTGTCAAACATAAGACACGGTCAACGGGGACGGTTAAGACGTTAACCGGGCGGAGTAATAGCGAAAAATATTCTTATTGCCGGATATTTTTATACTTCTCGAAGCGCTTACACCCTTCTTCGTTTCCCAGATCGCATGCGGCCCTTAAATCATTTAGGGAACTGGCGTAATCTTTCCGATGATAATTCGTTCCGGCTCTCTCGAGGTAGGCCCTGGCATGTTCAGGCTCCAACTCTATAAATTGATTCCAGTAGCCGAGTATTCGATCCCATTGTTGACTCTCCAGAAGCGTATAGTCCATCATTAAATAGGACTCAAAATGGTGGGGATTAATGCCAATTGAACTTTCAAAATCAAGTACTGCCGAACCAAACTCCTTTTGACGATAGAACGCAACCCCCCTCCAGTAATGGGCGAGTGCGTTCGCCGGATCGAATCGAACGGAAAGATCATAGTGTTCAATTGCCGCATTCAAATCTGCTTTAAATGCTTTATGCCCGCGTTTCATAAGATTTTCGCCCGCCCATGTTCGCCATTTTTGCGTATTGCGGTCTCCGGGCTTGATGAGTTCGGCCGTAGACAGATCATCCAGCGCATTTTCCATGTCGCCGTCTTTAAAATGAATTTTCGAGCGCAGACGATAGCTCTCTTCCATCGTCGGGCGAAGATAAATGCTTCGATCGATATCCGTCAGTGCCTTCGATTGGTCTTGAAGGTAATAATGGTAAATAATGGCCCTTTGTTTATAAAAATGCCAATTATCGCCATATATAAGAGCCCGGTTGCAGAGCTCGGCAGCTTTTTGGTATTTTTTACGGCTCACCAGCCTTCGGCTTTGATCAAAATAAATAAATCCGTATAGAGCGGTCAGTTCTGGATTGAAATCGGCATATTGCTCCGCTTCAGCGGCAAAGTTTTCCATTTCCCGGTAAGATCCGCCCCAGCGGGGTGTCAGGCCCCACATATATTTTGAACGAATTAGGAAAGAGTGAGGAAACAACTCCAGAGCATTTCGGAGGCACCTGTCCTCTCTCTCGGTATCTCCAGTCGCGGTGAAAATACCCATCTGAATTAGATGAGCCGGTAAAAGATTTTGATTGAGGTGTAAAGCCGTTTCCAAATCATCGGCAGCGTTGCGAAAATAAAAACGCATCTTTCGAAATTGATCCTCAGAGGTATCGGTAGCAAAGCGATTGCCCCTACTCTCCCATCCTTGAGCATAATAATAGTTCGCGCGGGCAAGGTAGGGGGCATAGTGCTCGGGCGAACGGCGAGCCCAGCGATTCAATACATCTTGATAAATCGGTAACGTCCCGGCGAACACCCTATAGGCATCCAATACTTTGTACTCATCACTTGAGTTTAATTCAAAACCGCTCTGATAATCTTCAAGGATGGAATTAAGCATTTCAAATTGCTGATTTTCAAAAAGCTCTCGTAGTTCGGCAAACTGCTCCAGTGTTAGGGTTTCGTTCGGCTCCCTGGAAACCGGAAGATCGTCTGTGGCCTGGCTGACTTGATAAATCTCATTTCGACTAAATATACTAAAATTGCGAATAATATTTAAAGGGTTACCGAATAGGCGGAGCGAAAAAATTGTCCCGGCAATCAAGATCCCGATGATAATAGCAGTCATTACCAGTGGCCCGATCCAATTGGTTTCTTTTACTGCAGAGGAATCGCATAGGTTACAGTAACCTGCGACACTAACCAATTTGCCACAGCTAGGGCATGTCTGATTCATGTCATTTTCCTTTTTGGTATACAGATTGCCAAGTAAGACAGGAACCGGTTGCAATTTTGATGCCGTCGTCTGACCTTGACAGTCCCAACCAAACAGGATTATTATAATGGTCTAACCATTAAATTTATTCGAGCCGATATTTTGATATTTGGTATTCAAAAAGGGACACACATGTTTCGAACGGCAAAACAAACCAAAGTATTCCAGGATGTCGTCGAACAGATTCAGGAGGCCATATTTGACGGACGTCTGGTAACGGGACAAACACTGCCGGCCGAGCGTGAATTGAAGGAGATGTTCAACATCAGCCGCGGCACCCTGCGCGAGGCCCTGCGGGTCCTGGAGCAAAAGGGATTGATTGAAATTAAACTGGGGGTGGGCGGCGGTTCGGTTGTCAAGTCTGTCGACGGCTCCCAGGTCAGCGAAAGTTTAGGACTGCTGATCCGGTCACAGAAAGTCTCCCTGAATCACCTGGCCCAGTTTCGCGAAGACGTGGAAGGTATCATCGCAGCGCAGGCAGCCCGACATCGCAAGGCGGAAGATATCAAAAAGCTAAAACAGCTTCTCTCCCGGGCGCTGGAATGCGTTCAAATAGGCCGTTCACGGCGCGACCAATTTATTGATATCGACAAGCAGATCCACATGACAATGGCAGAGATTACCGGTAATCCGATTTACATATCCGTCCTGCACTCGATTCACGACAATATCCACCGGTATTATGATCGATTTCTGTCCATGGCGGAAATTGAATTTCGGGAGAATTACCAGGATCTTTGCGACCTGATCGAAGCCATCGAAAATTGCGAGGTTAATCGAGCCCGGGATTTGGCCCAGCATCATGTGAAACGATTCAACCGGTATATGCAACAGCGGGAAGATGCTTCCGCAGTCGATTAACCCAACTTAATAACGGAACCAACAATTATGACAGAATACCGAATCACCAAACATCCTATTTTGGACATACCGGATCGTCCGGCGCTAAACTTCACCTGGAAGGGTGCGCCAATGACGGGCTATGAAGGCGAAATGATCTCTTCAGCCCTGTTCGCCAACGGCATCCGCGTTTTCGGGCACCACCACAAAGACGACAGCCCCCAGGGAATCTTTTGCGCCAACGGCCAGTGTGCCCAGTGTATGGTGGTTGCAGACGGTCTGGCGGTAAAATCCTGTATGACACCGCTCAATGACGGTATGGCGGTGGAGCAAATGGACGGACTGCCCAGGATTCCGTCAGCTGATCAAATTCCGACGACTGCAAACATACCGGTTAAAGAAGTTGAGGTTCTCATTATCGGCGGCGGCCCGGCGGGATTGTCAGCGGCGATCGAACTGGGCCAACTGGGTGTCAATACGCTTATCGTAGACGACAAGGACCGCCTGGGCGGCAAACTGGTGCTTCAGACCCATAAATTCTTCGGATCCGTCAAGGACTCCCATGCCGGCACCCGCGGATTCGAGATCGGCAGAATACTGCAGGATGAACTCTTAACGCTCAGCTCGGTGGAGGTCTGGCTGAACACAACCGCCGTGGCCGTGTTTTCAGATCATATTGTGGGGGTCGAAAAGGACAATCGGTATCACAAAATCAAGCCACGCAAGCTTCTGGTGGCCACCGGTGCCCGGGAGAAGATGCTTTCCTTCCCGGGCAACACCCTGCCGGGAGTCTACGGCGCCGGAGCGTTTCAAACCCTGGTTAACCGCGATCTGGTCAGATCCTCCGAAAAGGTTCTGATTGTGGGTGGCGGCAACGTGGGATTGATCGCCGGCTATCACGCCATTCAGGCAGATATCGCCGTCGTGGCCCTGATCGAAGCTCTGCCCCAGGTGGGCGGATACAAAGTACATGCCGACAAGCTTAAAAGATTGGGCGTTCCCATCTATATCAGCCACACCGTGGTGAGTGCCAACGGGACGGATAAGGTTGAATCCGTCACAATCGCCCGTCTGGACGACAACTGGAACGTAATGCCGGATACGCATAAAACCTTTGCTGTCGATACGGTCTTGATCGCTGTCGGTCTGGCGGAAGTCAACGAGTTTTATCTTAAGGCCCGGCAATGGGGTATGGACGTCTACTGTGCAGGGGACGCCCAGGAAATAGCCGAAGCCTCGGCGGCCATGTTCACCGGTCGGATAGAAGGCCGCAAAATTGCCCAGACACTGAACATCGAGGTCGGTCAAATACCGCAGGAATGGGATTCCAAAGCCACGATTTTAAAATCCAAACCGGGGCCGGAAACCCGTCGCCGGCCGCCGGAGAAAACAGACGGCGTATTTCCCATTTTTCATTGTTACCAGGAAGTTCCCTGCAATCCCTGCACATCGGTATGCCCGGTCGGTGCCGTCAAAACCCAGGAGGACAAAATCACCGGTCTGCCCTACATGGTCGATATTGATGCCTGCACCGGCTGTGCCAGCTGCCTCGCTGTTTGTCCGGGACTTTCGGTAACCATGGTCGATTTCAGGGAGGATCCGAGCCACCCTCTGGTTACCCTGCCCTACGAAGTTTGGCGGGAGAAAGTGGAGATCGGCCAGAATGTTCCCGTGACCGATCTCGATGGGGCGATTCTGGGTTATTTTCCGGTTGAAAAGGTCAGCTCGCGGCGCAAATATCCCGGCACCCTTCTGGTACAGCTTAAAGTCCACAAAGACGTCGCCAAGTCAGCGGTGGGAATCTGGGTCCAGGAGAAGCAGATCGAGCCGTCGACCATATACGAGAAGGAACCGCCGCCGGACGAGGCCATCGTCTGCCGCTGCGAGAGAGTGACAGCCGGTGAAATCCGAAACATCATTCGGAGCGATATTCGGGATTTAAACCAGATCAAAGCATTAACCCGGGCCGGAATGGGCGCCTGCGGATCTAAAACCTGCCGCCCGATGATCTGGCGTATTTTCCAGGAAGAAGGCATCGATTTGAAATCGGTCACGGACCGGGTCGATCGGCCCTTGTTTGTGGAAGTACCGATAGGAGTTTTCGCTGGAGCTGATTAGAGCACTAACATGGGAAAAAGAGATGCCTATCAAATATAGATTTGCAGGGCACATGACACAGATTCCAAATTCTCAAATAACAAGCACCAAATTACAAATAAATCTCAAATATCAATATTCAATGACCCAAACGTTTGGGATTTCGAATTTCGGTAATTGTAATTTATTTGGAATTTGAGATTTGAGATTTGGAATTTTTTTTAGGTTTAATATACAGTGTCGCTGAACCGAAATAGCATTTCAGGAGAACACGAGAATTGTCGCATGACGTAATAATAGTCGGTGCCGGTTCGGTAGGCGTACCGACTGCCATGGCACTGGCCGAGCTGGGCATAAAGCCGCTGGTCATTGATATGCACCCCTCTCCCGGCCAGGGGGAGAATAAGCATGCCATTGGTGGTATCCGGGCCACCCATTCGACTCCAGGCAAAATCCTCACCTGCCGCCGTTCAATCGAGCTCTTCTCCACGTGGGAGGAGGTGCATGGAGATGACATCGAATGGCTCAAGGGCGGTTACGTGTATCCGGTGTATCGCGCGGAAGATGAGAGCCTGCTGAAAAGCTTGCTGCCGGTTCAGCATCAACATGGATTAGAGATTGATTGGGTTGGACCGGAGGACATAAGGACCCTTATTCCAGGAATCAATGCTGAAGGGTTGCTCGGCGGCACAGTGTCACCCGACGACGGTTCCATCTCTCCCCTGCTGTCGATTAACGCCTTCCACCGCCGGGCGCAGGAGCTGGGCGTCGTTTTTCATTTCAAGGAGAAAATTACCGGAATTGTTTGCCGCAACGGCCGGGTCGTCGGTGTCGTCACGAATCGAAACAGCTACCCCACCGAAGTCGTGATTGATGCGGCCGGACCGTTGTCGCCGGAACTCTGTAAAACGGCCGGGGTAGAGCTGCCGATCGAACCGGATTCCCATGAGGGCGCCATAACCGAGCCGGTTCAGCCGTTTTTTCAATGCATGGTGGTTGATATCCGGCCGGCGCCGGGGTCGAAGAACTATTATTTCTACCAGAACAAACAGGGGCAGGTCATTTTCTGCATTACGCCCGATCCGCCAATCATCGGCAAAGATAAACGCGAAACTTCCGTCTTTTTGCCCCAGGTCTGTGCCCGCATGGTTCGGCTGCTGCCCCGCCTGAAAAATCTGCGGGTGCGCCGGACCTGGCGGGGCCTGTATCCCATGACACCCGACGGGGCACCGTTGGTCGGCTGGAACCGGCAGGTCAAAGGACTGCTGCACACCACCGGCATGTGCGGCCAGGGGCTGATGCTGGCCCCCGGGGTGGCCGAACTTGCAGCCCGTATGGTCGCCGGTCAGACAACCGCCGCTGATGAAATTATTATAGCGGAATTTTCGCCGTACCGGAAATTTGAAGCAGAGGAGGCACTGAAGTAATACTGGATGCTGGATACTTGATGCTGGATACTTGATGCTGGATGCTGGATACTGGATGCTGGATACTGGATGCTGGATACTGGATGCTGGATACTCGATGCTGGATATTGGATGCCGGATACTGGAGAGTGGATGTTGCGACAGGCATGATATTTATCGGTGGTGAATACATAGGTTATTGTGTGATATTAATTCTACGATCTAAAGTTGAGGGAGGGTGTCGGGTTTATCGAGGGGTCAAAAAATGATTACAATTTGATTCTTGATTGGATTATTTAAGAAATATATAAAGGAATTGGACGACAACGTTGTAACTATGAAATGGCGCAAGCCCAAAGGAGTCAAAAAATGCCTCAATTTGATTTGAAGTTGATCAAAACTATTAAATACCAGAGATCTGAGGTTGAAAAGGGATATACAGATCAAACCTTGTATGTGAATATTTCCGATCCGGAGATCGCCACCAAACCGGTGGATCCGAAAACAAAGGAGGTATTCATCGGCGGCAAAGGATATGATCTCTGGCTGCTCTGGAATGCAGTGGAACCTAACACGCAGTGGAATGACCCGCAGAATACCATTTGCATCGCTTCCGGTCCCATGGGCGGCACACCGATATATCCAGGCTCGGGCAAGAGTATCGTCACGACCCTGTCGCCCCTGACGGGTGCTGCGATCGACTCCAATGTCGGCGGATATTTCGGTCCGTACCTGAAGTTTTCAGGCTTTGATGCCATGGAAATTCAAGGCAAATCATCGGCAGACACCGTTATTTATATCGACGGAATCTCCCGGGAGGTTCAATTACTGTCTGCAAGGGGTCTGCCGGAGAATTCTTATGAGATGTCAACCCTTCTGACCGAGCATTTTGCAGACGGCAAGCCGCGCGGCATATCCGTGGTATCCGCCGGACCGGGCGCCAAAAACACCCTGATCGGCTGTTTGAACTTCAGCTGGTACGACGTCAAGCGTAAGCGCGCCCGCTACAAACAGGCCGGCCGTGGCGGTATCGGCTCCGTATTTGCCGACAAAGGCATTAAAGCGCTGGTCGTGCGCTGGGACTCAGTCAATATCGAGACCAATAATCCCGCTGATAAAGCCACCCTCAAAGAAGTTGCCAGACTGCACACCCGAAATATCGTCGAACTGGACCCAAAACAAAATGAAATGGCCCGCATTGGAACCACCCATCTGGTGACAATCATGAATGATCATGATTGCTTGCCAACCCACAATTTTCGTTACGGTTCGCATCCCCAGGCCCCCAATCTGGGCCAGCAGGTCTACCGGCTGTTGTTCGACCCCGGCTTCGACGGGTGCTGGATGGGATGTACCGTGGCCTGTTCCCATGGGATCAAGGATTTCGTTCCCCTGTCCGGCCCGTTCAAGGGTCGCAAGGTATTTGTTGATGGCCCCGAATACGAAACCATAGCAGGCTGCGGTTCCAACCTGGGAATTTTTGATCCGCACACCGTTGCTGAATTGAATTTCTATTGCGACGCCTATGGTCTGGACACGATCTCGGTGGGGACTGCGATTGCGTTCGCCATGGAATGCTTCGAGATGGGGCTGATTAATGAAACCCACACCGCTGGTATGGACTTAAGCTTCGGCAACCGTCTGAACGCCCTGGAGCTTGTTCATCAAATGGCGACCGGCACGGGCTTCGGCTGTATCGTCGGACAGGGCGTTCGCAAAATGAAAGAAAAATTTGCAGCCGACTTTGGTGCCGATCCGGCGATTCTGGCGGATATCGGCATGGAGGCCAAGGGGCTTGAGTTTTCCGAATATATGACCAAGGAATCCCTGGCCCAGCAGGGCGGATACGGTCTGGCCCTTAAAGGCCCCCAGCATGATGAAGCCTGGCTGATTTTCCTCGATATGGTGCACAACTTTATGCCGACGTTTGAACAGAAGGCTGAGGCACTGCACTGGTTCCCCATGTTTCGCACCTGGTTCAGCCTGTGTGGTCTGTGCAAACTTCCCTGGAATGACATCGTGCCCGAGGACAACATTGACACACCGGAACCGGCCAAAGTCATGAAGCATGTCGAGTGGTACAGTGACTATTTCAGTGCGGTAACGGGTCGACCGGCGAAACCCGATGATCTGGTCAGCATGAGTGAGGCGGTATACAACTTTCAGCGGCTGTTCAACCTGAAAATGGGATTCGGGCGCCGGGAACATGACAACCTCCCCTACCGGGCAGTTGGACCGGTAACCGAGCTGGAATATGAGTCCCGTGCCGAACGGTATGACAAACAGCTGAAGGAAAACTGCAACCTCGACATAAATGCCAAATCTACCGCTGAGAAAGTAAACCTGCTGCGCCAATTCCGGGAGAGCCAATATGAGACGCTCAAAGATGCGGTGTATGAGCGGCGGGGGTGGACGACCGACGGTATTCCGACCGTGGCCAAGGTCAAAAGCCTCGGCATCGATTTTCCGGAAGTGCTAGAGCTCCTCGAAGCCAACGGGGTGCGGGAATGATCCGGGTCGCAGACAAAACCCTCACATGGTATGATGGGATGACGGTCAGTGACGTGCTAAAAGAGCTCGCTGACTCTCATCCCTACGCCGTGGTGCGCATCAATGAAACCTATGTCTCACGCCCCAATTTCGATAAAACCGCCATCCCCGATGGCGCCGAAATCTTCCTAATACCGATGATTGCGGGAGGTTAGTTGCGTGTCCGACACATCGGTTTAAAAAGCAAAAAAGAGCCGCCATGTTTGCGTTGATTGAATTTGAATAGTGAAAATTCCAAGCACCAAATCTCAAATCACAAATAAATTCCAATGTCCAAAATTCAAATAACCAAATTGCGACAATTGTCATATATTGATTGCTGTCGACTTGGAAGTTTTGTCTTTTGGTCATTGGATATTGTGATTTGAGATTTGTTTGTCTTTTGGTGCTTGATATTTGGAATTTAATTGCCTCCCGAAACTCCTCTTTGTAATAGACCTTTATTCTAATGCAGCATTTCTAAATCCCGCTTTAGGACTATTTGCAATCTCCCAAAAGACGTGATATTATTAACATTATTTGATCATCAGACGGTCTTTTATGTTTGTAAATCGGATTGCTTGTCGCGATTTGCTCAAACCGGCAGCAAGATATCAAGTTTGGGACCTTCCTGGCCGATATAGACTTTGTAATACAGCGATTAAGGGGAGGTAAAACATCGGGCAAATATCATAGCTGTCGACCAGGTAATGAACCGCGGTCGAGAGCCAGGCACGGCAACATCATCGTCAGGGCTTACCCTTTGATATCTCATGAAATACCTTGACTTATCGACCAGAATATAATTTAGTCGTACTAAAGGCCGGAGGTTCAATTAAATCCGTTAACTCGTGTCGATTCGTTAAGCAAAAAGGTTGGTCCTGAATGTATGTGTTTAGTAATTTACTGGTCGCCGTCGCAAAAGTCCTGGACATCGCCCTGACAATCTTCATGTGGATTGTTATTGCCCGCGCTATTTTGTCATGGGTCAGTCCGGATCCCTACAACCCAATTGTGCGCTTTATTCACAATGTTACCGAGCCCGTGCTTTACCAGGTGCGCAGAAGAATCCCGCTGAATTTCGGCGGCATTGATTTTTCTCCGATCATCATTCTTTTGGCCGTCATTTTTCTGCAACAATTTGTGGTCCAGAGTATTTACCAGTTCGCGGTTACGTTGCACTGAACGGAAAGGCAGGCAAACAGATGAACATCACTCCCCTTGATATCCAGCAGCAGAAGTTTAAAACCAAATTTCGTGGTTTCGACATCCGTGAAGTGGATGCATTCCTCGAACAGCTGGCAAATTCTTTTGAGAGTTTGCAAAGGACCCAGAAGGATTTGCAGGAAGAGGTCAGACGACTTGGACTTGAAATCCAGGGTTACCGCAAGCGAGAGGAAACATTTAAGCGGGCCTTGTTAAACTCGCAGAAGGTCCTGGATCAAATGAAAGACAATGCCCGGAAATCGGCTGAGTTGATCATTGCCGAAGCCGAGGTCAAGGCTGAAAAGATTTTAAACAAAGCCCACAACCGTTTAGCCCAGTTGCACGAGGATATTTCGGAATTAAAGCGACAACGCATGCAAATCGAAGTACAGATCAGCTCAATTATCGAGTCGCACAGTAAACTGCTTGAAATCAGCAAAGACGGCACCAAAGAAATGGACGAGGAGGATGCCAAGCTAAAAGTACTCAAACAAGCAACGTAATATAACGAACTGAACAAATAACCACAGAAAGACCCGGATTAGCGCGGCCAGACTCACGTTCTGCCGGACAGTAAACGTCTGCAAACCCTGGCCGCAAGGAATCAACCGGACAGCCGCCAGGCCTTCAGCGCGTGGCGGCAACTTCCGGCTCGATCTGCAGATTATCCGCGTAATTCCGTGGTAAAATTTTTTTTAAGCGACGATGGGTTAATTGCGGGAGTATTGAATGGCGAAAATCGATGCGTTTTTTAAATTGATGAATGAGCAGGGGGCTTCCGACCTGCACCTGGCCGCCGGCCTGCCGCCGGCCCTTAGGATTCGAGGTGAAATCGAACGGGTAAAATATAAAGTTCTGGATAATGATGACCTCAGGGGCATGCTCTACGAAATCGCACCCGAGCAGAAAATCAAGGAATTCGAAGAAAGCGGGGATATCGATTTTGGCTACGAAATACCGGGTCTGGCCCGATACCGCGCTAATTTTTTTATGCAGAGCAACGGCGTCGGGGCTGTTTTCAGGGAAATCCCCAGTGCCATCATGACCGCCGATCAGCTGGGGCTTCCGCCGGTCGTGTCAAAGCTGGCTTCTCTGCCGCGTGGCTTGGTGCTCGTCACCGGGCCCACCGGCAGCGGCAAATCCACGACCCTGGCCGCAATTATCGACGTTGCCAATCGGGTCCGCAAAGACCACATCATTACGGTGGAAGACCCTATCGAATTTGTCCATAAAAGCCAGGGTTGCATTGTCAATCATCGTGAGGTCGGCGTTCACACGAATTCGTTCTCAACCGCCCTGCGCGGCGCCCTGCGTGAGGATCCGGATATCATCCTGGTAGGTGAAATGCGGGATCTCGAAACTATCTCCCTGGCAGTGGAAGCTGCATCCACCGGTCATCTGGTATTTTCCACCTTGCATACCTCCAGTGCCTACAAAACCGTCGACCGGGTAATCGAGGTTTTCCCATCCCATGAACAGCCTCTCATCCGCTCGACACTCTCCGATGGTTTGCGGGCTGTTATTGCCCAGGTGCTGTTCAAACGCATCGATCGCAAAGGACGGGTGGTTGCCCTGGAGATCCTGATTGCCAGTCCGGCGGTGAGAAATCTGATCCGGGAAGCCAAAACCCATCAGATCCCGTCCATGATTCAAACCGGTAAAAAATACGGCATGGTCCTCCTCGATGATTCTATTATGGAACTTTACAAAAAGGGGATGGTCGGCGCCGACGAAGCCTATGCCAAAGCAAATGAGAAGGGGCGTTTCCGGCCGCTGCTCACCGCCCCGCCGGCTGATTTTACAGAGGCATAATTTGGGATAATTTGAAGATTAGTGATATAATGAATAGTGTGATCGGCAATTATCAATCATGTAATGCACCGCTGGAACATTCTTTTTATAATTTGAAGTAGAAAAATGAAAAAACAGGAAATCGACCATATACTGGTAAGAATGTTGGACTATCATCGGGATGTGTCTGACCTGAATTTCACTGTGGGTAAACCCATGCAGGTTGAAAGTGCCGGAGAACTGATCCCGGTTGAAATTAAGCCCAGCTTTAAAGCGCTGACGCCTTTCCAGACCGAGATTCTGGCCTTGAACCTGATCAACCAGGATCGTCGGTTGACCGAGGCCCTGCTGAACACGGGTTCGTGCGACCTCTCCTACGGCTTGCCCGGAAAAGCTCGCTTCCGGGTCAACATTTTCTCCCAGGGTGCCAACATCTCGATCGTATTGAGGAAACTGGAATCCAAGATTCCAACCATTGAGGAACGGGGTTTGCCGAAAACCATGTATAATATTGCAAAGGATATCAACGGCCTCGTATTTGTAACCGGCGCAACGGGATCCGGCAAAACGACGACCCTGGCGGCAATCCTGGACCAGATCAACGAAACCAAATCCGTTCACATCATCACCCTGGAAGATCCGGTCGAATATCAGCATCCCCATAAGAAATCGACATTTAACCAGCGCGAGCTCGGACTGGATTTTAATACATATGCTAACGGCCTGCGCGCGGCACTGCGTCAGGCCCCCAAGGTCATACTGGTCGGTGAAATGCGGGACAAGGAAACCGTCGAAATCGGCCTCAGTGCAGCCGAGACCGGCCATCTCGTGTTGACCACGCTGCATACGGTTGACGCCGGCTCCACCATCAACCGTATCATCGGCATGTTTCCGAATGAAGATGAGCGCCAGATCCGCATTCGCCTGGCCGATGCAGTTCGCTGGATCGTCTGTCAGCGACTGCTGCCAAAAATCGGGGGTGGACGGGTTGCCACCTTTGAGATATTGGGAACCAACATGCGGGTCCAGGATGCGATATTGAACGGGGAATCAGAGGGAAGATCCTTCTATGAAATCATGGAGTCCAGCACCGCTTTTGGTATGACCACCTTCGACCAGCATTTGGTCGGACTATTCGAAGAAGGCCTGGTCACCCAGCAGACCGCCATGACCTATGCTTCCCAGAGGGGAATTGTAGGCCGCGGCATCGACGCCATTAAGAGTTCCCGCGGGGAGGCAACCACCGATATTGAAAAACTGGAAATCGATCGGGCCTACAATAAAGCGATGTAAGACGTCTAGATTGAGAGTTGTCGTTCTACAGAAGTAATCGGACAGCGAGACTTAATTTTAAGCATTTACATATAAACGCCGCCTCTGTCCAAAAAAAGGCCAGTCTGATCAAATAAAAAACTATAGATTTTTAAAGAAAAAGAGGAATGGATTCTTATCTTAAAAATAAATAATTGGACAGGATCAACAGGATCGTTGGGATAATACGGCCTTCGGCCGAAAGGCCCCTCGCCGCAGGCGAAAAAATTCCTGATAATCCTGTTAATCCTGTCTGAATAAAATAATAAAAATAGAATCCATTCCACATATCTTCATCTATTTGAAGTTTCACACGAGCCCGGATTCGGCCGCAATTACCAGGCAAAAACAAAAATAAAGAATAGGTACCTATGAACATCGTTTGCAACAAATGTTCGAGTAAATTTCGGATCCCTGATGGCAAACTCCCCGTTGGGCGAGTGACCAATCTGCCCTGCCCGAAATGCAAGGTCCGGATTTCAATCGATCCGGCCAAGGCGTCCGGCGGAAAAATGCATGGGTTTGAACAGTCCAGTGACAACGGCACTTATGATGCGACCGACAAGCCCTTTGATTTTATCGAAGAGGAAGGATTGACCGCGTTGTTGTGCGAGCAAAATCCCCTGGCTCGCAACACCATTCAGAATGCGCTGAATCTTATGGACTATCAAATTACCATTGCCGAGAACGCCCGGGACGCTCTTAAAAGGATGCGGTATCACGTCTACGATTTGATCGTTATTAACGAAAGCTTTGATACAAAAAATCCCGATTCGAACGGTGTCTTGATTTATGTGGAACGCCTGTCCATGCAGGTCCGCCGCAAAATTTTCGTGGCCATGATCAGTAATCGTTACCGCACAATGGACAACATGATGGCATTCCACGCCAGTGTCAATCTCATCGTCAACATCAAAAATATTGAGGATATCGGCAAGATACTGAGCCGCGGCATTACGGATATGGAATTGTTTTACCGGGTCTATAAGGAAACCCTGAAGGAAACCGGCCGGATATAATTCTGGTTTATTGAGTTTACTTAGTTTATTGAGTTTTAGAGTATGCCGCTTGAAAACACGTATACCTGCGGCGACTACCGCGAGGAAATGCGCCTGCTTGGATTAAAAAAGCGAATGAAGGAGGAGATGCTTGGCCCTGATGAAAAAGAGAGCATCGAGGCCGAAATCGCCGAACTGGAAAAAGCCCTTCAACTGGATTAGAACCAACCAGCATTGTCCTAAAACTGCAAAAGCCGATCAATTAAGTACGTTATCGAAGATGTGTCATCGGTCATGTGATTCTGACGGAACATTTCCAAATTCCGCATTCCAAATTCCGACTTCCCTGCTCTGTCCTCTGCTATCTGTTATCTGCATTAACTATCGCATCGATGATTTTTACAGTTGCCGCGGTAGCGGCAACATCGTGTACCCGCACGATGTGGGCGCCGTTCAATGCGGCGGCGGCGGCAGCCGCCCATGATCCGGTCTCAACGATCGGCAGATCGGGCTGCAAGTCATCCTCCCGCTCATTTTTCAGAAGGCTTCGAATGAAGGATTTGCGGGACGCACCGACCAAAATCGGGCAGTCCAACGTTTGGAAATCGCTCAAATGCTTGATCAGCAATAGATTGTGGTTGATGGTTTTGCCGAAACCAATCCCGGGATCGACGATCAACTTATCCGAAGATATCCCCAACTGTTGAGCCCTTTTAAGGGCATCTTCCAAAAATTCTCGAATTTCCCGAACGGGATCATCGTAGTGAGGGGACTGTTGCATCGTCCTGGGCTCGCCCAGCATGTGCATCAAAATGACCGGAACATCGAATTCGACGGCTACCGTTGCGAGCTCAGGATCGAACCGCAATGCGGCCACGTCGTTAATAATGGAGGCGCCGGCCTCGATCGCCTGTCGTGCAACCGGGGCTTTGGTGGTATCGATGGAGATGGGAATGGAGATGCGGCGGGAGAGGTTTTTGATTACTGGAACGACTCGGCGGACTTCTTCATCAACTGAAACAGGGTCGGAAAACGGCCGGGTAGATTCCCCGCCAATATCGATAATAGCGGCGCCCTCTTTCGCCAGCTTAACTCCCTGGGCCACAGCGTTATCAGAATCCAAAAACCGCCCGCCGTCGGAAAACGAATCGGGGGTCACGTTCACGACCCCCATAATTAGCGTTTCAGACCCAAGCTCTAAAGAATGTCCCGGCCAGGTGAGATGATATAATTTACGGGCGCTCATCGATACAGAACGACCTCTTTATCCCAAACTGAATTTCTATTCCGCTGATTCAGGTTTCTTGAGTATATAGAGGGTACACAGCGACTCTCATGCTCGAATGCTCGATTTCCCCGGGCCGCCCGCTATTCATTCAAACAATTGGAAAGTTTGGTAGGCTGTATAATATCAGGACGGTTCTGAGGCGGCCTGCCCCCTCTCTTCCTGATCCAGGTCATCAAGACTTTTTGATGGCAGGTCGATGCCGGGTCTCAACGCCAAAATTAGCTCATCCAGTTCTTTGCCCATGACGGTTTCCTTCTCAAGCAGTTCATCTGCCAGCTTGTGCAGGATGTCCATATTTTCTTTCAACACATCCGTGGCACATTGATAGGCATCGTTGATCAGTTTATTGATCTCATCGTCAATTTTTTGGGCGGTGGCCTCCGAATAATCCCGGTGCTGAGCGATCTCCCGGCCTAAAAAAACCTGTTCTTCACCTTTGGCATAGGACAACGGCCCCAGCTTTTCGCTCATACCCCAGGTTCTGATCATCGTCTGGGCCAGGTCGGTCGCTTGTTTGATATCATTGGCGGCGCCGGTGCTGATACGGTTAAATGTAATCTCCTCTGCGACCCGTCCGCCGAAAGCCACGGCCAGTTCACTTTGAAGCTGATCCTTAAACCTGAAATCGCGCTCTTCCGGCAGGAACCAGGTGACGCCTGCAGCTCGACCTCTGGGTACGATCGTAATTTTGTTAACGGCATCGGTTTCGGGCAGGAATCGGGCAACCAGGGCATGTCCGCCTTCATGGTATGCGGTAACCTTGCGATCTTCCTCCTTGATGACTTTTGACTTGCGCTCGAGTCCCATATAGACCTTGTCTTTTGATTCCTCGAAGTCCACCATCTCTATTTTTTCTTTATCGCGCTTGGCTGCCAGCAGGGCCGCCTCGTTGACCAGGTTTTCCAGATCGGCTCCCGAGAATCCGGGCGTCCCTTTGGCCAGGATGTGCGGGTTCACATCACCGGCAGTCGGGGTTTTCTTCATGTGGACTTTCAGTATTTTCTCACGGCCCTTGATGTCCGGCATGGAGACCACTACCTGACGGTCAAAACGCCCGGGTCGCAGCAAGGCCGGATCCAGCACGTCAGGCCGGTTGGTTGCCGAAATCAGAATGACACCTTCGTTTGACTCGAATCCATCCATTTCAACCAGAAGCTGGTTGAGGGTCTGCTCTCGTTCATCGTGACCACCCCCGAGGCCGGCCCCGCGATGGCGGCCGACGGCATCGATTTCATCAATGAAAATGATGCAGGGGGCATTTTTTTTGCCCTGTACAAATAGATCCCTAACCCGGGAGGCTCCAACACCGACAAACATTTCAACGAAATCCGATCCGCTAATGCTGAAAAAGGGAACACCGGCCTCGCCGGCAATGGCCCGTCCCAGAAGGGTTTTTCCGGTCCCCGGCGGTCCCATCAGAAGAACGCCCTTGGGAATTCGACCTCCGAGGCGGGTAAACTTCTTGGGATCCCTGAGAAATTCAACTATCTCACCCAGTTCCTCTTTGGCCTCGTCAATTCCCGCGACATCCTCAAAGGTGACTTTTTCGGATTGGTCGGACATCAGCCGTGCCCGGCTCTTGCCGAAAGATAGGGCTTTTCCACCGCCGGCCTGCATCTGACGCATAAAAAATATCCAGACGCCGATCAGTACCAGCATCGGAAACCAGGATACCAGAACCGACATATACCAGGGATTTTCCGCGGGAGCCTTGGCGCTGATCATGACCCCCTTTTTTCGAAGAATGTTGATCAAATCATTGTCCTGGGGAGCGAAGATTTTAAACCGGTTACGACCGGTATCGGTGACAAACAGCTCCTGGCCCTGGATCACCACCTCGGCTACACGCTCGTTTTCGACCATATCCAGAAACTCGGTGTAGCTAATGTTGGTCTCAGCCATATTCTGCTGACTGAAAAGGTTGTACAGCATGACCATCATCAACGTGATCACTAACCATAAAGCCAAATTTTTATAAAACGGGTTCAAATGTGATTACCTCCCCAACTGCATCGATTGGCTCTTAGAAAATTGCAATTACATGTTACCCGATTCGCCACGCTCCGTCGATTCGGGTTGAAATTTAGTTTTGTCTGCCGCGGGCGAACCTGAAGATGTCAATTTTCGATCGACAGTAAACTGTATTTTAAATAGTATCATGTACTTTTAGTTAAATATCAAGCATCAAATTTGTGCGGCTTTTGGCTTAAGCAAACGTAATCATTATAGCGTATTAAGCAAGCAAAAGTTCAGCCTTGAGCACCCGCCGGGTCTTGGTAACTATTTTGACGGAATTGTCGATCCGATGACCCGCGATCCAGATAATTTTATTACGACAGACCAAAAGTGGACACATGCGACGCCTTTGTCCGTAGATTTTGTGATCGGTAAAGAATTTTTTTATTTTCTGCGTACCATTTACCCCCAGTGGAGAAAACCGATCGCCGGCACGCATGTTGCGCACGAAAAGCGGAAACTCCAATTCATCCATGTCTAAAAATGCTAGATTTCTGCCGATTTCGGAGTAATCGGGCACGTCAGCCACACGGACTTCAGTAAATTTGATGATGGCACCGGCTTCCTCGACGGGCAGAATGCCGGGAACATCTACAGTATAGAGATAGGCCCGGGCAGCTGAATCATATTTGCCGACCCGGGCACTCCAGCGGCTGGTTGAAGTTCTGTTGATGCGTAGAATTGTCCCTCTTTTTGTAACTTGAATTTTATCGGGTAGGTCCAGTCTACCCTCGGCCGATCCTGTTTCGGCGAGGTGCAAGACCGCATCGACATGCTTCAGCGTAATTCGCCTCAGGTCCCCTTTAACTGTGTAAATCGCCTTTCTGATGAGGCGTCTTTTAGCCGCCAAATCCATTTCATCGGCGCACTTGAGATCAAGCGATGCGATGTGGGGCTTCTCTATCTGAACACAATTCTCAAAATCCGCCTGGATCAGGCTGTCAATCCATCGATCTTCGGCCTGCATGATATTGCCAAGCCGGTTGAGAACCGTTATAATCCCGGGATTGTAGTTTTTTTCCAATTCCGGGATCAATTGATGACGAATACGGTTACGCCGAATTGACAGATCAGAATTGGATGAAT
Organism: Desulfobacterales bacterium; assembly: GCA_030066155.1. GTDB lineage: Bacteria > Desulfobacterota > Desulfobacteria > Desulfobacterales > JAFDCJ01 > JAFDCJ01. The sequence continues at coordinate 17,206 of JASJCE010000018.1, read as the reverse complement.
CCGTCACATAGGACAATTCCTTTTCCTCAATGTAGCCGAGGATGTCAGACCGCTGAAGGCGGATAAGCGGCCGAATAATGTGGTCGTTGCGAATCGGCCGGATACCGGATAATCCCGATGGACCGCTGCCTCGCAGCAGGTTCAGCAACACCTGTTCCGAATTGTCGTTCTTCTGGTGTCCGATGGCAATTTTAGTGAACCGGTGTTCCTCGACCAGACTGGCAAAAAAAGAATAGCGCGCTTCGCGTGCCGCCTCTTCGAGAGAAGTACGGGACATTAACTGCAAACTACGGACATCTATGGTTTCCGAGTATAAAGGTAAACACAGATTCCGAGAAAACTCGGCCACGAATTCGGCGTCGCGGTCCGATTCTTCATCTCGCAGTTTGTGATTCAAATGTGCAACAGCAAGTTTAATCCCGTAATCATCAGCTAGCGAATGCAGCACGTGCGCCAGCGCAATCGAATCCGGCCCTCCGGAAACGGCGGTCAGAACCGCATCGCCGAATGCGATCATGCTGTAGTCGGCGATGGTCCGCTTCACCGTTCGGATAAAATGCTCACTTGCTTTTCTTTTCAGTCTATCCCCGGTGAGTCCCACGGTTTATAATCAACCTTTTTTTAGTCGGTCTGCATTTGGTCTTCGAATGTGTCTATCGATGGCGCCGGACATGGATAACCAATAATATCCGATTGAGCAACTTCGAGTCAACCACATGGAATTTAGAAATTAAACAGCGGAATCCTCTTGAAGTGGACATGACTTAAGAGTGTGGATATGTGTCGGAAAGCGAGGAAGGGAACCTTTGAACCGGAATCCGGAACCCGGAACCATCAATATTTTTCTTGCAAAAATCATATTTTGGCGTATTGTAATCTCTGGTTGTGCTAGGCGGGGAGCTAGCGGTGCCCTTTGCCCGAAATCCGCTTGATGCGGGGCTGAATTCCCGCCCAAGGATCTTAACATTGGAGAAGTTGGGTCATTTTGATCGGACGCTACGCAACAGACGGTCGCGAACCTCGTCAGGTCCGGAAGGAAGCAGCGATAAGTGATGCAGTCTGTGTCGTAGACTGATCCCGGTCTGCATAATGACCCGATGCCGCCAATATAGGTTCGAAGGTGGGTGCACAACCACGCTCTCGATATTTCCTGCACCTCCGATGATCCAGTACCAATTACCCCTTATCTAATACCCAGCACCCAATACCCAATACTTTTCTAGCATCCAGTATCCAGTATCCGGCATCCAGTATCCAGTACCCAGCATCCAGCATCCAGTATCCAGCATTCAGCATCCAGTATCCAGCATCCAGTACCCAACATCCGCCATCCAGCAACCCCGATTTGGTCGATCTGCCAATTGAAATTCAGCACCTGAATCGGCGAAATCGAATGATTCCTAACCATCCAATTTTTCCTATAAAACCTTGCTATTACCATCTTGACATCGATTCAAGTGTTCTTATTTTTCTGAGCATCGTTGACAAGCCAACAAGACCGGGAGACTGGGGTTACCGATGTCAGAAAAGAAAGAAATAAAGATTCAGACCGAGTCTGAAAATGAGGAAGAAAAGGCGGTTTCTGGTAATAATTCGACGTCGTCCGCTGACGCTGCTCAAAAGTTCGAATCGGGACTTGATCGCAAAATCGAAAGTGATGCCGAGCCTAAAGTCGAAGACCCACTCGGTGACCTGGAAGACCGACTCAAGGCAACAGAGCAGGAGGCCCGGGAGAATTATGATCGTCTGCTGCGGGTATCAGCGGAATTCGAAAATTATAAAAAACGCGCCTCCCGGGAAATGGAAGAGTTCAGAAAATACTCCAACCAGTCTCTTATAAAAGAATTGCTGTCAGTGGTGGATAATCTCGAGTTGGCCATGTCCTCCACGAGCGGGCATGAAGCTATTGACCAAGGTCTGCTGCAGGGTCTGGAAATGACACACCGTGAAATCTTAAAGGTGTTTGAAAAATTCGCTGTCAAGCCAATCAGCGCCAGCGGTGAGCCATTCGATCCGACCTATCACGAAGCGGTAATGCAGGAAGAGACCGATGAAGTGCCTGAAAATACGGTCGTAAACGAAATGCAAAAGGGATATTTGATTCACGATAGATTGCTAAGGCCTTCCATGGTGGTTGTTGCCAAATCTAAAACCAAGAAGAACGACGCCGATCCGCAAACAAACGCGGATTGAGGTTTAGCGTTGCGGAATCAAAGATTGTTGATACACAGTCAAGGAGGTAAGACACATGTCAAAGGTTATTGGAATTGATCTCGGTACCACTAATTCATGCGTGGCGGTCATGGAAGGCGCAGACGCAGCGGTGATCACAAATCCGGAGGGCGGTCGCACGACCCCCTCAATCGTGGCCATCAACGAAAGTGGTGAGAGGTTGGTCGGCCAAATTGCGAAGCGCCAAGCTATTACGAATCCGGAGAACACGGTTTTCGGGGTCAAAAGACTAATCGGCCGTAAGTTCGCTTCCAAGGAGGTCCAGAGTGACGTCAAAATACTGCCTTATAAAATCGAACAGGCCAGCAACGGGGATGTCCGCATAAACATTCGCGGGAAACAATACAGTCCGGCGGAAACTTCTTCGTACATCCTGGCAAATATCAAAAACACCGCCGAGCAATACCTCGGTGAAAAAATCAGCGATGCCGTTATCACTGTCCCCGCCTACTTTGACGACAGCCAGCGCCAGGCGACAAAAGACGCCGGTAAGATCGCCGGCCTGAATGTTTTGAGAATAATCAACGAACCGACGGCCGCATCCCTGGCCTACGGATTGGACAAGAAAAAAGAAGAAAAAATTGCTGTCTTCGATCTTGGCGGCGGTACGTTCGACATTTCGATACTCGAAATCGGAGAAGGCGTTTTTGAAGTCAAAGCCACCAATGGCGACACGCATCTGGGGGGAGAAGATTTCGATCTTCGACTCATCGACTATCTGGCCGACGAGTTCAAGAAAGACCAGGGCATCGATCTGAGAGGTGATAAAATGGCCCTGCAGCGCTTGAAGGAGGCTGCCGAGAAAGCCAAAATGGAATTATCCACGTCTATGGAGACCGATGTCAACCTGCCGTTTATTACAGCAGACGCCAGCGGTCCCAAGCACCTAAATATTAAAATTAGCCGGGCAAAACTGGAATCCTTGGTTAGTGTCTTGTTAGACAAACTGGAGAATCCTTGCCGGGTCGCCCTTAAGGATGCCGGTTTGTCAGCTGGAGAAATTAATGAAGTTATCCTTGTCGGTGGGATGACTCGTATGCCGGCAGTGCAAGACCGGGTTAAAGCGATATTCGAAAAGGAACCCCATAGGGGGGTTAACCCGGATGAAGTTGTGGCGCTGGGCGCCGCTATCCAGGGCGGTGTGCTAAGGGGCGATGTTAAAGACGTACTCCTGCTGGACGTTACCCCGCTGTCACTGGGTATAGAGACCCTTGGCGGCGTAATGACAAAGCTGATTGAAAAGAATACAACGATACCAACCAAGAAAAGTCAGATTTTCTCGACTGCAGCAGACAATCAACCCGCGGTTTCCATTCACGTTCTGCAGGGCGAACGTGAGATGGCAGCCAACAACAAAACGCTGGGAAGGTTTGAATTGGTTGGAATTCCCCCCGCTCCTAGGGGAATTCCGCAAATTGAAGTAACGTTCGATATTGATGCCAACGGTATCGTGAATGTCTCGGCTAAGGATCAAGCCACCGGCAAAGAGCAATCCATTCAAATTACGGCCTCATCCGGTTTGTCTCAGGAAGAAATAGACAATCTGGTCAAGGATGCTGAAATGCACGCTGAAGATGATAAAAGAAAAAGGGAACTGGTTGAAGCACGCAACCAGGCCGATGCCCTGATTTATTCAACCGAGAAATCCATTACCGAATTGGGAGATAAGGTTGACAGCGAAACCAAGAGCAAGGTCGAAGAGGCCACGGCAGCATTGAAGACAGCCATGGAAGGCGAGGATGCCGAAGAGATAAAGCGCTGCAGTGAAACGTTGACCAACGCGTCTCATAAACTTGCGGAGGCGATGTACCAGCAGGCCTCAGCCGCCGGCCAGCAGCCGGGTGCTGAAGGCGGTCCTACCGATCAGGCGGGCGGTGCGGCTCCAGACGAGGATGTTGTCGATGCGGATTTTGAAGAAGTCAAAGAAGACGAAAAAAAATAGCTGGTTCCATAACAGGTAATGACATAATCCCGTGGCTCCGGTTGGCTGCGGGATTTTTTTTTGAAAGGCGTAAAAGTGGTTGAAAACCGCCTAAACAGCAAATCAAATCTGACAACATTGTACAATAACCTGCCATCGGAGCTCGAGCGGCTTCTGCCCGGGCAACGCGATGGCAGGGTTTATAGGCTGAAAGCATTTGGAGGATTCTGTTGCATTAGACCGGAAGGTGTTGATGTGGACCCTGGCCCGGACGCCGAAACGATCAAACGACTGATCATGACCTACGCTCTTCATGCGAGCGATGAACCCTGCCACCCGACGCCCTTTAAAGCGTTTCGAGAACTGCCCAACAGCACACCTTACGTCGACCAATTTACCGCCAACGCCGAGCAAATCCTGAATGACCACATCTTTGGTATTGAGCGTCATTTAGAACTGGTTCTCAACACCTTTAATGGTGAACTTTGTCCTGATATCGACGGCGAAGACCTTTCAATAATCGTTCGGCCCCTGCCGAAGATTAAACTCTGCTATAATTTTTATCTGGCTGACAATGAGCTTCCTGCTTCAGTAACCTGCCTTTTTTCAAACAACGCACTTTCCTTTTTACCGATAGACGCCCTCGCTGAACTTGGCGAATGCAGCTCCAGAAAAATAATTGATTTGATGTCACCTTGACTATAGGCTAACAGTGTATCTTTACAACTTCCTAACAGGTGTTACTATATAGCATATCGTCAACGTACTTACCGGAGAGGGGGATCTGAAATGGATGTAAGTAAAGTACTGTGGCCGACCGATTTTTCAAGCAGCGCCGAAAAGGCCCTGCCATACGTAACCGATCTGACTCAAAAATATGGAGCCGAAATACATGTTCTTTATGTAATCGAAGACGTTGCGCATCACGACGGTTGGTACGGCGAGTTCGAAAAGGACAAAGTTGATAAACTCATGCAGTATGCTGAAAAGTCAGCCAAGAAGCGGTTGGATCAGGTTTGTGAAAAGTATTTAGACAGTTGTCCCCTGTACATTAAACATATTGCAATTGGCGATCCCGCCAAGGAGATTTTGAAGCTGATCGACAAAGAAAAAGTTGATCTGGTGGTCATGGCCAGTCATGGCTCCAAGGGGAACTTTAGATTTGGCAGCGTAACGGAAAAGGTGCTGAAAAATTCGGCAGTCCCGGTTACCACCATCCCGATCGAACCGAAGTAAAATAGTTGGAAAACTGAGTAGTTCCGTCGATCGAAAACATCGGTTGTAAAAATTAGGCAGGCAACCAGAAACCAAAAATCCCAAACTCCAAAAAACAAATTTCAAACAATTCCAAAATTTCAAAAAACAATGACCGAAACAAGCCATCGTTTGGAATTTTGAATCTAGATCATTGGGATTTGTTTGTTATTTGAAGTTTGGGATTTGTTTTTTCAGTAACCCGCTTGTCAATTTAAAACACCATTATAGTAGCATATCCCAGCTCTTTTTATTTACTCACCCTATTTATCCTCCCGACGTCTGGGGAAATGCGGCATTGGAGTAGAGGTATTCCATTTTTTCCTTGTGTTTCAACTCTTCATTGGCCATTTTAAGAAGCATGCTCTTCAAATGACTGTCGCCGTGCAGGTTCGCCAGTTCAGAGTAAAACTGGTGGGACCTAGCCTCCCGGTGAGATGCGACCAGGTAAACCTCTTCACTGGATGACGTCTTTGATATTTCCGGTTCTTCAAGATATTCAGCCAATCTATATTCGACCACGTCAGCCATGCGCAGAGAATCCGCTCCGAATTTTCCTTCCTTGTAGTTGACCAGAAACGCCTTGTGCTTTTTCTCTTCCCCGGCAATAAATTCAACCGTGTCTTTAACGCTGGCATCATCGACTTTATGCATGATGTCCATATAAAAATCGTAGGCCACTTCTTCCCGTTTGATTGCCATGTCTAAAATTTCGCCGACTGTCTTTTGCATGATAATCCTCCCTGTTAAATTTTCCAACTGGGATATAATAAAGCAGGTTTCAAACCGGGGCAATATCAAATCTTGGTCACCTCATGAATCCAAAGATCCGGATTTTGCTTCCGGACCAAAATTATCTCGACAACCGAATCATTTAACACTATGAGATACTTATGACGTCATGATATTTCCTGTTGGCGGCTCCCCTGGTTTCCGGATTCGGAGCTATAAAATCGTCGCAGGCTTTTTTTAACCCGAATAAAGGGGCGACTTCAAATGGATCAAACAACCATACTGACAACAGAGATACTGGATGCGTTCGAAGATGGCATTTATGTCATGAATCAGGACCTCGTTGTGGAGTACATGAATAGCGTCATGATTGCCGAGTTTGGTGACGGCATCGGGAAAAAATGCCATCAGTTGTTGAATCAATCGGCGGAAAAGTGCGAATGGTGCAGATCGGACGAGGTTTTTGAGGGCGAAACGCTGCGCCGGGAAGTATATGTTCCCCTGGTTGACAAGACCTACTATCTGATTGAGATTCCGATTAAAAAAAAAGACGGCCGGATGTCAAAATTGAGCATCTACCGCGATGTTACCGAAATAAAGCGACGTGAGCAAATGCTTCACGCAACAAGGGAGGATTTCAGAAATCTATTTGAACATATCGCAACCGGTGTTTTCATCAGCAGCAAGGAGGGCAAGTTTTTAAACGTCAACAAGGCCCTTTTGGATATGCTCGGTTATGAAAGCAAGGAGGAATTCCTGAATATTGATTTGCCGCGGGATCTCTATGTCAGACCTGAAGACCGCACTAGATTCAAGGAGATGATGGAGCGCGACGGCCGCGTGATCGACTACGAAGTCCAATTTAAGCGCAGGGACGGCAGCACCATCCCGGTTTTGTTGACCGCACATGCCCGCTACGATGTACAGGGCAACATCGTCGGCTACGAGGGGCTGAATGTTGACTTGACCCAGCGAAAATTAATGGAAAAGGAGCTCAAGGAAGCCTATGATTTTATGAACAAGATTGTTCAGAGTTCCCCCAATTCGATAACCGCCACGGATATGAAGGGCAACATTCTGATCTGGAACCAGGCCGCTGAAAAAATCCTGGGGTACAGAGCCAGTGAGGTAATCGGCAAAATGAATATTGTTAAAATATATCCTGAAGGCCTGGCCCGCAAAGTCATGCAAATGCTCAGAAGCGAAGAATACGGCGGCATCGGGCGGTTGAACTCGTTTCCCATGGTTTACGTCAGACATGATGGTGAAGTGGTTGAAGGCAACCTGTCTGCGGCAATTATTTTCGATAGCCGGGGCAAGGAAATTGCGTCGGTCGGATCATTTGTCGATCTGCGGGATCGCCTGAAAATGGAAAGAGCGCTGCGTGACACTCAGGAGCAGCTGCTGCAATCTGAAAAATTGGCCGCCATGGGACGCTTGACCTCGCAGATTGCACATGAATTAAATAACCCGCTGTATGGAATTATGAATACGCTGGAGCTGCTGAAAACCGAAATTGCTCCGGACAACAAGCGACGAAAGATACTGGAAATGGCGCTTTCAGAAACTGTCCGGCTCAGTGATCTGCTGCGCAAAATGCTCTCATTTTCCAAACCGGATCAGGAGGAACGGCAGCCGGTGGATATCAACTCCGTCATTGATGAAATCTTACTGTTGCACGAAAAACAACTTAGAGAGAACGATATCAATATCGAATCCAGTTTCACCGAAGAATTGGGGCTTGTCATTGCGTCTAAAAATCAGCTGCGCCAGGTTTTTCTAAACATGGTTGCAAACGCCAGGGATGCCATGCCGGATGGCGGCACATTGACCGTTGCGACCGAGGGTGACGGCGCTGCCGTGACGGTGAAAATTAGCGATACCGGTATCGGCATCAGAGAGGAAAATCTGGGCAAAATATTTGACAGCTTTTTTACCACCAAAGGCGAAGTCAAAGGCGTAGGTCTGGGGCTCTCGGTCTGCTACGGTTTTATTAAGGAACACGGCGGAGATATAGAGGTAAACAGCCAGGAAGGCGTTGGAACGACGTTTACGATTACCCTGCCGATTCATGATCCCAAAGCTTCAAAAGAGGATCAGAATGGGTAGCATTATTGAGCCCAAATGCCCAAAATTGAAAAGTGCCTAAATTGCCTAAAGTTTTGGACCGTCTGAATTAAGACGTAATCCCGAGTAATTTCCGGGCTTCTTCCAGTGTTGCGACCTCATAGCCGATCAGGCGGATCAGAGACACGATTCTCTCAACCAGCTCCGCATTGGTTTTCGCCGCCTCACCCGGTGCGAAGTATACACTGTCTTCAAACCCGACGCGTACAGCGGCTGCCCCCATACCGAGAGCCACAGCCAGCAGGGAAAAGTCCTGCATGCTTTCATGGACAATACCCCAGGGTGCCGGCACCGGCAAGCTCGATGTCAGAAAGAACAGGCTGCTGGGGCTGGCCGGCAGGGCATAGTGAAATCCCAGGGGAAATCCATACGTAAACGGCGGTTTTAATACGTTTTCTTCCACCAGCCTGGCGACGGCTGTCAGCATTCCGGATTCAAATATTTCCAGTTCAGGAATAACGCCGGTTTCCTCCATCCGCTGTGCCCAGTAGCGAATATCTGCTAAACGATTAATATAGACATTCTCGTTAAAATTTACCGATCCCATGTTGAGGGATGCCACTTCAACCCGGGGATCATTCAGGGCCACACACCGCTCTTCCAGCGACAGCTCGGACAACCCGCCGGTGGATCCCTGGATGATAATATCCGAAGATTCTCTGATCAAATCCAGGGTTAACGAAAAGTGTGTTAAATCTTCGGTCGGGTTGCCCGCATCATCCCGAACATGCAAATGGACAAAACTGGCACCGGCATGCGCACAATCGACAACCTCCCGGGCCACCTCTACCGGAGTGAGCGGATTTTTTGAGGGCGGCCCTACGTTATTGCCTACCGGCGCTACCGCTACAATTATTTTCCGCCTTTCGTTGGTAACCATGGATTTAGCCTTCCTGATGTTCGCTATGATCGTTAAGTTCGTTGGCTGGTGGAATTTTGTCGACTGGTCAAATGGATGAATAGTTAAATGGGAAAAATGATTATCTCCAATTTTACTATTTGACGAATAGACTATTTGACCATTTGACCAATCCCATTATTTGTCGACTACTTTCGTAATTCGGACAATTTCCGGATCGGTAAATTGATCCAGGGCATCCCGAGCGATAGTGGAGAAACTGTACATGACGGCACCATCTTCCCGGGCCTGAAACCAGTGTTTTTCTCCGGGAGCCAGGGTGAGTTGATCGCCGGGTTTCATGATAATCTCCCTGCGCATGGTATAACAGTCATCTTTGCCCGCCACAATAAAGCCCTCTTTAAACGTATCTTCACCGGCAACATAAAAATAGACGGTTCCGGCAATGACCCGGATGGTTTCTTCTTTTCCGGGATCGTCACCCACCGGCGGGTGCCAGTGTTCGGGTTCAGTCTGGTTTGGCAGCATCGCCAGCACTTTGACGCTGATCCGGTCGGTCTGAACCAGTGTCAGTACCTGAACCCCTTCTTTTTCCAGATGACTCAGACCGAAATCAACGACTTCGATGCTGTCCGCCTCTGCATCCGTAATTGTCATTCCTGCCTGCCGGATCATTTCAGCAGCCGAGCGTTGTGCCGCCTTTTGCTGTTCTCTGGTAATCAATTTCCGCTACCTCCACAAATCTTCAATTAACAATCTTCAATATTCATTTATTTTGAATACTTCCCTTATCGTGCCGGAGACCTCATTCAATGCCTCTCTGGCTTTGTCCAACTGAGCGATCATCCGGATAAAAGCATGCATCATGCCCGAGTATCGCAACAGCCGGACCTTCACACCGGCTGCCGACATTTTTTTGCCATAGGCTTCGCCCTCATCACGCAAGGGATCATACTCGGCGGTTACAATTAACGCCTCGGGAAGACCGCTGAGATCACTTGCCTGCAGGGGCGAAGCATACGGATGCCGGGCATCGTCCGCATTTCCAATGAAGTGATTCCAGAACCATTTCATTAAATCACGCGTGAGCATGTATCCTTCCTGATTCTCCAAATAGGACGGCGTGTTGAAATTGCAGTCTGTAATCGGGTAGATCAGGATTTGCAGGTCGATACGCGGTCCCTTGCGATCACGGGCCATCAAAGCAACAACCGCCGCCAGGTGCCCCCCGGCACTGTCGCCGCCAACTGCCATTCGATCCGGATCAGCCTGAATGTCGGCAGCGTTATCGGCCACCCATTTGGTTGCGGCATAGGCATCTTCCACTGCTGCCGGGAACCGGTGCTCCGGAGCCAGACGATAATCGACCGACACAATCAGGCATCCACTCGTTTTGGCAAGAGCGTGACAAAAGCCATGGTGGGTATCAAGATCACCGATTACCCATCCACCGCCGTGGAAATATACCAGCACCGGAAATGGAGATGCGCCCTCCGGATAATATAATCTGATGGGCAAATCGCTTTCTGGGCCCGGAATACTGCGGTTTTCAACTCTATGAACCGACAGCGACGGGTCCACCGGCGGTGACTGATCCAGCATCTGTTTTCTGGCAGCTGGCGGTGAGAGGTCCTCATAGGCCGGAAGACCCAGCGCCGCCATGTCTTCCAGAACCTTTTGCGCTTGAGGATCAAGTGGCATAAGTCGTTTTCCCTTTCGCCATCTCCTTCTTTATCCATTCCGCATACCGCTGAATACCTTCTTCAACGCCGTATTGTGGTTCGAATCCCAACTCCTCTCTGGCGCGGCTGATATCCAGAGCCTCACAGCGCTGCATCAGTCTCCCGGGTCCCAATTTGACATTGACCGAAAACGACGAGTGCTGCTGGCAGAGTTCGGCTACCCGCCCGACACTGGTGGCAACTCCGGTAGCAATGTTGAAAACATCATGTTTGACCGCATCGGCCCGATACAGCATGGCGGTGCCTCGAGCGGCATCTTCGATAAACGTGAAATCCAGCTTTTGATCGGCGCCTTTATCCATCACCAGGTCATCCAGGCCCTCCAGGGCGCCAAATCCCAGGCGATAAAGGCGGATAAAGCGGGAGGGCCATTTGCCGGGTCCGTAGCAAAAATATACCCGACTGATTCTGAATTCAAATCCAAATGTATTGGCGTACTGCTGCCCCAGAAATTCACATGAGGCCTTCGTCGACCCGTACAAATCGCATGGATTCGGCGGATATTGGTCTTCGGACACCGTGCCGGAAACAGCACCGTAAACCGCACCGGTGCTGGTGTAGACGACTTTGGGTATTTCAAACTGCCGGGCAATTTCCAGCATGTTGTGGGTCCCGCCGATATTGATCTGCACATTGCGGTGCGGATTTTGCTGCACCAGTTCCCCCATAATGCCGACAGTGTGCAGGATACCATCAATATCATTTTTATACTTCCTGAAAACCTCGGTTAATTGGGGAAAATCCATCACGTCACCTTTTATGAAGGTAATGAGTGACGCGACCTCCCTCAGATGGTTCGGAGTTGCCGGGTTGGTATCAAACAATATGACCCGTTCGCCGTCTTTGGCCAAAAAATAGGCAGCCCAGGACCCAATGTGCCCGTGTCCTCCGGTTATGAATACAGCCATTGCTGGTTCACCTCCTTAGTTTTGTAGTATTTTAAACCAGGAAATACATATATCAATAGTGCCATACGCTGCTGTTTGTTGTCAGTGGTCAGTTGTCCGTTGTAAGAAGAATCAGGCAATTTTAATATTAATATTTTGTGAACTCACGACAAACAACACACAACTTACAACATACAACTCAGAAAAATTGAGCGGCAACTCAATGTTTACTTCATCCACTTCGCTGTGTTCAAGTCGTTCACGACGTATCTGCCGGGTGGAGCCGACCCCTCAAGTGTTGAACAATTTGTCCTGTTTCTGCCTTAACTCCAGCAACACCGAATTCTGCTGGATGTCGACCATTGAAGGGGTCAATAGTTGCCCTGTGTGAACCATACGCGTTATGTGATGACCGGCGGCCAAATAGTACGGAATCGGGCTGTCATCATCGATTTTGGCCGATGGCATAATCTCGGGCATCACGCCGGGAATTGAGTGATCGGATCTGATATTTAATCGATCACCCGGAAGCAAAGTCCTCACGGCACGGATTCCCAAATCTACCCGGGGATTGACCTCCAAACCACCCGCAGATACCCCCAGATGGGATGCGGCCAGAATCGTGGTGGCACTCTCGACTCCCAGCAGGTGGTAAGGTCTGAACACCATTGCTCGAGCGCCGTCGCGGCTGACAAGATGCCCTTTGTCCTTCAAAATCCGCCAGGTCTCGGATCCCCGGCATTTAACGACGATAAACACACCGCCGGCAAAGCTCACCTCTTCAGTGCGACGCAGGCAGTTGACCATATCAATCACACCCTCTTGTTGCAATATACCTCCGGCATCGCGCCCGCAAAATATGTCGGGCATCTCGTTTATATGCGCGATGGGCGCATGTAAAGTCGGCACATCAAAGCCGAAGCCGGTGTTATTGATGACAATCGCCGTCTCACACAAATCCGCCACGGAGACTGTTGGTAAGCCGTCACTAACCCGATAGCGATTTGACAGATGTTCACCCGATCCGCCAGTAAATATCCCCAGTTCACGGTCATCGAATTTCACGACTTGATCGCCCCTGGCAATCGTTCGTGAAATCGGGTCAACGATAAAATCCAGTTCACCGGCTTTTCCGGCACAAACAATCTCAAACCCAACGGTCTCGCCCCATGAAATCAACCCCATCAACAGGCCGGGTTGATCACCGTCGGCCGGTGTGTAGACCACACCCGCATCTTCAGCCATCCGGTTTAAAACAGGTCCCACCACGCAATCCGTCTCTTTGGTGACCATCACAACGTGCTTGTGATTCTGGATGGCTAAACGGGCGTGGTTCGCTCCGACATCGGGCTTTCCGGTAGCCTCGATGACGACATCGACCGGCAGATCCATTATCAGCATACCATCACGGATTACAGCGGTTTTGCCGGTCGAGACGACATCGTGTGCTTCCGCTTCGGTCCGGCAAGTGATCATTTCATCGGGTGTCAGGCCGGCCTGCAGGCATGCCGCCCTGGCTATATCAATATCCCGATCACAAACAACCGCCATCCGAATTTTGGAGATCATTTTTGATTGCGACAGAAAAGTTCGGCCAAATACGCCGGCGCCGATCAGCCCGACATTGATGACTCCTGTTGTCGAAAATAATTTATGGTAATTCATACTATTTTGACACGCACCCGATTCTGGGTGGAATAAGTCCTTGACAAGCTTCTTCGAAAGCAGTATTGCATTTTGAATACAAAATTCAAAATACAATTACAACTATTTTCCCATCCGTTGCCAGAATTTGGACTGAAACATTTAAAGAGAAATGACGAAATGATCATCAACCTCGGGGCTGAACATGAAAATCTCGATCAAAAGGCCTATTCCATTCTCAAAGATATGATTATGGAGCGGAAACTCCTGCCCGGTCAAAAAATTCCGCAGGAAAAACTGGCCCGGGATCTCGGAATCAGCCGTACGCCATTAATCAGTGCTTTAAAATTTCTCGAACAGGAAAAACTGGTTGAATCTGTCCCACGCAGGGGATTCTTTGTTCGTCTCTTCAGCAAAGAAGAGATGGTATATATTTTCGAGCTGCGTGAAGTATTGGAAGGTCTTGCAGCCAGACGGGCGGCATCCAAAATCTCTGATTCACAGATAACAGAGCTTGGCGGTTTTTTCAAAAAATTTTTTAAGCAAAAAAATATTTGCGACTTCAAAGCATATGCGCGCGAAGATCGGCGCTTTCACAACTTCGTAATTAATATCGGCGCCAAGGAATTTTTAAAAAGTATTCTGCTGACGACCAATATTATCAGCTTCAGCTACCAGGTCTTGGAGTCTGAAGGTCTGATCCGACCGCCGAACGAAACCATCCGGGAACATCTGGCGGTGATCCAGGCGATCAAAGACCGGAAACCGGAGGCCGCTGAGGAGTTAATGCGGCAACATTTCAAAAAATCGCTCATTCATCTGAAGCAGGAGATCGGAACAGGGGGAAAATGACAGAATCATTGAGAACGTTGTTCAAACCATTTAACGTTGTTGAAAGGAGGGATGCGGGTCAAACACAATTGCGCTTTACCTGCCGGAACCAAGTCAGGATCGCAGGATCCCAAACTAAAAAACAAAAAAAGAAGGAGGATTCGAAATGAAAAAGACGCTAATCTGTTGTTTGGTCTTACTTCTGGCGGTAACCACCGGCGCCTTGGCCAAAGGGTTTCCAAAAAGAGACATCACAAATGTGGTCGTCTGGTCAGCCGGCGGTGGAACGGATACATGTAACCGGATCATCAGTGCTGAAATGGCCAAATTTCTCGGAGTCAATATAAATGTAATCAACAAAACCGGTGGAGTCGGCGGATCCGTTGGCATGGCCTTTGCCTACAAACGCCCGGCTGACGGATACACGCTTTGCGGTCTTTCGGAATCCTGCGTGACAGCCGGTGTTCAGGGCGGCTGGAATCAGAAGATGGATGTCTGGGACTACTTTATTGTGGGTGGTTCTCCGGACGTTATTTCGGTGACGCCTGATACGCCTTACAAAAACCTTGGCGATTTGATCGAAGCGGCCAAAAAATCACCGATGAGCATCAAGGCAGCGGCCAGTGCTGCCGGCTCGATTCACCATCTCAACCTGCTGGCAGTGGAAGACGGCTCCGGAGCCAAGTTCAGCTTTATTCCCTACAGTGGCTCCGCGCCCAGCCAGAATGCGGCTATGGCCGGTGAGGTCACGGTCGTCGTCACGTCGCTGGCGGAGCAACAGCAGCTGCTGCGCGGCGGCAAACTGCGGCCGCTGGCCATGCTGATTCCGGATTCGTTCGACGTCGAAGGTCTCGGGACCGTTCCGTCCGCCTTCAAATCATATCCCAATCTGTCCAAGTACCTGCCGATTTCTCAGGCTATCGGTTTCGCCGTTCGGGCCGATGCCCCGGCAGATGTCAAAGCTGAATTGGTTGCGGCTTTCAAAAAAGCCATTGCCACCGATAAATTGAAACAATGGGCCAAGGAGAACTACTACCTGCTGTCCGGCAAAACCGGCGCAGAGGCCAGAGATGAATTCAACGCTTTGGAGTCCAACTTCGCCTGGACCCTCTGGGAGCTGAAAGCCGCGAAGGTTGATCCGGCGTCTCTCGGTATTCCCAAACCGTAAACCCATAAAAAAGCCGGGCCCTCTCGGTGCCCGGCTTTTTTGTTATTTGTTATTCGCTATTTGTTATTTGAAACGCACTGATAACAAATAACCAATAACGAATAACCAATTACCGATAACCAAATCGGGGGTAACGAGAACCATGATGAATAAAGAAAACCTTCGCAAGGCCGACATCTTCTCCGGTGCGATCATCTGCCTGTTTGGACTATGGATCGTGCTGCAGGCTTTGAAAATGCCCATGAAGGACAGCTGGGGCGGCGTTCAGAATGTATGGTACGTATCACCGGCGATTTTTCCCCTGTTCGTCGGCAGCATGATTATGCTGCTGGGGGGGTTGCTCTGCCGCATCGCCCTGAAAAGAGCTGGTTTCAATGCGTTAGCCGCCACCCTGCGCTGGTTGTCGAGCAAGGCGCTTTTTGAATTCCTGAATTCGATACCCAATCTGCGTTTTTATTCGATCGTCGTCCTGTTTCTGTCATTCGTCTACTTGAATATCCCGCGTATTGACTTCTTTCTGAGCGCTGTACTGTTTTTAGTCGTTTTTATCACATCCTTTTACTTTGATGATGCGAACCTGCTTAAAAAGTTATTTTTCTTCTATCTGGCAGGCGTCATCGTCCTCATTATATTCTTCGCCCTCGGGCTGAATGAATCTATAGGCTCGAAAGTGCCCTACCCGGCAGATATTCTGACGCTGGGTTTTATTCTCGCCTATTGTATCTATGCCTGGGTGCTGATTCGGCAGAATACTGCCCTGCGCAAAAAATATCGCACGGCGCTGATTGTTGGCATCGCCTCGCCGTTTATTGTCGGATTAATATTCAAATACTTTCTGCTGGTGCCGATGCCGTCCGAGGGACTTGTGATAGCCGTTACGGATTACTTCTGGTATCTCGAGTTTCTCGAATAAGCCAGTCTAAGACGGAGCAGAAATATTTTAAGGGGAAATGATTCAATGGTCATACTCGAACGCATCGGATTCTATTTCCAGACTGTAGTCCATCTGGCTTCAGATCCGGTTCACATTGCTATTCTTTTCGGTTCCGTTATGCTGGGAATCATGTTCGGGGCGATGCCGGGGCTCACCTCCACGCTGGGAGTCGCACTGTTGACCGCCTTGACCTATGGCATGGACACGGCCACCGCCATGCTGTGCCTCCTGGCTATCTACGTCGGCGGAACCTACGGCGGATCCTATGCATCGATTTTGATCAATATTCCCGGCACGGCGGCATCGGCGGCGACGGCCCTGGATGGATATCCTTTGGCCCGCAAGGGCGAAGGCGGTCGGGCCATCGGTTTGACGACGACATCGTCTGCTATCGGCACCATCATCAGCATGCTGTTTCTGGTCAGCATATCGCCGTTGATTTCTTTTTTCGCGCTGCAATTTACATCTTTTGAATTCTTTCTCCTGGCCTTTTTCGGGATCATCATCAGTGGAACGCTGACCAGCCCTGATCTGGTCATCAAGGGCTGGATTGCGGGGTTTTTAGGTCTTTTTCTGGCATGTGTCGGCCGGGATATGCTCCAGTTCTATCCCCGCTTTACGTTCGGCATTCCCGAACTGGACAGCGGGATCGAGGTCGTACCGGTTTTAATCGGCGCCTTCGGCATTCCGCAGATCATACAGGTTTTAAAGGAGCGCTTTCAAATCGGCGAAACCCAGAAATTCCAGAAAATTTTACCCGAGTTCGGCACGATTGTCAGGAACATCCCCCGCATTATTCGGTCGGCCCTGATCGGCGTGGGTATCGGTTCCGTACCGGGCATCGGAGAGGATATTGCGGCCTGGGTATCTTACGG
>JASJCE010000209.1 GCA_030066155.1 Desulfobacterales bacterium | reverse complement strand
TTAGGATGGAAACGGTTGGTGCTTACCTTAAAAAAGAGCGAGAAGCCAAAAATATCAGTTTACAGGAAGTTTCCCGCTTAACAAAAATTTCAGAAATCTATCTGGATTGCCTTGAGAAAGATGAGTATGAGAAACTACCCAAAGGTCCATTTGTCAAAGGGTATATATCCTCCTATTCCAAATCAATTGGTTGCAACGAAGACGAAGCGCTCAAATTGTATAATGCCACTAATAGCGAAAAAGATGAATTCGAACCAGTTCAACCTGAAATATCGAGAGCTAAAGGATGGCGGGCGTCTATTGGCGAAAGACTCAGTTCTATCGTCTTTTCAATGAAAAGCAGAAAGCTTAAAGCCCAAAACCAAGTATCCGAATCCTCAGAAACAGATGAGCAGAAGAAACCTTATGCTTTTCTATTGGAGAAAAGCAAATCTTCGTTCCATTCCGTCGCCGCAACAGTAAAATCTAAAAGCGCCTCGATAAAGATGGCGGTCCCACAGGCAAAATCACTATCGGCACCATTAAAAAAGAGTTTATCGTCTCTGACTGAACGCACCTCAAAATTAAAAAAGGCTGCATTCTCCTCCATTAGAAAATTCTCTTCGTTGAAAAAACCGCACGCTTCAGCAGAAACCATGGCGTCATCAGTACAAAAGGAGAGCGAATCGTTAGAGATCTTGGCTCCGATTTACGAAGAAACTGCCTTAACCGAATCTCCAGCGCGTTTGTTTGGAAATCGAGCGGTTTGGCTGTTTGCCTGCTTTGCATTGTTTGGTACCTGTATCCTAGTGCTTGCCGGTTTTGGATTTTATCATCTTTTTATTTTTGATAAAGACCAGCCTCTTAATGCCAAATTATCTATTGCACAGAAAACGGACAATCTCTCCCGGTCCACAACAAGCAGTGAAAAAAAGAGTTTGCCATCGAAATTGGAGGATACATCAGTTCCATCTAAACAACTGGAACCAGGTGCCCAAAAGAATGAACTTCTTCCACTTCATACACCGCCGGCGACTCCAGCTTCGACGGTGGCCGCTGAAAACTTACGTGTGTTGAAAGCGATAATCTGTTCAGATGTCCAAAATCGGATGCCGGTGGGGGTTGATACCGCTTTTTCTTCTTCTGTCCAAAGGATTTACGTGTGGAGCCAAATTGAAGCAAAGCAAATTCCCTCCAAGATCCGGCACATATACTATCTTGAAGGCCGCAAGATGAGTGATGTCATTCTAAATGTCGGATCCTCGAACTGGCGGACGTGGAGTTACAAAAATATTGCAGATATAGATTATCGGGGAGAATGGCGCGTCGATATCGCCTTGGCTAATGGAGAGGTACTACGAAGTCTAAATTTCGAAGTTCAATGAATCCTTGGCAAGGCCATACGAAATTAATCTCTCTTGTCGGACCAGGCTATGTGCCTGAGATTTATTAAGAGGCATGCCATGGGTGGTCCTTATCAGGCTTGAGCTGCACTCTTCTGAAATTATAGTGTCAAATCTTGTCTGGTTATAATAATAGCTGATTAATCACTGATAAAGATTTGAAACCTATTTTTACTATTCAAGCTTTTGACCCCCTTCTTTTTGATGTGGTGCAAGAAACGCAGACGTGCCTCCCCATCCGAGATTAGCCTTCACACCATTTCTTTGCAATATCAAAATAGGCTTCCATGGCTTCTTCTATTTTGGAGACTCGGCAAAACTCGTCGGTTTTGTGCGCCATTGACGGTTCGCCGGGCCCCATGATGATCGTGGGCGGCAGGTCAAAAGCCGTTGTCAGGACCGAGGCATCCGTGAAGTAGGCGACTCCGCGCGGCTCGGGACGCTTTCCGAGAAAGGATTCCATGATATCAAACACAGCCTGAACCCATTCATTTTCCGGATCGGTCGTGACACTGGCCATATCGACGATCGGCTTTATCTTCACATCTTCCGCCAGATAGGATCTTATCTTTTCGAACACCGCTTCATTGGGAAGATCGGGAAGCGTGCGTATATCCACGCCGACCACAGCTCGATCGGGAACAGAGTTGATGTTCAGCCCTCCCGCGATGGTTCCCACATTTAGGGTCGGTTCTCCCAGAAAAGGGTGGGCCGCAATATTGAAATCAAAATTTTGAAGTTTGTCGACAGCCTCAACAGCCTTGTAAATGGCGTTATCCCCCTGCTCCGGCATGGAACCGTGGGCCGTGGTACCCGTCGTCTCAATCTCCAGCCAGAGAGATCCTTTGTGCCCTACCAGCGGATAGTTGGCAGTCGGTTCGCCGACTACCAGCGCGCCGCATAGTCCCAGCACCCCGCTGAGTCCGGCAAGGTGGGATGCTCCCTGGCTGCCGGTTTCTTCGCCGGCGGTAAAAATAAATGTGACTCCGGCCTTTTCCTGAAAGGTTTTCCGCAGCCGCAGAGCGGCGCCGACCATGGCGGCAACGCCGGATTTCATATCAGAAGCGCCCCTTCCATAAATCCGGTTGCCGTCTACTTCACCGCTGAAAGGATCCCTGCTCCAGCTTTCGGCCCCCAGTGGAACAGTATCCAGGTGTCCGCTGAAGCAGATCGGAGGTCTGTCAGTCCGGCCGTCCAGCCGGGCTATCAGGCTGGTTCTGCTTTCAGCGAAATCATAATAGGCGACCTTGAATCCCCCATCTTCCAGCAGCTTTCCGATATAGCGGGCGCATTGTCGCTCCTGGCCGGGAGGATTGATCGTATTGAAGGCCAGCAATTTACGTGTCAATTCCAGCACATTTACTTCTGTCGCCATTTCCTACGATTCCCATACCCGTTATTAAGATTCCTGGTTGATCAGTGAACTGTCAGCCTTTAAATATGCCTGTTTAACCACCTCATTTATGGCAACTTCAGCCGCCGTTCCCTGGGCAATTATCCTGCCTTTCTGCAGGACATACCCGGAATCGGCGATTTCCAGGGTCCGCTTGGCGTTTTGCTCTGCCAGGAGAATGGTCGTACTCCGTTCCTGATTGATCCGCTGGATGATTTCAAACATCAGTTCAACCAGATTGGGCTGAAGCCCCAATGAGGGCTCATCCAGCATCATCAGGCGCGGCGCTCCCATCATGGCCCGCCCGATGGCCAGCATCCCCTGTTCACCGCCGCTTAAGGTGCCTCCAAGCTGCTGCTCCCGCTCCTTCAACCTGGGAAACAAATGATAAATTTCCTGCATTCTTGCTTGAATGACTTCTTTGCGGTCTTCATGAAAACAGCCCATTCTCAGGTTCTCCGCCACAGTCATTTCGGGGAATATTTTTCTGCCCTCAGGGACAATCGAAATACCCATCTCGCTGGCCCGGTGGGTGTCCATTCCCTGGATCGGCTTTCCGTCAAATTCGATACGCCCTGCTGTCGCTTTGACCATACCAAGGATGGTTTTGATTAGGGTTGTCTTACCGGAACCGTTGCTGCCGAGAAGGGCGCAGATCTCGCCTTCTGCGACCCTGAGGCTCAGGTTCTGCAACACGATTGCCTTGCCATAAGCGGCAGTTAAATCACTGATCATTAACAGGCTCATTGTCCTAAATAGGCCTCCTTTAACTCCTGATTGTGTGCAACATCCTCGAAAGTTCCCTCTGCGATTTTTTGACCATAGTTTAGCGCAACGACTCTGTCGGTGATGCCTTCAATCACGAGCATATCGTGCTCCACCAGAATAATCGCCAGCTGCTGGTAGTACTTTTTCTGGACTCCTCTGATGTCATTCATCAGTTCGATGCTCTCTTCCGGAGTCATGCCCGCCGAGGGCTCATCCAATAGCAGCAAAGCCGGTTTCGTCGCCAGGGCCCGGCAGATTTCCAGGCGCCGGCGATCGATCTGCGATATATCGTTGACAGTCGTAAAACCCCTGTCAACCAGTTCTTCATTGAACTGGCTCAAGAGCTCATTGGCCTTCTCGATGGCCCCGTTGAGTTCACGCTTGAAGCGAGAGCGCCGAATGAGGGTATCAACAAATCCGGCCTGAAAACTTTCCAGCATCCCGATGAACAAATTATCGTAAACGCTTAAGCCCAAAACCAGCCGGGACTGTTGGAAGGTTCTGGAGATCCCCTTTTTCTTAATCTGATGGGGCGCCAGTCCTGAGAGGATCTCGCCCTTGAGCGTGAACCGGCCTGCGTCGGAGGGATAGACTCCCGTGATGACATTGAACAGGGTTGTCTTGCCGGCGCCGTTGGGACCGATCAATCCCACGATTTCACCTTCGGAAACCAGGAAATCCACCCCTTGAAGCGCCGTCAGTCCACCAAAATTCTTGGTTAAGTTATCACAACGGAATAATTCCTGATTATGGGTCGTCATGTTGAATCCTGTAATCTGCTTTTTGGAGATCAATAGTTTGCAGTTTTGCTACTTAGCGTTCCGATGAAGTGTCGGCGGTCCGGGGCTTTTTCAACCCGTAAGTACGAACGCCCACCGGAATTAAACCTTCGCGGCGCAATATCAGCATCAGGACTAAAATGATCCCGAATAGAATCATCCAGTACTGCTGGAGGGCCCGCAGCTTCTCCGGCAATATCACGAGCAAAACGGCGGCCACGGAAACTCCCAGGATACTGTCCACACCTCCCAGAATCACGGCACTTAAAAAAAGCAAAGACAGGTAAAACGTAATATCGGGAGGAGCGACATAGCTGTTCATATGAGCGAAAAAAGCGCCGGCCAGACCGATGTAAAAATTGCCGACGGTAAAGGCAATCATCGACCACTTCTTCACCTGCACGCCCATGCATTGGGCCGAAAGCTCGTCGCCGGTGTCTTCGTTGAAAGCGTTCCAGGTCAGCCCCACCCACGAATTCCAGAGCCGGTAGGCCGCCAATGTCAACAGCCCCCCCAGCACCAGGGCCAGATAATAGAAGTTTGCCTGGCTGGGCAGTTTCAACCCCAAAAAGTTAATCTCCTGCAAAAAAGAATAACTTCCGATTGACATCAACGGAATACCGACGATTCCCTGGGCGCCTCCCAGCCATTCCGCATTGTTGAGCAGCGTATGAAATGCCATCACAAAGGCAATGGTCACCAAAGCCAGATAGTAACTGGATGTTTTAAGAACCGGAATGAATAAAACCGAGCCCACCACCATACTCATGATCGCCCCCGCTAGAAGGTTCAATAAAGCGGGTGAGCCGAGTTTGGTTGCCAGCATACCGGCGGTATAGGCCCCCACCCCGTAGAAGGCAGCCGCTCCCAGGTTGATAATGCCGGCCGAGCCGAATTGGATGTTGATTCCCAAACAGACGATAATCCACAGTATGGCGATGGTAAGGATATATATCCAATAGGGCGAGCTGCGGAGAATAAATGGGAACAGGATGATAACTGCTAAAACCGTCGCAAAGGCAAATCTCCTGCGGCGCTGAAATGCTCCTACGATCGGCGTTCTGATCCCTTCGGCCTTGGCAAACAGGTATGAAACAGCTGCAACGGCCAGAATAATGGCCAGCAGTAAATATAGGTTCTCTATCATCAGAAAGGCCACAAATACCGCCAGTGAACCGACGATACATAGCATTATGAGACCGAAATCCATAAATAATGCGCCCGAATTTTTCATGCTTCTCTTTTTCCCCTTCTGAATCCTAAAATTCCTCTCGGCATGATGACCAAAAAGACAATCAGGAATGTAAACGCCACCACAAACCGGTACGCAGAGCCTCCGGGAATGAAGGCCGAAGTGAAGCTGGCCAGCAGGGCGAATAGAAATCCGCCCACGATGGCACCGAAAATATTACCCAGTCCTCCGATGACCGCCGCTGAAAATCCCACCACTCCGTATAGTGCGCCCATATCAAAAATTATCTCCCGGTAGTAGAGCCCGTTGAATATGCCGGCACTGGCGGCCAATACCCCGGCCACCACAAAGGTGATATCGATAACCCGGTTGATGTTGACGCCCATCATGGCAGCGGTTTCCCGGTCCTGGGCAACCGCCCGCATGGCAATACCCATCTTGGTTTTATTGATGAACAGATAGGTGCAGACGATCAGCAGGACACCGGCGACCAGGATAAACAGACTGTCGAACCTGAGCAGGACACCCCCCACTTCGGTTTGCCAGTCGGGCAGCAGGGCCGGGAATCTTTGGGGTTCGGATCCCGATG
Organism: Desulfobacterales bacterium; assembly: GCA_030066155.1. Classification (GTDB taxonomy): domain Bacteria; phylum Desulfobacterota; class Desulfobacteria; order Desulfobacterales; family JAFDCJ01; genus JAFDCJ01. The sequence goes on along the minus strand of JASJCE010000209.1, from coordinate 5,266 downwards.
GATAAAAGGCCATCACGAAGTACCGGATGGAAATTCCGGCGGCCAGGGTGGTTAACAAGGCTATGATGGGCGGAGCCTGCAAAATCGGCCTGATGGTGATTCTGCCGAATAGGATGCTGATCAAACCGGTGAGAATGCCGGAAATGGCAAAGGCCGCCAACAATAATAGGACCGGATTCTGGATACCCAGAACCACGCTGAGAGTGTTAATGATGATCAACCCCAAAAAGGCCCCCACCATAAAAATCTCGCCATGGGAAAATTGAATCAGATTCAAAACGCCAAAAAACAGGGTAAATCCCACTGCCACGAGGCTATACATCACGCCCAGCATGATTCCGTGTATGATCTGATTGATGATAGTTTCCATGATCTAATCATTCATATATGTGATGGTCGGTAAAACGCGATTCCCGCTGGCATATTCCGAATCTTCCCATACCGTCCATTTGCCGTCCTGGGCAACATAGGCGGTGACAACAGGCAGAATATTCTGGCCGTCTTTGTCGAATTTTATGGGACCGATGACGGAGCTGGCTCTATCGGTCCGGGCCAAGGCATCGGCAACCTTCTCCCGATCCGGCCCGACCTCTTCGATGGCATCCATGATCAACTGGGCCGCCACATAGGCGAAGACCCCGTAAAACTCGGGTTCATCCTTGAAGCCCTCCTGTTGATACCCGGTCAGAAACTCTTTGCCGCCCGGGAGCTTTTCAAAAGGAGCTCCTTCCCCGAAACACATGCTGCCCTCGGCGACTTTCGCCCCGGTGGTTTTGATAAAGTCCTCATTTAAAATTCCGGAAGTGCCTTCAAAGCCGGCCTTGATGCCCAATTTGTCCATCTGAATTCGCAGCCGGGCGCCTTCGGGGGTTAGTCCGCCGAAGAATATCACATCCGGCTTTAATGCCTTGGCCTTGGTCAGTTCGGCTGAAAAATCCTTCTGCCCGATGGTAATACCCATCTCGGCCAGGATCTTGCCTCCCATTTTCTTCACCGCAGCGATAAAATACTCGGCATGCCCCCTGCCGTAATCGGTGATGTCGTGAATGACGACGAAATTCTTGGGGGCTTTTTTGTAGACCTCATTGACCGTTTGTCTTGACCATTTGGCGTGATAGGTATTCTGTTCACGCTGGGTTCCATTGACCCTGGTTATGAATTTGGGCGAAGGGATGGTGATGGCCGGCAGCACGGCGCCCCAGATCATGGAGGGATATTTGAACTGGGTGAAGACCGGTTTGGTGGCGATGCCCACCATGCTGCAGTAATGCGAGGCGCCTGCAATAATGGACGGGTTCGATGCCATCTTGGTGGCGACACGCACCCCGGTTGCCGGCACACAGTTATCGTCTTCCACCACGGCTTCGTACTCATATTTCTTAGCGCCGAACTCGCCGCGGTTGTATTGCATAACCGCTAGCCGGAAGGAGTTGCGGCCGCCCAGACCCATGGAGGCATTACCGCCGGTGAGGGGGCCGATAAAGCCTATCTTGACTTTTTGTTTGGCCACGGCTTCGGATAAAATTCCCGTGGCTCCAATGAACATAACTATAAACAGACCCACTGCTAAAATTTTCCAGGATTTAGTAAACATGAGAAGCCTCCTTTCTAGTTAATTCATATGAATTCCCCTCTGATGGCTATTTCTGCCCAAAGCATTCAAATGGACCACCGCCATTGCTGTCGCTAGCCTAGTGAAAATTCTCATCTCGAGGCCTTTAACCTCGATCCCATCCAGGGTTAGTCTAACTCCCTTCATAAGCCACCCCGCCTTACGGGATGAGAATTGAAAAGGTTCTACCGTTACCGGGTGATCCCAGCACATGGATTTGAATCTGAGCTCAGCCGGCGGCTTAAGAAGGGACAAGCCCTGAGGCAAATCTGATAAAATCAGAGCCAGTCAAGTTCGTTTGGGACCGGGTCACAAAGAACGGTGCGACTAAATTTGTTACTGCCTGTAAACAAAAGTAACCCTGAACGGTGAACCTTGAACCTGTGAACGCCTACAAAATAGATATCCCCTGCAAGTTTCAGACAGTGAGGTTCACAACGGCGCGCAGAAATAGTAGATGCTGAGAAGATGTTCCGAGAGAATAGGCAGGAGACGGTGTCCATGATTGATTCGATCCAATGACGATCAGCAAGTGAGTTCGGCTTGATTGCTAATAAGATTGCAAAAATTAACGTTAACGTATATGTTGGTCATCCATGTGGATGTTCGATTTATGGTTTACCTAAATCGCTCACCAAATACCGTTTGACCGATCTGATCTAATCGCGGAACGATTGTTTTCTTCTCTTTAGGGATCTAAGTAGAAAGGACATTATGCTATTCGGGATCCCTTCAGGTGTTGATCGAAATATTTGTTAGATTAAATTGATGACCGTGTCAAGCGCTAATTCGTGTCCTGTTTGGGCACTGATTTGTCAGAACCATCAAACCATCAGAGTTTGCTATGAATCCTGAAAAAAATTCTTCTTCTTCACTTATCAATCCCCATCACACTGGCGTCACCATGGAAGCTTTGCGCAGTAATCGGATTGATTTGAACGCCTATGTGGATGAGATGTGTGATCGAACCGAGGCGGTCGATTCACGGTTGGAAGCCATGCTGCCTGAGCCTGACCGCCGGGAGCGTCTGCGGGTAGATGCCGCCGAGCTCCAATCACGCTTTCCAAATCCGGCCGAGCGGCCTCCGCTTTACGGCATTTTGGTGGCCGTAAAAGATATCTTTCACACAGACGGTTTTGTCACGCGGGCCGGATCGACCATTCCGCCGCACCTTTTTGCCGGTGGCGAGGCCATTGTCGTGCAGCAGCTGCGTGAGGCCGGTGCCCTGATCTTCGGAAAATCGGTCACCACCGAGTTTGCGTATTTCGAACCCGGGCCGACACGCAATCCCCACAACCTGGACCACACCCCCGGCGGCTCCAGCAGTGGCTCCGCGGCGGCCGTTGCCGCGGGCCTCTGCGGCCTGGCCCTTGGCACCCAGACCATCGGTTCAGTGACACGCCCCGCCGCCTTTTGCGGAATCGTGGGTTTCAAGCCGACCTACAACCGGATACCGACTGCCGGACTGGTCTACTTTTCGCGCAGCATCGATCAAGTCGGCATCTTCACCCAGGATATGGCCGGCGCGGTCCTGACCGCCTCGGTACTCTGCCAGGCCTGGCGACCCCCATCTCATCCAACTTCCATGCCGACTTTGGGAATACCCGTCGGCCCCTATCTGGACCAGACTGAACTGCCGGCGCTGGAGGCCTTTGAAGGCCAGATTGCCCACCTGGAAGCCATCGGCTGTGCCGTCAAGCGAATACCGGCTTTAGCGGACATCGAGCAGATCAATTATATCCATCGCCAAATGATTTTTGCCGAGTTCGCCCAGGAGCATGCCGCCATCTACGGGCAACACGCAGCGCTATACCGGCCGCGTACCGCCGAAATCATCGAAATCGGCCAAAAGGTCCCCGAAAATGAACTCAAGGCCGCTCGTGCCGGCTGCCGCAGGCTGCGGACCGAACTGGAGATCCTGATGACAGATTCCAAAATCGATCTATGGGTTTGTCCGTCCGCCTGCGGACCAGCGCCAGCGGGCATCCACGCCACCGGCGATCCCAATATGAATTTGCCCTGGACCCGTGCCGGCTTGCCTGTGGTCACCTTGCCCGCCGGACGAGCAGAGAACGGATTGCCGCTTGGTTTGCAGTTTATCGCACTCTACGGCGAAGATGAGCAACTGCTGTCCTGGTCTCAAATGCTTTCCGATCGAATGGAAGTTATTTCCTGATTATCGGAAATTAGTAAAATATCGGTGGCAAATCCTGTTCAGTTACTAATCTGGGCTCGTCAATCATTGATCAAGGTACGACACCTATCTTTCATTGCAGATGAAGAACCATTTTTGTAAAGAGGTTGATTTATTTGAAGAAAGGAGCAACCGCATGCCACTTCGAGCTGCCGCAATTGAGACGAAGGATGCCCTGGATGCCATAGAACTATTTTATCAGAAAGGTTGGACTGATGGGCTTCCGATCATCCCGCCGACAGAACAACGCATCCAGGCCATGTTAGATACTGTGCATATGGAGCCGGATACGATCATCGGCTCGATACCTGAACGCAGCCGTATCTTTACGGCCGAGGTTGTTGCCATAAACGCGGTAATGGCCGGTTGTTTGCCAGAATATTTTCCGGTAGTGGTGGCCGGCATCTCCGCCATCAGCGACCCCGCCTTCGGGCTCCACGGACCTACCGCCACCACGCACGGTGCTGCCATCCTGATGATTGTAAACGGGCCGATTGCCGAAGCCATTGGTCTGAATTCAGGTCAGAATGTATTCGGACCCGGCAACCGGGCCAACGCTACCATTGGACGGACGCTGCGTTTGGTTTTAATCAATGCCGGTGGAACTCATGAATTTGACCGCTCCACCCTCGGGCACCCAGGCAAATTTACCTATTGCATCGCCGAGAGAGAATCCACTGATTGGCAGCCGCTTCATGTTCAGCGGGGGTTTGAGCAATCCGTTAGCACGGTGACGGTTTTTGCGGCCGAAAGCCCCAACCAAATGAACAACCACACGGCCTTGAAGGCCGAAAATATTCTTCTCACCCTGGCAGACCGCATGTCCTCTCTGGGCACATTTAACATGGGCGGACAAACGGAGATGGCTGTGATAATTTGCCCGGAGCATTATCGCACACTGAACCGACAGGGATGGGACAAAGCCAAAGTTCAGCAATTTCTTTACGAAAAGGCAGTCCGTCCGCTGACCGATCTGAAAAAAGGCGGTTACATTGAAAAATCGATTGAAGATGGTGATGAAAACATTTTGGTACGAGCGGTGCCGTCCCCCGACGACATCCTGCTGGTGGTGGCCGGCGGGATTGCCGGCCGTTTCTCTGCCTGTATCCCGGGATGGGCCAGTATGAAAAACTGCCGTTCGGTCACCCGGGCACTGCGAGACGCCAGCTGCGGCACCTGAGGGTGGTAACGGTCAATCGTGAATTGGCGAAAGGTAAATCGTTCGGGTTAACCCTTGTGGAAATGAAGCCTCCCGAATTCCCCGATTAAGCGGAACGGGGTATTCAGGCGAAGGCGAATAATTTTTTCTGAACAAAAAGGAGATAAGGCCAAATGAGTTTCATCGTCTATAATCCGACCAGCGGCCCTACCGCTGAAAAAATGGGGATGGCGCCACGGATTGAAAACCTGCAAAATGGTGTATTGGGTGTTATTGACAACGGTAAGACAAACTCGGATAC
>JASJCE010000017.1 GCA_030066155.1 Desulfobacterales bacterium | reverse complement strand
TACCAGACCAGTTTCGTATTTCGCATTTGGCACGAGGATCGTTTCACCTGACGCGTCCAATGCTATTTCACTTCACAGCAGACCGTGACTGGCTTGAACATGCAGCGCAAGATTTGTTTGATGTTGTTGGTAGCGGTTCGGTGAATATCAACATTGCAAGCATCCTACCACTGACCAATGCTGGGGAAGCGCATAAGAATCTTGAAGCTCGGAAAACGAATGGTTCAACGGTACTGATTCCGTAACCAGTCCTTTTGAGAGCGATACAAAGAGAATTGTTAATAGTGCTCGGTCAATATCAGCATTATATAATTGAGGACTTTTTACCATAATCCGGTCTGTGAATAACTGCATATTGCACACGCAAGTCCATAATAATTTGCCAGTATTGAAAATGGAGATGTCGTGCACTTGGAATTTGGAAGGACGTATTTTTTGTTAGATTTCCTGAGGTAATATAGCGGTTTGGGATTTTGTAAATTGGATTAAGTAAGCCGAAATATAATAAATTCTAAACTTGATATATTATACTGGAAAACCAATTATTAGCGAATCGTGATATTGAGACTATGCAAAATCGCAAAACGACAGAAACGAACATGGTATCTGTCGTTTGCAAGATTTTGTCAGATTATAGGTCTTGATATTTGAGATCGGTTTTCGAGGGGGAAAAAGAAAGGGTTGACGCGGTTCTGGACTGGTGCCGGATGGGACCGGCGCATGCCAAGGTGACGGACATCAAGGTCACCTGGCAAGAATATACGGGAGAGTTCCGTGGCTTCGAAGTGTCATTTTAGCGGGGCGATGGAAACAGCCATATGATCAGTCCTCAGTGTAGAGAGCTCAGCATTTTTCATTTAGACTGAGCGGCCTACCCCGCCACAGTGGCCGAAGGCTTCGAAGGCTGAAAGCGATTCTATAAATCCAAAATCCGCGATCCGCAATCCAAAATCGAATTACCCTGAACCCTTTCCCATCACAGCAACGCATCGATAAACTGTTTCGCGTCAAACGGTCTGAGGTCATCGATCTGTTCGCCGATGCCGATGTATTGCAGCGGGATCTTGAGTGCGCTGCATATGGCGATGACGATGCCGCCCTTGGCGGTTCCGTCAAGCTTGGTTAACACCAGGCCGCTGATATCCAGGGCTTCATCAAACATTTGCGCCTGGGACAGGGCATTTTGGCCGGTGGTGGCGTCCAGAACCAGCAAAATCTCATGCGGGGCACCTTCCATCTGCTTGGCGACGGTGCGCTTTATTTTTTTCAGTTCTTCCATCAGGTTGACTTTGGTATGCAGTCTGCCGGCGGTATCGATCAGGACCAGATCGCAACCGCGGGCAGTCGCGGCTGCGACCGCATCGAAAGCGACTGCCGCCGGATCCGCGTTCTCTCTGTGCCTGACAAATTCGGCATGGGCTCTTTCAGCCCAGATCCCAAGCTGTTCAACGGCGGCAGCCCGGAAGGTGTCGGCAGCGGCAATCAACACTTTTTGTCCGGCGGCATGGGCGGAAGCTGCCAATTTGCCGATGGTGGTCGTTTTCCCGACGCCATTGACGCCGATAACGAGAATGACGTGCGGTTTGCCGAATTCAGATCGGGATTCTTCGGCCTCGGTATCCAGAATGGAAAGGATTTCTTCCTTTAGCACCGCTTTGAGTTGATCGACATCTTTGACCTTGGCCTTTGCTATCCGCTCGATCAGATTGATGCTGGTCTGAACGCCGATATCGGATGTAATCAAAAGCTCCTCCAGTTCTTCCAAAAGGTCGTCATCGATCTTGGTTTTGCCGGTAAATATGCTGTCAAAACCACCTGACAGGGATTTGCGCGATTTAAACAGGCGGCCTCTCAGGCGCTTGAAGTACCCGTCTTTTTCCCTTTTATCAGGTGTGTCGTCCGAGGCAGCGCCGTCCTCCGCCACGGCATCCGCCTCTACAACCTCAACTGCTTCACGCGCTGCCGAAATCTCAGCCGTGCCTTGCACATCCGCAACCTCAACGGCCTCATCTTCATCGGCAATTTCAACTGCGTCATGCTCTTCCGGAACTTCGATATCGTCACCCACAATTTCCGTATCGAAGTCATCGTCGTCCGCCACCCCAAGCTCATCTTCGAGCATCTTTTCAATCATTTCGTCGGTCAGCTCTTCATCTTCATCCTCCGGCTCTTCCTCGGTTCCCCGTAAAGCATTCTGCTCTTGATATTCGGATTCCGCAGCATCCAATTCTTCTATTTCTGCCGTCTCCTCCGCCTCCAGAACCTCAGCGGCGTCACCAGCCGTTTCGGTTTCGAAGTCATCTTCAGCTGCCACCCCAAGCTCATCTTCGAGCATCTTTTCAATCATTTCGTCGGTCAGCTCTTCATCTTCTTCATCGGCTGCCTCCAGATAATCCGGCTCCTGATATTCGGGCTGCGGATCGTCCAGGTCTTCCAGCTCCGGCACCTCCTCGGCACTTTTCTTTTCGCGCTTATCGGATTGATCTTTATTCTTTTTAAACCACTTTAACGCCATAACGTACGACCTCCGGTCTAATTGAAGATTGAAGATTGATAATTGAAGATTTGTGGAATTCTATCGATTTTAAAAGATTATTTCTGGGTTCAGCTTAATCCAGCTTGATAGTATACACGAATTGCTTAAGCGGAATAAAGAGAAATGATAAAAAACTGTGAGGAGTGACGCGATTAAGACGCCTGATTCTAATTCACTGAATATCGTCACTTGTCAATAAAAGCAGGTCAGGTCAAAATGTCCGATTTTTCTAAGCGGAATAATTCTCCAATCGAATATGACAGGCTAAATTACTAAATCAGGGATGGCAGGTACTTAGAAAATATAAAAAGGACGGAGCGTAGCGACCTCATCAATTCTTCAATCTTCAATTTTCATTCGCTCTAGCTTGCTTTTCGCAGTTCGGTGCGGGTGAAATTAACGGATACGACTTTGGAGATTCCCTTTTGCTCCATGGTGATGCCAAAGAGCATGTCAGCGAATTCCATGGTACGCTTGTTGTGGGTGATCATGATGATCTGGGAATTTTCACCGATGATTTGCAGCAGATCGTTGAAGCGAAAGACATTGGCATCATCCAGTGGAGCGTCAATCTCATCCAGCAGGCAAAATGATGCCGGTTTTATGAGAAAGATGGAGAAAATAAATGCAATCGCCGACAGCGCCTTTTCCCCGCCGGAAAGCAGGCTCAGGCGCGTCAATTTTTTGCCCGGCGGATGAATCATGAGCTCGACCCCGGATTCCAGGGGTTTATCGGGCTCGATCAGCTCCAGCCTGGCTTCGCCCCCGTTAAAGAGACGCGGAAATACCTCCTCGAGTTTTTCATTAATCGCCTTGAACGTCTCCGTGAATTTTTGCTGGGTTATTCGATTTATCTTCCTGATGACCCGGTGCAGGTCCTCAATCGCTTTTAGCAGATCGTCCCGCTGGGTCTCCAGAAATTCAAAGCGGTCTTTGAGTTGCTCATATTCCTTAATTGCTCCCAGATTGACATCGATAATCTTGGCGATTTTTTCGCGACTGGTTTGCAGTTCGGCTTCCATCTCATCGATGGTCATTCCGCCAACGATTGCTTTGGCGCCCTCATCACGTTCGAATTCGATTTTGAGGGATTCAAATCGATCCTGATACCGCTCCTCCAAACGGCTGGCGGTGTTCTCGCGTTTAAGCCGGAGTTGGGACAGTTCGAGCTCCAGCATGCGAAATTTTTCCAGGGATTTCTCGCGCCTGGTTTTGAGGTCGATAATTTTGCCGTCATTATCCTTGAGCCGGGCGTCGATTTGGTGGTAATCGACCTCATCGCGATCGATGGATTCATCCAGTTTTTTGACCGTATCATATAGATGGGCCAACTTTTCTTCATGTTCGGAAATATTGGATGTGGAAGATTCCTCCTTTAGCCGCTTCTGGTCAATTTCTCGCGTCAGCTGCTCGAGCCGCAGTATGCCGTCCTGATGAAACTCCTTTAAACGCTTGAGGCTGTTGTCGCTATTTTCGAGTCTGGCGTTCAAAGCCGTTAGCTGCATCTTGAACTCAACCACGGACTGGTTGACCTGTTCCATTTTCAGCGAGACATCGCTTATCTTCTGAGATGTTTGCGCAACCTCAGCCTGGGCGGCATGGATTTCATTCGTGACCTTTGCGATGGCCGCGTTGTATTTGGTCATCTCCTCATCGATATCGCTCGACTCGCCCAACAGCTGCTCCTGCTCGAGCTGGATGATCTCAAGATGGCGCCGCGCGTTTTTGAAATCTTCCCCGGCCTTGTAGAGGTCTTTTTCGGCTTCAATTTCGGCCTCGGTCAACCGATTTTTCTGCTCGATTTGCTGCTGTAGCGTGGTTTCGAGCGCCTGCACGACAGATTCCAGTTCATATTGACGATTACGGGCCGCTTTGACCTTAAGAGCTAATTCCCCATCCAATCTTTTTAATTCTCGAATTTCATTCTTCTTGGCTAATATTCCGCTCAGCTTGTCCTGGCTGCCGCCGATCAGGATCCCCTGATGCGAAATGACGTCACCGGTTTTAGTGACGATTTTCTGAATTCTTCCGTTCTGATTGAACAGCTGCAGGGCGTCTTCGATCGTATCGGTCAAGACGACATCTCCCAAAAGGGCCCGGGCGACGTTTTCATAGCCCGCTTTCACCTGAATCCGGTTCAGCAACAATCGGGCGGAATCCGGTGGCGGACTGCCGTCGCCAACGATGGGCCGAACTGCCGATACCGGGATAAATCCGCTGCGCCCGGCGGCATGGGTTTGTAGATAATCAATAGCCTCGAGACCCGTGGCCTGATCGTTGACGATAATATACTGCAGCGATTCTCCCAGCACGGCTTCGATGGCGGTTTCGTATTCCGTTTCGGCTTCGATTATATCTGCCATCAGATCCATTAGATTGGCAGCTGTTTTTTCACCGATCGAGGGTAAGGTTGAATTCGAATCCACTGCTTCGGAGCTGCGGGCTTTCATAATTGCCTTGACACCATCACGGTACCATTCGAAATTGTCTTCCATTTTTTTCAATGTATGGTACTGAGATTTGGCCGTGTTTCGTTCAAGCTCGAAGGTTTGGGCCAGCTTGACCTGGGCAGCCAGCGCTGAGGATTTCTCAGAGAGATGACTGCGGGTCATTTCGATTTCCGCTGTTTGGCTTGCCGCCTGCTCTTGAAGGTTTTTCAACTGTTCCCGGGCTCCGGTCTCTCTGATCTGAACCGTCTCGATTTCTTTGCTGGCCAGCACCTCTTCTTCATCAATGCGTTTGAGGCGTCTTTGCAGACTTTCTTTATTCCTGGCCGCGTTCTGATAAATATTCTTGTACTGGACTTCACGGGTGGTTAGCTCCATCAGGCGGGCTTTGCCGGATTCAAGCTCCCGGTCGAGATCATTCAACTCCTTGCCAATGGCATCACTACTCTGCCGACGCTGCTGGAGTTTGCGGGTGATATCTTCTATTTCTGATTTCAGCCGCAGATTTTCATGACCAACCTGGTTGATTTCGGCTACCATTTCCTCATTTTTTTGGAACAGATTCTCACGAGCTTGCGTTAATTCAGAGGCCTCGCGATCCAGCCGTTCGATTTCATCGCGCAGGTGCGCCAGATCATTTTCAGTCCGGTCTATTTCTCTCTGGTTGTCATATTTTTGAGATTTCTGCTCGGCGATTTCCTGATTTTTCTGCCAGCGTTTGAGTTTGATTTCTTCAACGATCGCATCGAGTTTTTTCAACTCGGACGTGCGGCCGATATCGGCGTCTTTTAACTCTTCAACCAGGGAATCGGTGGCGGCGATCTGTTTGCTGAAATCGTCGTAATATAGAATGCCAAGCTGAACATCCAGGGCGTTGATGCGAATCTGGTAATTATTGTATATTTCCGCCTTGCGGGCCTGGCGTTTCAAGCTACCCATCTGACGTTTGATTTCCACCAGAATATCGTTAACCCGCAAGAGGTTTTGATTGGTGATCTGAACTTTACGCAGGGCCTCGGTTTTACGGTTTTTGTAACGTGTGGTTCCGGCTGCTTCTTCGATGAAATAGCGGCGTTCCTCCGGAGTGGCTTCGGTGATGGCGCCGATGTTGCCCTGTTGGATAACGGCATAGGACTTGGATCCCAGTCCGCTGCCTAAAAAAACGTTGTGGATGTCCTTCAAGCGGCAGGGTTGCCGATTCAGAAAATAGGCGGTTTCCCCGGATCGATACAGGCGGCGGGTTAGATTAATTTCGGTAAAATCCTTTAATTCCTCGGGACCGTTGCCGTTGTCATTGTTCAGGGTTAAAGAGACTTCGGCCATATTGAGCGGCGGCTTTCCGTTGGTACCCGAAAAGATGATATCCTCTTTTGATTTGCCCCGCAGCTGTTTCAGGCTTTGTTCGCCCATGACCCATCGGATGGCATCAACAACATTGCTCTTGCCGCATCCATTGGGACCGACCACGGCGGAAATGCCCGATGGAAACTCAATCGTGGCTTTTTCACAAAAAGATTTAAAACCGGTGATTTCCAGTTTTTTTAATTTCATTTACGAAAAATTCCTTCAGATGATTATTTGATGAATTTTAGCAACGAGATGGTTTCTTGTAAAGCAAAAAACACTATGGACGGTATAATTTTAACAATTCGAATACAAGATGTAGGGCAGGGAGCATGGGGTGTAGCGAATGGTGCGTGGTGCGGAGAACCGAAACCAACCTCCTTATAGATTCATTTGGGAGACTAAAATTCCAAATATCAATCACCAAATCACAAATAAATCTCAAAATTCAATGATCAATGACCGAAACACGTATTCTAATTGGATTATGTCGGCCCGCATACTGAACAGGCGAAAATGGTGCTGTTGAATGTAGCTTAAGTCGCTATCATGGCAAGAACTTTGGAATTTGAGTAATTGGAATTTATTTGTTATTTGGCTTTTGGAGCTTGTTATTTTTAAGAGTTTTTAAAGGCAATCAAGTTAAATAGCGTAAATATTGTTCCGAAGAATAAAGAAAATTGTGTGCCTATTACAGGATTTGGCTCAAGAACAGCTTGGTGCGCTGGTGGGTAGGATTTTTAAAAAAATGTTCCGGTGATCCAACCTCGACGATGGCACCTTCATCCATAAATATGATCCCATCGGCTACCTCACGTGCAAATCCCATTTCGTGGGTCACCACAACCATGGTCATTCCCTCTTTGGCCAGGGTTTTCATCACGTCCAGGACTTCGCCGATCATTTCCGGATCCAGGGCAGATGTCGGTTCATCGAACAGCATGACTTTCGGATCCATTGCCAGCGCTCTGGCAATCGCCACCCGCTGTTGCTGGCCGCCGGATAAATTGTCCGGGAATGCGCTGGATTTATCCTGGATTCCAACCTTTTTCAAGAGCGCATTGGCCTTATCGCTGGCGTCGGCTTTGGAGCGCTTGCGGACCACTTTCTGGGCCAGGGTAATATTCTCGAAGACGCTCTTGTGAGGGAACAGGTTAAACGACTGGAACACCATTCCAACCTCAGCCCGCAATTTATTAATATTCGTTTTCGGATCCAACACATCGATGCCGTCGATCAAGATGTGTCCGTTGTCGGCTTTTTCCAACCGATTGAGACATCGCAGAAATGTACTTTTACCCGAACCTGATGGTCCGCAAACCACGACCACCTGGCCGGCGTCAATCTTGGTGGACACATCCACCAGGGCTTTCACCTCGTGCGGAATATGAAACGTTTTATTGATTTTGCGAACTTCTATCACTGGATTGCCATCCTTTTCTCCATGTGCTGAACCGCCATGGACAGGCTGAACGTTAAAACAAGATACAACAGACCCAGTAATAAATAAACCTCAAAAGGCTGCAAACTGGCGGTAACAATCTCCCGGGCCGCTTTCGTGAGCTCACGGATGGCAATAATGCCGAGCAACGACGAATCCTTGATCAGGCTGATGAACTGACCGGCCAGGGGCGGCAGGATTCGGCGCAACGCCTGGGGCAGAATGATATACCGCATGGACTGCGCATAGGACATGCCCAGCGAACGGGCTGCTTCGGTTTGTCCCCGATGGATCGATTGAATCCCGGCCCGGACGATTTCTGTCACGTAGGCTCCGGCAAAACAGGCTAGCGAAGCCGCGCCGTACCAGAAGGCCGGCAAGCGTCCTAATCCGTATGCCGCGAGCAAATCGTTGATGACGGTTCCCAGAACAAAGTACCATATCAGAATTTGCACCATCAAGGGTGAGCCCCGAATCAGTTCAACATACAGAATCGTGAGCCATTTTAAGGCCGGGTTTGATGAGATTCGCGTCAGGCCCCCGATGATACCAATAATCACCCCGGCAATTGTCGCGATAACACTGATTTTCAGCGTAATCCAGAGGCCGACTATCAGCAAACCCGGTTTCCATTTCTGATACTCCGCCAGCGTTTCACCCTCATAGACATATTCCCCGACATCGACCGATACACTGTCAGCCGGAACCGTATAGGATTGCAGCTCGTCAAGCCCTTGGACCGTGACAAGGGCCTTGCTGCCGTCTTTCTCGACCGTTTTGATTTCACCCTCGATGTCGCTGATGATTTCAATATCATCCTGGTAAACGAAATAGATCGGGATTCGGTTCCAGCGCCAGATGTAGGCAACTTTTTGAGTGGCATAATAAAAGGCACCGGCAATCAGGAAGATAACCAGGACAAAAACCCCCACCCAGTAATTATAAGAAGCGGGTCTGGCGAAATTGCGTGAACTTGTTGATGTGATCATAGCCCTTCTCTTTAGCGATTAGCGATATGAATTTGCGCTGTGTCTGAAATTCCGGCCCCGGGAACCCGGCTTTCGATTTCGAATAATTGACGTACTGATGCGGGCGATGCGGTTGCCGTCGGTAACCTGCACGGGACCGGCAGTGCGGAATATCGGTAGTCAATGGACGATCAATCCACTCACCGGCAAATCGACGCTGTTTCGGACGGCCCAAAAAAAGCCGACCAGGCTTTTTTAGAGTCTGGCCGGCCTGATTCATATTTGTCGACGGTTTTAATCCGGTTTAGCCGACTATTCAAGTTCCTTCTTCCATTTGGTGCCGGTAATCCACTTTTTATACATTCTGTCGTAGAAGCCGTCGCCTTTGGTCTGCCGCAGGAAGTTATTGAGGTAGTTCAGAAAATCGGGATCCCCTTTATTGATGGCCCAGGCCAGGGGTTCAAAGGTAAACGGGTCGCTCAGGAAGATGGTTTTGCCTTTGCCCTGGCTGCCGTAGAGAAAACCGCAGAACGGTAAATCATAAATGAGGGCGTCGGCTTTGCCGTTAATCACTTCCAGGCCCGCTTCCGCTTCGGACTCAAAACCTTTGTAAGTGGCTTTGGGCATATATTTTTTAATGGCCTGCTCGCCGGTGGTGCCCATGCGGGAGGTGACGATGTACTTGGGGTTATTGAGGTTCTTGTAGGACAATACAGCGTTCTTATGCTTTTTATTTAAAAGGATGGTTTGACCAACTACGATATAGGGCTCGGCAAAATTTATCTTCAAATTTCTTTCCTGGGTGATGGTCATGCCGCCCATGATAATATCGAATTTATCCGTCATCAGGGCCGGAATGATGCCGTCCCAGGCGGTGTTGACCGGAACAAATTTAACGCCCATGGATTTCGCCAGTCGGCGGCCGTAATCCATATCAAAGCCGATGAATTCCCCCTTTTTGTTGGTCATCTCAAATGGGACGTAGCCGGATTCAAAACCGACCCGCAACTCGCCTCTTTTCAGGATTTTTTCGATGGTGGATTTCTTGGCCAGATTGATGTCCGCGCCGATGGCGGAGGTTGCCCAAATAAATCCAAATACTGCAACTGTAGCAAGAACTAGTATCAATCCTTTTTTCATACTTACCTCCTTTTAAAGTGTTTGTGCTGGTCGATCGGTCCGCTGACGGCAACGGGCCGATCACTTAAACGATCGCCGCCGCCGCAACAGACTGCGATGACTAAAACTTATTTAGCAGTTGAATGTCGGTCGGACATTTTCTTGTAACTCATAAAAAAAATATTGTAAAGTATTCTTTTGGCACCCGGATTCGGACCAGAGACGGTACGGGTTTCACCCGATATCGGCCCCATATCATTGAATTATCTTGACTTTGAAGTGGTTCGGCGGGTATGAATAGAATTCAGGCAGCCGGGGGTTTAAACAATGTGTTGAAAGGATATCAGAATCCCTGCGAACGGTGTCGTTATAGATTCGATCATGCGTTAGGCCGCAGGGTCAGATAGATGGAGGTTCGAATGGCGAAAAAAAAGATCGTTGCTTTGAACGAAATTTTGACGCTTCCCCAGATCAAAAGAGTTATGGACGACAGTAACGCCGAAATGATCGATAGAACAAAATACGCCCTTCCGCGGTGTGGCGTCTTTTCCCATGCCTATACGGTATTGGAGGAGACCGATGAATACCGCTTCGAACTGGATCCGGAGGCCGCCAAACAGCTACCCAGCATCATCAACAACAAGGTGCAACTGATCAAGGGCCTGGATTCCGCGGAAGCGGATGCTGCCGAGCGGTACGGCAAGTTGCGTAATATCGGGATCGTATTTTCCGGCGGTCCGGCACCCGGCGGACACAATGTCATCGCCGGACTGTACGACGCCGCCAAACAGGCGAACCCGCAGACCCGGGTATTCGGATTTCTGGTCGGGCCAGACGGCATCATTGAAAGCGAAGCGGTCGAATTGACCGATCAGCTGGTAGACCGTTATCGCAATCTCGGTGGATTTACCATGATCAAAACCGGTCGGACCAAGATCGACACATCCGAAAAAATGGAACTTTCCCGGGAAACCTGCCGCAGGCTGCAGCTGGATGCCCTGGTCGTGGTTGGCGGCGATGACTCCAACACCAACGCCGCCTTTCTGGCCCAGGAATTACGCAAAGACGGGGTACAGATCATCGGGGTTCCCAAAACCATCGATGGGGATATCCAGGTCCGGGATGCCGACGGCAAGGTATTGTGCGCCATGTCATTCGGTTTTCACACTGCCGCGCGGGCGTTTGCGGGCTCTATCAGCAACCTGTGCACGGACAGCAGCTCCGACATCAAGTACTGGCATATATGCAAGGTGATGGGGCGGGTTGCCAGCCATCTGGCGTTGGAGGTGGCGCTCCAAACCCATGCCAATATGACCCTGATCGGGGAAGATCTGGCAGATTATGTGGATCAGGATCGGCTTCAAAAAGCGATGGAAGCCAACAGCACAGACTACCACGCCTACGGCATGACGCTGCGGCATCTCTCGCGTATGATATGTGACAGCATTGTCAGAAGAGCCGCTGTCGGAAAGAATTACGGCGTCATCGTCATACCGGAAGGTGTGCTGGAGTTCATAAATGAAATCCAGGTCTTTATACTCAAATTGAATACGATTATTGCGGATTATAACCATACGCATGACCGGGATTTTCATTCAGCTTTTTCCCGCCTTGAAGAAAAGCTGGAGTATTTGCGCCGCCTGGCACAGCGATCGCGGGATGATTCATCCTTCAAACTGTGGAACTCACGAGATGACGATCTGTTTAATGATATTCCGGCCTTTTTTCAGGAAGGGCTGCTGATGGAGAGAGACAGCCATGGCAATTTCCCGTTTTCCCAGGTTGAGACCGAGAAAGTTCTCCTGGGACTCGTTCAGGACTATTTAAACATCCTGAAAGAGCAAGGCCGCTATAAAATTGGTATATCCCGAGACTATTTCACCAAGACCCTGAAAAAGGCCGAGCTAGATCCGGACCTTTTTGGACCGGTTCTGTTTAAAAATTATGGCGATGGCGAGTTCTTAATGGTGAAGCCGAACATTATTTCAATTAAAACCTTGAATCAGGCCCTGCAAAACAGCGAGTTGATTGCCAGCAGCGATTCCGCCGTACCGGCGCCAGTTGAAAAGATCTTCAAGAAATCCATGCCAAGCTTTAAAACCCAGATTCATTTTTATGGCTACGATGGCCGCGGCAACGATCCCACCCGATTTGACTGCATCTACACGTACAATCTGGGTTTGACCGTATTCAGTCTGATTGCCAACGGAGCCACCGGCCAAATGGCGGCAATCAAAAATCTGGAAAAGGATTTTGCTAAATGGGAGCCGATCGGTATCCCGATTGCACCGCTGATGCATCTGGAAGAGCGTAAGAGCAAACTGGCCCTGGTCATCGAGAAAAGTATTGTCGATGTCAATTCCATCGCATTTCGGGTCTTTAAAGCGCACAGTGAGAAATGGCTTGCTGCAGTCCCGGGAGATGATCATTACCGCCGTCCGGGACCCATCCGATTCACCGGCAGCAGTGAGGAGGAGCGTCCCATTACCCTGGAGCTGAATGCGGCAGGAACGATTGAGGAGTAGTACCTGCTAATCGGAATAATCCAATTTGCTTTCAAGGCGGCTGAGCTCTTCTTCGGACAGCATCCCGATATCCACCATCAACTCACCAATGCCGGCTTCGCGCAATCTGTCGTTTTTCAACACAGTCGCCGGTCGTTTGTTGTTCAGACTGACGAATGTGTCATGCAAATTCCGCTCTTCCTTTTTCAGCAGGTGAATATCTGATCCGTACATAATAAAATGGTTGTCCACCACAAACCAGAGTAAAGCCGCTGCCGCTGCGATGAGGGCATATCGTTTTAGTCTTTCTTTCACTTCGATGGTTCCTCTTTAGACGAAGCTGTTGCCCGGACAAAGTATGGGTTGCAGCCCGAGCCCGGGTCAGTCGATTCATTCAAAACAATTGTTATTTTACCAGGATAGCCGATTCAGGTCAAATTTTTGGGCTTTTGAATCAATTTTACAGACCCGGTGCAGGACGTATCTTGGCCACCCCAGGGCTCAGTCATGCAAACAAGTAATTGACTGAATTCATATTAATAGCGTGTTTAACTAAAAACATGTAAATTCCAAGCTCTGATAAATTATTCAAATTCGACCGGCTTAGAATCTACCTTGACGATACCCTGCTGGCCATCAATTTAGGCTGGTCATGAAGCGCCAAATAAGATAAACTTAAGTATTTTACAGCGGTTGGAGGGTCGTGCACGATATCCGGAGAATACGATGAACAAACTTAACAAGATCTGGAATAAACCCGTTAACATAGCCGATCAAATGGTATTGGTCGGCATTTTTCTGGCGTTTTTGTACTGGGCGCTGGAGTCTTTTTTAAATGTGTTCTCGCCGGAGGAGGTCAGCTTTTACCGCCAGTTATTTGGCCCGAACGTCAGTGAAATGTGGATGCGGCTGATTGTGCTATGTTTGTTTTTGATCTTCGGCTCCCATGTCCGGTTCACGATCAATAAACGTGAAAAAGCTGAAGCTGCGTTGAGAGAGTCCTATCGTAAGCTTCAAAACGCCAGAATGGCGACGATCCTGGGCCTGGCCAAACTGGCCGAATACCGGGATGAAGGTACCGGTACCCATTTGGAACGGATCCGCGAGTATGCCAGAATACTGGCGCAGGAATTGGCCAACAGTCCCAGATATCGAAGCATTATTACCCGGGATTTTATCGATGATATTTATCAATCTTCGATTTTGCACGATATTGGAAAAGTCGGTATTCCGGATGCGGTTTTACTTAAACCCGAGAAATTGACAGATGAAGAGTTTGCCATCATCAAACGCCATACCCTGTTGGGGGGCGATGCCATCAAAGCCATTGAAAGTCAGATCGAAGGCCAATCCTTTTTGAAAATGGGCAGGGATATCGCTTATAATCACCATGAAAAGTGGGATGGCAGCGGATATCCTGCGGGATTGAGCGGCGAAAATATTCCGCTTGCAGCCAGGATTGTGGCGCTGGCAGATGTGTATGATGCGTTGACCACCGAAAGATTTTACAAGCGTGCCTACACCCATGAAAAATCCCGCCAGATCATCGTAGACCTTAAATCGACCCATTTTGACCCCGAAATCGTCAACGTCTTTCTTCGGCTCGAAGCTAAATTCGACGAAATCCGCGAGGAATTGCTAAAAGTCGAGACCGGTTGGATCGAACTGCCGGCCCACACGCTTGGCGGCCAGCTTGAATCGGGCGCAAACTAGCCGGACGTCCATAAACCCAAATCTTCACGTAACGATACAGGCCCTCTGCAGCGTTCCCACCCGGATTGTTGCCACTAAAAATTGATCTTAAGTTTTGCATCCCCAAAGCCGATACAAGTCATGGATATCGACTTTTGGACCTGCAATTGATTCAGGGAATTGCAGCCAAATTCCACTTTTTTCGAAAAATCGCACAATTACAATAAGTTAGTCATATATCTGGTTTAAATCCCTGCCTGATTCGAACCACTGGACGATGGCGGGACGGGGTCTGGCAGACCGGATTGGACGGTCAAAGATTAATGACAGTATTCAAACCTATACAATTTGGCAAATATCAGCTGCTGGACAAGATCGCGGTGGGTGGCATGGCTGAGTTATATCGCGCTAAGCTGACCGGCGCCGAAGGGTTTGAAAAACTGATTGCCATCAAAAAAATCCTTCCGAATCTCTCCGAAGAGGATAATCTGATTACCTCATTCATAGACGAAGCCAAGCTGGCGGCCCTCTTGCATCATGAAAACATTGTTCAGATATACGATTTCGGCAGTATGGACGACGAGTATTTCATCGCCATGGAGTTTCTTTTTGGAAAAGATCTGCGGACCATCCGCAAAGCTGCCAAAAAGAGGCAAATGCCGCTCGGCATGGAAAATATTCTTCACGTGGTCTCGCGAATTTGTGCCGGACTTGATTATTCACATAATCTAAAGGATTTGCAGGGAAAACCGCTAAACATTATTCATCGGGACATCAATCCCCAAAACATATTGGTGACCTATGAGGGCCAGGTCAAGATCATTGATTACGGCATCGCCAAGGCTGCCAGCCAGAATACCAAGACCCGCGAAAACCTGATCAAAGGCAAGCTGGCGTATATGTCCCCTGAGCAGGCCAACGGCCAGACCATTGATCATCGTTCGGACATCTTTTCAACAGGCATTATTTTGTACGAATTGCTTGCGGTGAAACGAATGTTTGAAGGCGAAACCATGCATGTGCTCTCCCTGGTTCGGGAGGCCCAGTATGATCCACCGGAGGAGGTGATCCCGGATCTGCCGGCCAAACTCAACGAGATCCTGCGGCGGGCTCTGGCCAAGGACCCCGCCAAGCGATATCAATCTGCCAGCGAGATGCTGGCCGATATTGAAGAATACGCTTTTGAATTCTCTTTGCGGCCCAATGCCAGGAGTTTTGCCGGCTACATGAAGGAGCTGTTTGAGGAAGAATTGGCTGAGGAAGAATTGGCGCTCTGGGCTAAGTCCAAGATCTATGAAGCCGGTGAAAACGGCTCCAATGGGGATGGAAAGCCCGTATCCGGATCATACAACGACACGGTAGTGTTAACCAAGGCCACTATGAACGAGAAACTGCATAACGTTCGGCGAACCGTATTCGGGGGATGGCGTCGGCATCTGGACCGATTCCTGTCAAAACGCAAACCGAATTCGACAGACCGCCCAAGCCCCAGCAAAACAGCGAAACGACTGGGCTTGAAGCCGGTTGTCCTGAAATCAGGCCTGGCGGTGGTTGCCTTCTTGATTGTCGTGGCTCTGGGAATAAAGCAAATATCCTTTTCACGCTCACAGCCGGATGCGGCACCGACGACGACCGTTGCAACAGTCGTCGAAGGTACGGCTGAAAATAGCAGGGTGGCCGCTGCCAAAGCAGCGCTCAAAGCGAAAGATTATGCTCAAGCCGTCATTTTATTTGAAGAAATTTTCTCCAGTAACCCATCCCTCAAAGACAATCTGTCGGCGGCCTATGTCAAATCGGCGCTGGGGCAGGCAGCCAATATACTCGATACGGATCCGGGTAAAGCCGAGATCCAAATTATAAAAGCATTGCAATTTGATCCGGACAACATTTCAGGGCTCTCGAATTTGGGATACATCTACATGAGCCGCCAAAATTATGAAAAGGCCATCGAAACGTATTTAAAGGTGACCACTCTGGCACCCCGACTGCCGGATACCTTCTTCAATCTGGGTTATGTTTATGCGGTAACCAACGACTATCAGCAGGCCAAATTAATGTATCGCCGGGTTGTTGAACTGAAGCCGGCGTTTACCGATGAGGCGTTGTTCAATCTGGCCGTCATCAATGAAAAACTGGGTGAGCATCAGCAATGTATCAAGAATCTGGAGCAGGCAGTGGCCCTGAATCCCCGCAATGAGTCTGCCTCAAAATATCTGCAGCAGCTAAAAAAGAAAACAGGAGATAAAAAAGGATGAACACCAAACTTCGCGGCCATACCGGTTTTCTTGTGATCGGATTTGTCATGATCAGCTTGTGTTGGGGATGTGCCGGTGTCGGACAGAAATTTGATGACTGGCAATCGAGTATCAGAGAATCCCTGAACCTTGGTCATTCGAGCGACGGATCATCCGCGGACAAAACCGGGGATCCGGAAAATTTTATTCATAAAACCCGATGGTCATGGGAGACGCTGGCCTATTTAGCGGAATGGTACACCGGAGATCCGCAGAATTCCGAAGAATTGGCTCGGCTCAATCCGCACGTCAGAGCTGATAAACTGAAAATCGGCAGCGAAATCGCCATTCCGGCTGCCTTGCTGCGTACCCGCAAGCCCATGCCGCAGCATTATTCCGGTGAATACCCCGATAATTATTACACCCATCGGGTACGATGGCCCGGAGAGTCCCTTTCCCTCATTTCCTCATGGTACACCGGGTCCTCCAAAAACTGGCGGAAATTGGCCAAGGCCAATCCGCGCCTGAACCCGAATCGAATTAAAGGTGGGGATGTGGTTCGCATTCCGCCCGGAATGCTTAAGACGCGGGTGCCGTTGCCGGAGAAAGAAGCCGCCAAATACACGTCCCACTATTTTGCCCACAGCGTCAAAAAGAACAATGAAAAACTGGAAGATATTGCCAGACGCTACACCGGCAGTGCGGCCAATCGTAGCCGGTTGGCCAGAGCCAACCCGGATCTCAATCCCGACCGCCTGAAAAAAGGAGATGATGTCTACATTCCAAAGAAATTACTCATCTCCGACCATCCGGTCAAAAAGTCAACGGGGGTGAAATCCACTTCTAAGCCTGCTGACAAAGCCGCGGCAGCCGAGCCGAAGACCGCCCGGGTAAAGGATGATGACGTCAAGCTCTTCGGTCCCAAACTATTTCCCAAACAATAGTCAAATTATAGCGCTTGTCAAAAATACGTTCCGAGTTCGTGAGTCCTGTGGATTTGCATCTAATTCGTAATCACGTCAGGTGGATCGAGGAAATAAACGCTATAAGTATTTTTATCAAATTAAAGTCATTATCCCCGCATGATCCTTGTGAAAATGATTTGATTACCCATTCCAAAATATGAATAATTATTCATTTCTCTTTATAACCCATCATTCATCCTCTAAAACGCCTTATTTTTAAAGGCTATAGACTTATCTTTTAATAAGCACTCGTTATTACGTCAAATATGATTTATCGACAACAAGAAATAAATCCCGGAATTTTACTTGACAAGGCCAACAGACCTTGATAGTGAATGAATATTCATTCATTTTTAAAAAAACCATCCCAGGAGGTCGATATGAGAAAAAAGATCAGAACTGCGGCTGTGCTTGGCTCCGGTGTTATGGGGGGCGGTATTGCGGCGTTGCTTGCCGGTGCCGGCGTCAACACCCTGCTCCTCGACATCGTTCCCCCCGATCTGAAGACTGAAGAAAAGGACGATGCGGCTGCCCGCAATCGGATCGCAAAAGCCGGACTGGATGCCGTGCTGGTATCCAGCCCCTCGCTGTTGATGCACAAAGATGATGTGAATCGAATCACCATCGGCAATATGGAGGATGATTTTAGCAAGCTCGCGGATGTGGACTGGATCATCGAAGTTGTGATTGAGAATCTGGAAATTAAAAAGGACCTGCTGCAACGCATCGAAAAAGTGAGAACTGCCGGAACCATCGTATCTACGAACACCTCCGGAATTCCGCTCAAGGCCATGTCGGAAGGTTTGCCTCCGGAGTTCAAACAACATTTTTTGGGAACTCATTTTTTCAATCCGGTGCGGTACATGAAATTGCTGGAAATTATTCCCGGAGAGCAGACGCTGCCCGCTATCCTTGAGTTTATGGCCGATTATGGAGAACGGATTCTCGGCAAGGGAATCGTGTGGGCCAAGGATACGCCGAATTTCGTCGGAAACCGGATCGGTGTCCAGGGGATGGTACGGGTCATTCAACTCATGCTCGAGGAGGGGTTGACGATTCCACAGGTGGATGCGCTTTTTGGCACCGCTCTGGGCCGACCCAAAACCGCCATGTTCAAAACGGCAGATCTGGTCGGCCTGGATGTTCTGGCCCATGTGGCCCGGAATACGCATGATCTGGTGCCCTCCGATGAAGCGCGGGATAGTTTTGTCATGCCGCAATTCGTCAATACCATGATCGAAAAGAAATTGCTGGGCAAAAAAAGCCAGAGCGGATTTTACAAAACCGACCTGACGCCGGAATGGCAAAAGATCCGCAAGGTGATTGATCCAGCCACCCTTGAATATGCCGAATATGAGCAGGCAACATTTCCCTGTCTGGAAAATGCCAAAAAAGCGAAATCCCTGCCGGAAAAATTACAGGCGGTGATTTATGGTGATGACCCCGGAGCCCAATTTGCATGGAGGGCAGTCGCCAACAATCTGATCTATGCCGCCAACCGCATCCCGGAGATCTCCGATACAATAGTTGAAATCGACAACGCCATGAAATGGGGCTTCAACTTTGAAATGGGCCCGTTTGAGACCTGGGATGCCATCGGACTGGAAACGTCCGTTGCCAGAATGGAACAGGACGGTTTTCGCATACCGGATAATGTCAAGCGCATGCTGGCCAAAGGCTGCACCGCTTTTTACAAAATTGAAAACGGCCAAAGGCTGTTTTACAATTTCATCACCGAAGCCTATGAGGTACAACACGTCAGTGACCGCATCGTCTCCCTGGTCTCATTGAAATCTACCGGACGGGTAATCAAAGAAAATGATTCAGCATCCCTTATCGATTTGGGAGATGATGTCTTTTGTCTGGAACTTCACACGAAGATGAATGCCCTGAATCAGGAAATTATCGCGTTTCTGCCGGAAGTTCAGGAAACCGTCGATGCCAGCGCTGCGGGCCTCGTCATCGGCAACCAGGCCGGTGGAATGCCGGGTGCCTTTTCGGCCGGTGCAAACCTGGCCGATGTCGCCGCGGCAGTCAAAGGGGGTCTGTTCGATGATATCGATAAAATGATCGCCGGTTTGCAATACGGTCTCCTAAATCTGCGTCATGCGCCATTTCCGGTGGTCGCAGCGCCATTCGGTCTGACACTTGGCGGTGGCTGTGAACTGTGCCTGGGAGCTGATAAAATCGTGGCCCATTCGGAACTGTACATGGGCCAGGTCGAAATCGGTGTTGGACTGGTACCGGCCGGAGGCGGGTGTTTGAACCTGTGGCGTAAATTCCTGGAATCCGTACCGGCAGCAGTGACGGATCTGGATCTGGCCAAGCTATTTATTCCGGTGTTTATGTCCATTGCCATGGCCAAGGTGTCGATGTCCGCGGCTGAAGCCCGGGCCAACGGCTTTCTGGGGCCGTCCGATCGCATCGTTTTCAATCGCGACCATCTGATCGGAGAAGCAAAGAAAGAAGTGCTAAAAATGGCTATAGACGGCTATGGCGCGCCTGTAAAACGCAAGATCAAGGTATTGGGTCAGGCTGCCCAGGGCATGGTCGCAGCCCAGATCTCGGATATGGCCAATGGCGGATTCGTCAGTGAATATGATGCGTTTCTGGCTGGCAAAATTGCCTACATTATCAGCGGCGGGGATGTCAGAGACAATGCCGAAGTTGACCCGGAGGTCATTTTAACCCTTGAGCGCGAAGCGTTCATCGATCTCCTCAAACAGGAGAAAACCCAGGCCAGGATTGAGCATATGCTGAAGACTGGAAAACCGCTCAGAAATTAGTTGAAAATTCACATTGAAATGGAGGTACCGATATGCGCGACGCTTATATTGTCACATCAATCCGCACCCCGGGCTGCAAGCGAGGCAAAGGGGCCTTTAAAGATACCCGACCCGAAGATTTGCTGTCTTTTATATTGTCCGCGGTGGTCGACAAAACCGACAATCTTGAAAAAAAATCGGTCGATGACATTATGATCGGCTGCTCTTTTCCCGAGGCGGAGCAGGGTCTAAACATCGGTCGTATCGCCGCCCAGATGGCCGGCTTTCCGGATGATACCACCGGTGCCACCGTCAACCGGTTCTGTTCCTCGGGTCTCGAAGCCATCGCTCTGGCCTCCCTGCGGGTGATGGCGGGCTGGTCCGATGTCGTTATCGGCGGCGGCCTGGAATCCATGACTTACGTTCCCATGGGCGGCAATCTGCCGCGACCCCATCCGGAATTCACCCGTGCCGGCGCCAAGGTATACACATCTATGGGTATTACGGCCGAGAATGTTGCCAATCGATATAAAATTACGCGTGAAGCGCAGGATGAATTTGCCCTGCAGTCTCAGATGAAAGCAGCCAAAGCCAAAAACAACGGATTGTTCAAAGAACTCGTCCCCACACCGGCCACACGCTATGTGTTGGGTGAGGATGGTGTTTTTAAACGGGAAACATTTTTGCAGGATTTTGACGACGGAATTCGCGAAGATACGACCCTGGAGGGTTTGAGCAGCCTGCGACCGGCCTTTGCCGCCAACGGCAGCGTGACGGCCGGCAATTCCTCCCAGATGACGGACGGCGCCGCGGCGACGGTCATCATGAGCGAAGACAAGCTCAAGGAGTTTGGCATTACCCCGGTTGCCAGGTTTAAATATTACTCTACCGTTGGCTGTCGGCCGGATGAAATGGGCGTCGGGCCGCGCTATGCCATACCCAAGCTGATGGATTTGGCCGGTATAGCGTTATCCGATGTCGATCTGTTTGAAATCAATGAAGCATTTGCCTCTCAGGCGCTGTACAGCATCAATGAACTCGGTATCGATCCGACCAAGGTTAACATTCACGGCGGCGCCATCGCCCTCGGACACCCGCTGGGGTGTACCGGAGCCAAACTGTGCGCAACCCTCCTGAACAATATGCAGGAGCGGGGTGCGAAATACGGCGTTGAGTCGATGTGTATCGGCGGCGGGATGGGTGCAGCAGCACTGTTTGAGCTGTGTGAGTCGTGAGTTTAAGGGGTCGAGTTGGAGTTGAGAATCTTGGCCTGTAGGTTTATTCTGGGATGAATTGATTCAAGGTGTCAGGTTTCAGGTTTCAGTAAATCCGTACTACCACGACCTAGTCACCAATTTGATTGAAGGCGGATACTACGTCGTTTAAAAACGTCAACTTCATTAGGAGCCTCGACCCGGCGGACCGCGTTTGTTTGCTGACACCTGAAACCTGAAACCTAAATACGCCGAGTAACCGCCTTGGCCGGCAAACGCCAATGCATTGGACCGGAGCTGAACAAATGGGGGAAAAATCCTTTAACCCGGTTGCACCTCAAGCAGAATGTTGTCCTCCGGCCATTTCTGATCCATCAGGTCCTCGACTTGACAGGGCGTGTTGTCCAACTCAGCTGCGGTTACGGCTTGCCAGAAGTCGGGTGTCTGGCTTTCCAATAACTCGCCAAGTGCAGTTCCACTGACAACTATACCGCGGGACAGAAATTGCGGTCCGATTTCCTTGGCAATCAGGTTGAAGAATTTCAATTTGATCCTGCCGGGGGCCGACGTATCGCAAACGGCACTCGAAGCGTGTGATATGGATATGGAGTGTCTCAGTTGCGACAGCGGACCCCCACGTCGCATCACCGCGCCGTTGAGACCGGGCATAGCGGCTGACAGGGAAATGACGGCACCGTCGGCAACCGTTGCCGAACTGAGATCATCAACCGGGCTATTATTCAAAAATACAGTCTGGACACGCTCCTGCAAGTAGTCCGCATCAATGCCGACCTGAGTGCTCAGGATTTGGTCCAGGCTGCAACCGATGGTAATATCTGCCGAAAAACCGCTTCGAATCAATCCCAGAAATATGGGTAGATACCGGTCGGTTACCTTCAGGTGAACATGCCGCTGCGGGCTGACCTGCTTGTGTCCCATCGGGAATACTTCCTTATCGTTCTTTATTGGGTTTCAGTTTTTCCGGTTTCGGGGATCTAACCGTCAAATTTCGGCCTGCACCATAGATAAAGGGCGGCGAACAAATTCGCCACCCGTTTAATTGGACGCCAAAGTGTGGTTTTAGTAATTGTGGACCTGATCCAGTTCCTCTGCCGTGACCGCGAAGGTGACGTTGTGCGGTGCCAGCGGCTCACTCTGGAAATAATCGGGCAACCGATCGGCTTCATTGGTAAAGCCGGCTTTTGCATTGAATTCCCGTTCAAGCTTCATAATGGTTTGGCCGAAAGCCGTCACATCGTCGGCTGTCATCGGCGAACCGGAGAACGACCCGATTAAATCAAGCAAGGCCTGGAACGTTTCCGGCTGATCCAGGATGGCAAAAGCGATAAATACGCACATTCCGGTGGAATCAATGGCTGCTGTGGCAAGCTGGAGGTTACGCGACAGGTCGACCTGACCTTCGGGTTTCAGCGGGTCTACCGAGCCGCCGATACCCAGGATATTCGTCGCAACTGCGTATCCTGCCGTATGGTCAGCGCCCATGGTCGATGTGGCATAGGTGACGCCCTGGCCTTGTACCGCGCGGGGGTCATATGCCGGCATGGCCTGTCCTTTGACAACCGGTACCCGTTCAATTCCGTAAACTTTGCCGGTAACGGCGGCCCCATTGCCCAGGATGCGGCCTAAGGGAGTGCCCTGTCCGACTTCTTTGACGAGCTTGATGGCCGCATCGGCATCTCCGAATTCGGCAACACCCGCCTCCATGGCGACGGCGATTGTGGCACCCATTTCGATGGTGTCCAGGCCGAAATCATCGTCCAGGCGGTCGATCTGGGCGATCTTATCTAGATCGTCGATGCCGCAGTTTCCGCCATGGGCCCACACCGTTTCATATTCGGGCTGCTTGGATAAAAAGTTTCCGTTTTTGTCATAAAAGGTGCCGGAGCAGCGAATGACGCATCCACGATGGCAGCCGTGTGTGGCAGAGCCTTCTCCGCCGCGGGCATTTTCCAATTCAGCCTGGGTTTCACCGCTGATTTTGCCGGCTGTCTCGAACTGGCCGGTTGCGAAGTTGTTGGTCGGATAGGCACCGGCTTCGTTGATGACGTTGGTCAGGACGTTGGTGCCATATGCCGGTAGGCCTTCACCGGTAACCGCGTGCTTGCGCAGTCCGGCGACGAATTCTTTGTTGGCGGCTTTGAACTTTTCCGGATCGGCCGGCGTCCGCGCGGCGCAGCCGGTATCGTCGATGACGATGACTTTTACACCCTTGGCTCCCATAACGGCACCGACACCGCCGCGGCCGGCGTGCCGGGTGGGCCGCTGCTCCATGTCGGTAAATGCAACGGATGCGGCGGACATCTTCATTTCACCGGCCGGTCCGATGGAGATGCAATGAACCTTGTCACCGTATTCCGCTTTCATTTTATCCGCAGTATCGTAGTTGCCGAGCATGCAGAGGCTGTTGTCTTCTTTGACCTCTACGCCGTCTTTGTTGATGAATACTTTGTAGAGGGTCTTTTCCTTGGGTTTGCCCTCCAGCACAATGGCGGCATAGCCCAGTCGGCCGAGCATCTGCGATGCCTGTCCGCCTGAGTTGGACTCTTTGATGCCGCCGGTCAAGGGGCTTTTGCAGCCGACGGAAATGCGGCCGGACATGGCTGCGACCGATCCACTCAACAGTCCCGGTGCAATCACCAGCTTGTTGTCTTTCCCTAACGGATGACATGACGGGGGAACCTCTTTGGCGATTATCGACGACGTCAGTCCGCGGCCACCGAAGCCAGCGTAGTCACCCATGGGTTCGGTCTTGAACTGAGGGCCTCCGTCTGCGCCCATATCAATCCTCAAAATCTTATCCATACTTGCCTCCTTGTTTATGGGGGTTACAATTCAACCAACTCATCAAACCAACCATTTCGATCTCAAATTGAGGTGCCACAACAACGTTCCCGTCGCCTGTTATTATTCGTATTTCATCGGCATGTCAAGCAAAACCCAAGCCGGCGAAGCCGGAAATGAATATTGAATAATGAATATTTGTGGTCCGCCTCCGGCGGATCGATCTTATATCTCTTCTCACCAAAATAGTCGGAATATCTTAACTCAAATCCTGCGCAAACATGATTTGATTTCAATAAATCGGAACCAAAATGAAAACAGACGCCATCCGAGTAATAATTAATCCGCCAAACCGGCAATCTACCTGCATGCTAGTGGTCAACGAAAAATCTAAAAAATTATATGCGTTTGTTTTAAGGGCGGATTACTTAGCGAACTAATTAGCCGTTCTTATTTTCAAAATTTTTCATAAAATCAAGGAGCGCCTCAACTGCTTCCAGAGTTACGGCGTTATAGATCGAAGCCCGGCAACCCCCTACCGACCGATGCCCTTTGAGGCCGCCCAGGCCGTTTTTGAGTGCTTCCTGCACGAATTTTTGCTCCAGCTCCGCGGTCGGCAGACGAAAGGTAATGTTCATCAGCGATCGGCTGTCGGCCTCGGCTGTCGGCCGGTAAAAACCACCGGTGTCCATGAAATCGTACAGCAGACTTGCCTTTTTGTGATTGAGCTTCGCCATTTCATCCAGACCGCCGACGGTTTCTTCCAACCATTTCAGCACCAGGTGGACGGTGTAAATGGCAAAGCACGGCGGTGTATTGTATAGTGAGTTTTTAGTAGCGTAGGTATTATACCGCAGCATGGTCGGCACGGTTTCCGGAATCCGATCCAGCATATCACGTCGAACTACAACCAGGCAAACGCCGGCCGGGCCTACATTCTTTTGGGCGCCCGCGTAAATTAATCCGAACTTCCCGGTATCAATCGGCTTGCTCATGATGTCCGATGACATGTCACTGACAATCGGTATCCCGTTGGTATCCGGAAATTGCGACCACGCGGTGCCCTTGATTGTATTGTTGGACGTTAAATGCACAAACACAGCATCCTGGTTGAATTTTATATTTCGGGGTATATAGGCATAGTTTTTGTCCTCGGAGGATGCGACTACCTTTATATTCTTGCCCTGGATACGAGCCTCTTTAATCGCTTTGGCGGACCAGGTTCCGGTATCGATGTAATCAGCAGTGCGATCCCCTGCCAGAAAGTTCATGGGAATCATGGCAAATTGCATGCTGGCTCCACCCTGTAAAAAAAGTACATCGAAGCGGTCATCAAGATTCAACAGTCGCATGGTCCTGGCCATGGCATCATTAATGACGTCCTCGAATTGTTGGGAGCGATGACTGATTTCGGTTATGGACATACCGGATCCCTTGAAATCCAGAAAATTCTGTTGAATTTCCTCCAGTACCGCAACAGGCAGTGCGGCCGGCCCCGGGTTGAAGTTGAAGATACGATTTGACTTCATTTAGTTCCTCCACTAAAGCGCTAAAGTTGAATTCGCCCGTAACGTATCTCACAGCGAATCCGGATGTCAAACGCTATTTGGGACATTGTTCATATCTCATTTTTGCACGTACGCTTAACGGCAGCGAAAAAGCGGTTCAATCCGGAGCGGCTTTCCGATGACGTTCACCCAAGCCGGCGAAGCCGGAAATGAATATTGAATAATGAATATTTGTGGTCCGCCTCCGGCGGATCGATCTTATATCGCTTCTCGCCAAAAAAGTCGGAATATCGTTACTCAAATCCTGCGCAAACATAATTTGATTTCAGTAGATAGGGCCTAAAAAAGTCATGTCGTAAAGATGGCGCAATACGGATTCGTGTTTATGTTTTTTTGAGTCAAAGGCCGGAAATCTACTTGAAACCAAAATTTATGATTAAAGCCTCCTCACTTATGAAAATTTACAGCTATCCTTCAAAAACGGCCGAGCGTAAAGTCAGTACGATGATAAACCGCGGCTTGACCTTCAGGAAAAAAGACCATCAGTCCGTCAACCGGATAATTGACGACGTCCGGCTGCATGGCGATGGGGCGGTTCTCAAGTACGCCAGACAATTTGATGCACCGCAATTGACCCTCAATTCCATGGAAGTGTCGGTCCGGGAGCTGGATAACGCTTCACGCAAAGTAGATCGTGGGTTTATGCGAGCGCTGAATCGGGCCGTCGCGCAAATAGAATCCTTCCACCGGCAGCAAGCGCCTCAGTCGTGGGTGGACACCCGCAGACCGGGGACCCTGCTGGGACAGGTGGTGAATCCGGTGGATGCCGCGGGTATTTACGTGCCCGGCGCCAAGGGGGGGGAAACCCCTCTGGTTTCAACGGTTTTAATGACGGCCATTCCGGCCAAAATTGCCGGTGTCGCGACGATCGTCATGGTAACGCCTTCAACTCCAACGGGTGAGGTCAATCCTCATCTGCTGGTGGCTGCCCGAAAAGTGGGCGTAACCCAAATCTACAAAGTTGGGAGCGCCTGGGCGATAGCGGCTCTGGCCTATGGCACCGAAACGATTCCCAGGGTAGATGTAATCGCCGGTCCCGGAAATATCTATGTCACGCTCGCCAAAAAAATTGTCTCCGGTACGGTTGGCATCGATATGATTGCCGGTCCCAGTGAAGTTCTGGTTGTTGCCGATAAAAGCGCCAATCCGGAATTTGCGGCTGCCGATATGCTTGCCCAGGCCGAGCACGATGTGCTCTCTTCGGCTGTTCTCGTGACGGATTCTGCTGATATTGCCAGGGCTGTTGCCGGTGAGGTCGACCGGCAACTGGCAACATTGCCCCGCCGAAATATTGCCGGGGAATCCCTGACACGGTTCGGGGCCATTTTTACCGTTGGTGATATTCCGCAAGCCATCGCCCTGGCCAATCGGATCGCGCCGGAACACCTCGAACTCCAGGTCGAAGATCCCTTTGAGTATCTGGGCCAGATCCGCAATGCCGGAGCCGTGTTCCTGGGACATTACGCACCGGAGCCGATCGGAGACTATATCGCCGGACCCAACCACGTTCTGCCAACCGCGGGCACGGCTCGTTTTGCTTCGGCCCTTTCCGTTGAGCACTTCATGAAAACCAGCAGTATTATTCACTATTCGCGAAAAGCGTTCAAAAAAGAGGCCTCTGATGTTATACGCCTGGCCGAGATAGAAGGACTCCAAGCCCATGCCAGGTCGATAAAGGTGAGGATGAAAAGCCCCTTGATATAATTAAATTTTCGGGGTATATATATGAGTAAATGATTGTCCAAATTACAGGCCATAAACCAAAATCGGGACCAGATCATATCTGCCCCGATTTTTTTTGATCACATAAAGAATTGATCATGTTTCCGATAGAGCAAAAATAAAATGACTGAATACCTTAAATCTTCAATTTTCAATTTTCAATCTTCAATGCTCTTCGTCCGGGAGGTTAGACATTAAAGATAACAGTCTGTTCGATCATATCCCCAGGGGAAATTATGACGCTTCGTCGCTGGAAGTCTTAAAGGGTCTGGACCCGGTGCGGCGCAGACCCGGCATGTATACCGATACCAGCCGACCCAACCATCTGGCACAGGAAGTCATCGACAACTCGGTTGATGAGGCCATCGCCGGATTCGCCAAGAAGATCAGTGTCGTTTATCATGATGATGGGTCGCTCGAGGTCAGTGATGACGGGCGAGGTATGCCGGTTGACGTGCATCCGGATGAGAAAATGACCGGTGTCGAGGTTATCATGACCAAATTGCATGCCGGCGCCAAATTCGATCATAAAAATTATCGATTCTCCGGCGGTTTGCATGGCGTCGGTGTGTCGGTTGTCAATGCACTGTCAAAACGGCTGGAGGTTGAGATCAGGCGGGGCGGTATAAAATACGCCATTTCCTTCGAGAATGGGAAAAAAACATCCAAACTGAAGCAAATTGGAACCGTTGGCAGACGCAACACCGGATCGATGGTTCGATTCTGGCCGGATGAGCAATACTTTGATACGAATAAAATTTCGTTGTCCAGGTTGAAGCATGTTCTGCGCGCCAAGGCCGTACTTTGCCCGGGTCTAAAAGTCATGTTTACGCATAAGGCGACGGGCGAAATCGAAGCATGGCATTACGAGGACGGACTCAAGGATTACCTGTCAGAGAATCTGGTGGATTATCGTCGATTACCCGATACGCCCTTCGTTGGAGACCATGATGGCCGGGAAGAGGTCGTCAGCTGGGCAGTCGTCTGGCTGCCGGAACAGGGGCAGCTGATCGCCGAAAGTTATGTCAATCTGATTCCAACGACCCAGGGCGGTACCCATGTCAACGGATTTCGAAGCGGGCTGCTGGCGGCCGTCAAAGAATTCTGCGAGTTCCGCAATCTGATTCCCAGGGGAGTCAAACTGGCGCCTGACGATGTCTGGGATAAATGCAGCTATGTTATATCCGTCAAAATGAGCGATCCGCAGTTTTCGGGTCAGACCAAGGAGCGGCTGGGTTCCCGTCAATCTGCAGCGTTTGTATCAAATGTCGTCAGAGACGCCTTTGCTCTGTGGCTCAATCATCACACCGAGGATGGTGAGCAACTTGCCGAAATGGCGATTGAGAATGCCCGCAGGCGGCTAAAAGCCGTTAAAAAAGTCGTCCGAAAAAAAACCGGCGCCGGCCCGACGCTTCCCGGAAAACTGGCTGACTGTATTTCTCAGGTATCAGATGAGAGTGAACTTTTTCTGGTGGAGGGAGATTCAGCCGGCGGATCCGCCAAACAGGCCCGTGACAAGCAATACCAGGCCGTACTTCCCTTGAGAGGAAAAATCCTGAATACCTGGGAGGTGGAAACCGCTCTCATACTGAAGTCAAATGAGATTCACGATATCACCGTTGCCATCGGTGTCGACCCGGGCAGTGCGGATTTATCAGGTCTGCGCTACCACAAGATCATTATACTGGCTGATGCCGACTCCGACGGGCTTCACATTGCATCCTTGCTCTGTGCACTGTTCCTCAAGCATTTCCGGCCGTTGGTACAGGGGGGACATATATTCGTTGCGATGCCGCCGCTGTACCGCATCGACTTGGGCAAAGCCGTCTATTACGCCCTTGATGAATACGAAAAGGATGCGGTCTTAAACCGACTAAAGGATTCGTCAAAAAAATCAAAACCCTATGTCCAGCGTTTTAAAGGCCTTGGTGAAATGAATCCGATTCAACTTCGTGAAACCACCATGGTACCCGATTCGCGACGTCTGATCCAGCTGACCCTCGAAGATGAGAACAAAATCGTGAGAACCATGGACATGCTGCTGGCCAAAAAACGATCCAAGGACCGCAAACGCTGGCTGGAGAAAGAAGGCGATCTGGCGGATGCAGAAGCGTTTTAGGAATGACGAATGACGATTGTCGAATGACGAATTAAGGAATACTGTCGATCTTAAATCAGATTGAGCGAAGCCTCCGGCTCGTAGGGATTTAAGCGCCTACCCTCCGGCCTGGAGGCCTACTCTCCGACCCGTAGGCTCGCGTCTACGAGCCGGAGGCGGGGCTGGAAGCGGCCGCGGAGAGCGATTCCGAAAATCCAAAATCCGAAATCTGCAATTCGAAATCGTTTAGCCCAGAACCCAGAACCCTCGAACTCGGAGTTACCCATAATGTCCACCACCGAAGTCATGTCCTACGAAGGGATCGAACAGCTGTCGCTGGACGATTTTGTCAAACCGTCTTACCTGAATTATGCCATGTACGTAATTATGGACCGGGCTCTGCCGTTTATCGGCGACGGCTTTAAACCGGTTCAGCGGCGGATCATCTTTGCCATGAGCGAGCTGGGACTGAGGTCGACCTCCAAGCCCAAGAAATCGGCCCGTACCGTCGGTGACGTGCTGGGTAAATATCATCCCCATGGAGACAGTGCCTGTTACGAGGCCATGGTTTTGATGGCCCAGGACTTCTCGTACCGCTACCCGCTGATTGACGGGCAGGGAAACTGGGGCTCCAATGCGTCGCCCAAAGAATTTGCTGCCATGCGCTACACCGAGGCACGCCTTTCGGCGTATGCCGATGTTTTTCTGAGCGAACTTTCCATGGGAACCGTTGACTGGGTACCCAATTTCGATGGCACGCTCAACGAACCGCGCATGATGCCGGCCCGACTGCCCAATGTTATCCTGAATGGTGCCACCGGTATTGCCGTTGGAATGGCCACCGACATACCACCCCATAATCTCATTGAAATTGTCGACGCCTGCATCACTTTAATTGATGCCCCCAAATCCACTGTCGACGATATCTGCCGGATCATACCGGGACCTGACTTCCCGACCGGTGCCGAAATAATCACACCCAGAGAGGAAATCGCCAACATCTACCGCTCCGGCCAGGGGATGATTCGGATGAGGGCCAGCTATGAACTCGAAAACGGCGACATAATCATTACCGCACTGCCCTACCAGGTTTCGCCCGCCCGGGTGATCGAACAGGTTGCGTCTCAAATGAGAGAAAAGAAACTATCCATGGTATCCGACATCCGCGATCTGTCCGACCAGGATGAACCGACCCGTTTGATGATCATGCCGCGTTCCAATCGAGTGGACAAGGAAGCCCTTATCAGTCATCTCTTTGCCACCACTGATTTGGAGAAAAGCTACAAAATTAACATGACGGTGATCGGATTGAATCGCAAACCGCAGACAATGGGCCTGTTGGAAATTCTCAAACAGTGGCTCAAATATCGCCGGCAAACGGTTGTCCGCCGGCTGGAATTCCGCCTGGACAAAATTAAAGATCGTCTGCATATCCTGGCCGGACTCCTGGCAGCCTATTTGAACCTGGATGAAGTAATCCGGATCATTCGCGAAAGTGACGAACCGCAACCGGTTTTAATGCAAACCTTTAACCTGACGGATACCCAGGCCGAGGCCATTTTGCAGATCCGGTTGCGGCAGCTGGCCAAGCTCGAAGAAGTCAAAATTAAAGCGGAAAAATCCGAACTTGAAGACGAAAAAGAATGGATCGAAAAAACCCTGGCATCGAATCAGCGTTTGAAGACCCTGATAAAAAAAGAGCTAAAGGAAGATGCGCGGAAATACGGTGATGATCGCAAAACGCTGATCGTCGAACGCAAAGAGGCCCAGGCCATCAAGGAAGTCGAGCTCACGCCGGTTGAACCCGTTACGGTCGTGTTGTCATCCGGGGGGTGGGTGCGGGCCGCCAAAGGACACGACATTGACCCCGCCAATCTCAGCTACAAAGCCGGTGATGGTTTTTTGAGCGCCGCCCGCGGCAAAACCGTTCACCCTGCAATTTTCATGGACACCGGAGGCCGTTCGTATTCATTGCCGGCCCACAATCTCCCTTCGGCCCGGGGGCAGGGGGAACCCCTGACGGGTAGACTGACACCTTCAAATGGTGCCAGGTTCCTGACGGTATTAATGGGACCGCCGGAGCGCAAAATTCTGCTGGCCAGTGATGCCGGATATGGATTTGTGACGGAGCTGGCCAACATGGTAACTAAAAATACCAAGGGTAAAGCCATGCTGTCCGTTCGCGGAGAATCCGAACCATTGCCGCCGGTTTACGTCAGTGACTATGAAACGGATCAACTGGCGGCGATTACAACCGCAGGACATATGCTGGTTATCCCGCTTAATGCATTACCTGAGCTGCCGAAGGGCAAGGGCAACAAGATCATTCAAATTCCGCCGCCGAAGCTCAAAAACCGTGAAGAGTATGTCAAATTGATTGAGATCATACCTGCGGGTGCAGCGCTTAAAATCCATGCCGGCAAACAATCCGTTCGGTTTACACCCGGCAATATTTCGGCATTTGTAGGTGAGCGGGGACGTCGCGGGAAAAAATTGCCCCGGGGCTTTCGCAAGGCGGATCGGATTGAGATAATTCCCAACGAGAAATCACCATGAAGCCATCCGGCACCTGCCGAAGATTGCTAAATTGTATAAATAGATTTATCTTAACCATAAAGCGGCTTTTTACTCAATAGGGATCTAAGATTCCAGTTTTATTTGACATTCGTTTTATTTTTCTATACTGTGGCAGCATATTTAAACTGACATTGAAATGCTGGCCTGCCCTCCGGGCTGCAGGCCCTACCCTCCGGCCTGTAAGCCCTACGGGCTGGAAGCGGGGCCGGAAGCAGGGCCAGATCCAAGAATGTTTGGTAGTTCCGCAAGTCTGCTCAAAAACATACAAACTCCTGCATAAAACTAATCTAAAAGGAAAAATCTGTGGAATTCAATGTAAAGTCCCGGGAACGTTCGTGGATTCTCATTATTGGAGGTTTCGTCGGGCTGGTCGTGCTCCTGGTGGCGGGATATTTGATCTGGAATTCATTTCAGAAAGAGGAGGTTGCCAAACCACAAGCGATCGATGAGAAACCTGATTTACCCCGTATGGCCAATCTGCCTCCCAAGCCGGAAGCAATTCCGCCCCCACCGCCCCCATCTTATACCCCGGATGCGCCGGCGCTGGAGAAGGCACGCAATGCGCTGCGCGACGGTATCACGCCCGAAGAAGCCCTGGCCATGGCAATATCCCTGCCGGAAAGCCCCGAGCGGGCAGACGCGGCATTTCTGCTTCTGGAATACGCGGCTGACAGTGGAATCGCGGAGGCCGCACTGGCGGTTGCCCGGTACTATGATCCCACTGATGAAACGCCCAGCGGCACCATTCGCAAGAATCCCGAAACAGCTTATAATTGGTATACGGATGCTCTGGCCGGAGGTCAAAAAGACGCCGGGTCCCGGCTTGCCCAACTTCGCAGCTGGGTGCAAGAGCAGGCCGACCAGGGCTCTTATGAGGCGCGCGAATTATTGAATTCCTGGAGATGAAATAAATAATGCCAGTTGAAAGGAGTGACAATGCTGATTCGTAACTTTCTCCGAATAAACGCCTTCACCATGGCAGGGGTTGTCATGGTCGGCCTGATGTCGGTCTGGATTCAGGATTCTTCGGCGCAGCAATGCAAACCCTTACTCATTCCCGGCAAACGCACTTTGTTTCAACAGGTGATTACCCATCCCGGAGCAAATCTGTACGCATCTGCCGGCCAATCGGCCCAGATACTGGAAACCGCCCTAAAGCCTTTCACCGTGTATTACGTTTATGATCGTACATCTGCCGATGGCAAGAACTGGTTGAAGGTGGGTGTGTCCAGCAACTGCGATCTAAGTGGCTGGGTTCTGGAGGACATGATCTCCGAGTGGCGCCAATCATTGACGCTGATCTTCACCGAGCGCCAGGGGCGCCAGCCCGTTTTATTTTTTAAGAGTCTGGAGGCACTCGACGAGGTAGCCGGCTCGTCTTCTCCCAGCAAAGAGGCAACCGATCTGTCCCGACAATTCCAGGCGATTCAGTCCGGATCTACCGCCGCATCGGCCGGTTTTCCCATTCTGGCGATGGAGCCGTCCGAGGAGGCGGTCTCCAGACAGCGATTTTACCTGATGCCGATATTTCAGACGGTCGAGCTGTTTGAAGGGGTTAAATTTCTCGAACTCGCCTCCATCGATCCGGGCACCTGGCAGTTGCCCCAGGAAATGGAATTGAGGACCAGTATTGTATTTGTGATCGATACCACCATTTCGATGAAACCCTATATCGACCGCACCCGGGAAGCAGTTCGTAAAATATACGATGCTATTGAGTCAGCCGGATTGGCCGATAAAGTCGCCTTCGGACTGGTTGCCTTCCGCAGCAGTACGGATAAAACACCTGAGCTCGGCTACGTCAGCAAGGTCCTATCCGATCTGCGAGACGGCCGGCAGCGGGCCGAATTCGAGAATGCCCTGGCTGCCACCGAGGAAGCCCGGGTTTCTTCCCATTCATTCAATGAGGATTCGTTTGCCGGGCTCAAGACAGCGCTGGACAAATTAAACTGGGCACCCTACCAGTCACGGATTATGCTTCTGGTCACCGATGCCGGTCCCATCCGCAATGATGACCCCTATTCATCGACGGGGATGAACGAGGCGGAAATTGCCGACATTGCAGCCGCCAAAGGTGTTAGAACCTTTGTGCTGCATCTCAGGACACCGCTGGCGGAACGGCTAAACAATATCAATTACGCCGAATCGCAATACCGTGCACTGACGGGACAATCCGATTCTGCTATCGGCGATCTGTATCTGCCCATCAATGCGACCGATACCCAGACCGGCGTGCGAACCTTTGGGCGGGTGGTTGAAGGCGTTTCCCAGCAAATGGTGCGGCTGGTCAAGGCTGCCAGCACCGGCGAACGGCTGCAGATGCCCGACCAGCCGGCAAGCGGTAACGGAGGAGTGGTCGCCGAAGCCGAACGCAAGGCTGCTATCCTGGGGTACGCCATGCAGCTTGAATTTCTGGGGCAGCGCGAAAAGGTTCAGGCACCTCAAGTTGTGACATCCTGGGTCTCTGATATGGACCTGGTGCGCCCGGATACCCCTTCGTTCAAAGTTACAGTCCTGCTGACCAAGAATCAACTCAGCGACCTGTATCAGCGTCTGCGGGTGATCCTCGATAATGCCCAGCGCACCAAGCGCACCGGTGCCCGTGACTTCTTTCAGGGAATTCTGTCTGCAGCAGCGCAGATTTCGCGGGATCCCACCCAGTTCAGCCTCAAGCCCAACCAGAACCTGGGACAGCTGGGGCTGCTGGGGGAGTTTCTGGATGATCTGCCCTATCGCAGCAGTATTATGCGTCTGA
Organism: Desulfobacterales bacterium; assembly: GCA_030066155.1. GTDB lineage: Bacteria > Desulfobacterota > Desulfobacteria > Desulfobacterales > JAFDCJ01 > JAFDCJ01. Next base: position 1,138 of record JASJCE010000017.1, on the reverse strand, counting down.
CCGAAGAGGACTGGTACCGTATGAGTGTGGGTGAACAGCAGGCACTGGTGGATGACATCAAATCCAAAATCAGGCGATATCAGCAGTATAATAATGATGTGTCGAATTGGGTCAGCTTCGGTTCAATCGATCCGGGCGACAGCGTTTATCGGGTTCCGCTCTCGATGATGCCGTGATTCTGCCGCCCGGAATTAAGGAACATGCGGGCCCCAAAAATTGCATTTTTCAATCGGAATATAGGGGAAAGCTTGGAAGTTCGGCGGCAGAATCTCCCTATGCTTCGCATAAATTCAGGTTTTTTTCCGGATTTCGATTAATTAAGATTGTTGATTAATGGCATTATCTCCCCAAACGGGAAGTACTACTCTTCTCTGATGTGGGGCCGGGGAATTTTTAACTATAAATATTCCGCCGAAGGCGAATGATTTTTTTTTATTTGATAAAAAATATTAGGAGAGAGTATTGGCCGGTCGCACGGTTTCGAAACCTGAACCACAGAAAAAACCAAAATCCTCAACCGACAAAGGCGGGGAAAATAAAACCGCCCGTATTGTCTTCCAACTCAGCGAGGTCACCAAAAACTGGGCTGGCGATCATGGCTTTGAGCTGACCGTACCGGAACTGGTAATTCGACAGGCCGAGAAGGTGGCCCTGGTCGGATTCAGCGGCTGCGGCAAAAGTACGTTGCTGGATCTGCTGGCCATGATATTGCAACCGGACAGCAGCCAGGAATTTGCCTTTTTTAGTGCCGAGAACAACCGTCTGGATGTGGCGCAGACCTGGCGGCGCAAAAATCTTGACCGGCTGGCCGGTGCCCGTATGCGCAATATCGGCTATGTATTGCAGACCGGTGGTCTCCTGCCGTTTTTGTCCGTTTACGACAACATCGCTTTAAGTTGCTACGGCCTGGGTCTGGCAGAGCAGGACGCCGTCAAATCCGTTGCTGATAAGCTCGGCATTGAACGCCATCTCCAAAAGCTTCCCGCCCAACTTTCGGTCGGAGAACGCCAGAGAGTCTCCATCGCCAGGGCAATGGCCCATGAGCCGTCTGTGGTCATTGCCGATGAACCCACCGCCTCATTGGATCCGATCAATGCCGATGAAATTATGGGTTTGTTTACCCGTCTGACCGATGAGC
>JASJCE010000208.1 GCA_030066155.1 Desulfobacterales bacterium | reverse complement strand
GCACCAAAACTGAACAACCCGTCGGACACCATGAGCGCCGGGCTTCCGCGCCAGGGTTGACTCAGCGCCAGCTCACGCTCCGTATCACCGATATGAATGACATCGTTTAGCTGGCCCTGCCGCCACATCTCCTCCAGCCTTACGGCATCACGCCAGAGATGGGTTGCGTATCGACGGAGGTCTTCTAAGTGTTCCTTGGTCAATAACCTTGGACGCAGGGGGATCGGAATTGGACCCAGCAGATAGGTAAAGCCCATTTCGATGGCCTGACGGTTAACCGCTTCCTGAATCTGCTCATATGCCCCAAATCCCAGTTTAAGCAGGGCATGGTTGATGCGCTCGACAGCCTCTGCCGGAGATATTCCACTTTTCAGTACAGCCAGAGGTTGCACCCCGCCGCCGGAGCCGACATTGGTGGGAACTCCGCCGAATCGGGCCAGGAAGCCCTGGAGCCCTTCATCGGTAATGAAACAGCGAAAATCCGTCTGCCAGATTTTGTAGAACAATGATCGTTCTATCATCATGGGCCAGACGGTCTGCTCGGACCACAGCCCCAGAGGAACGAGCTGCTGGACAATATAGTCGCCTGAATCCAGAGCAGTTTGAATATGCTTCGTTTTGCTCTTTTTCATATAGCCGACGAAAATTCCGTGTCCGGAATATCCATGGGCCGGTTTCAAGACCAGATCAGCCCAGTTTTCGGCGGTCCATTCAACCAGATCATCCACGTCATGTCCATCCGGATCGGTTGTTCGGCGTGATGAAAATTGGCGAGTCCATGGCGTGTGCAGCCGCGTCTCTTCACTCAACGAAACGCCGGTTTCGCCGGTCAGGATTTCGAACATGCCTTTGGCCCCCAGCGGTTCCATACCGCGTGGGTTGACCAGTATGCCCTGTTTGATTGCCTGCTTAATCGGCTCGACATCTGTTTCTTTCCCGATTTTAACCAGGGTGTCCAGGTTAAAATCCATGAAGATCACGGTGGCCTCGACACCCTTGCACCTGACCCGGCCATTTTTCAGTGTGAGATGCTCCGGACCGGCGAGCGATGCGTTAACCCCTTCCATCAAGTTTAAATAGTCAACAAAATTTTTGTTTTCCAGCACCACATCCAGGGTTTCGGTTTCTGCCAGCAGCACTGCATGCACGGGATTCGTACCGTGCCGTTTCTTGTGGGCGCGCAGCAGCATCCGCGCAAAGCCCGGTACGGCATTGATCTGGGCATCTTCAAAATCAACCTCAACCCCTACCTCCACGTTCTGCTGAATCAACTCCCATGCCATCTTGCCCAATCTCTGGGCAATCCGTTGATATTCCCAACCACCGGGACTGCCCATATTCCATTCGCCGTGATATCCGTTAACTATTTTCATTGGTTTTCACCTCCATAATTGCGTTAAAATAAGAATTGCCCGATGTCAAGGACATATCAAATTACCGCCGCACCCTTCCTTTCATTACATTGAGTATTAGGTTAATAAATCGTCCTTGAACAAATAGCAATTCGTAATAATTCTAAAAAGATGAGCCAAAATTTTATTATGATGTCGGTCCTTTAGTGATAGATAACGTGTAGCGTTTCCGCAATTTTAGGCATTTTAGGCAATTTAGATCAATTTAGGCAATTGTATGTGACAGCGTATTAGTCAGTTACAAGAAATCACGGAAAAATACGTAATGTGACAAAGCGAGGAATTAGGTGAAACGCAACATTATATTGCTCTCTCTGAGTCAGGCCGTTCTCACCACCGGTACTTCCATGATGTTGACGTCATCCGCTATCGTGGCCATGGGCCTGGCTCGACATCAATCGCTGGTGACGCTGCCGCTGGCGTTGCTGTTTCTTGCTCAGATGGCGACAACTATTCCCGCTTCTCTCTTTATGGCAAAAGTCGGTCGCCGGTTCGGCTTTATGACCAGTGCTACGATCGGTCTGGGTGGCGGCGCAGTCGCGACCGCCGGCATTATCACTAGCGAATTCAGCATCTTTTGCCTGGGTACCGCATTTATTGGAATATTCAATGGATTCGGGCAGTACTATCGATTTACGGCTGCGGAAGTCGTGCCGGATGACTATCGCAGCCGGGCCATATCATATGTTTTGCTCGGCGGTGTTCTGGCCGCGTTCGCCGGCCCAAATTTGGCCAACTGGTCACGACACTTAGTGTCTATTGAATTCGCCGGAAGCTATGCCTGCTTGATCGGAATTTATTTATTGGCCCTTAGCTTTTCTTTAATGTTGAAAATACCAAAGGCGAAGTCGGTATCCGGTTCAAAAAGTGGCCGGGCGCTGCGCGTGATCGCCAGTCAGCCGGCCTATTGGGTGGCCGTTGCCAGTGCCATGGTTGGCTACGGAGTCATGAACTTTATCATGATCGCCACCCCATTGGCCATGAAAGGGTATGATCACGCCTTTTCAGACACGGCTTTCGTCATACAATGGCACGTTTTCAGCATGTTTGTCCCGTCCTTTTTCACCGGACATTTGATCCGACGGTATGGATCCGCCAGCATTATGTTGACCGGTGTCTTGTTGTTGGGTTTGTGCATTTTGATAAACTTTAACGGAACAACCGTATCCCATTTTTGGAGCGCGTTGGTATTGCTGGGACTCGGTTGGAACTTCCTGTTTGTCGGCGCAACCACCTTGCTCACTGAAACGTATTCGCCCGGCGAAAAGGCTAAAGCACAAGCCCTGAACGATTTTATTGTGTTTGGAACCGTCACGATAACGTCATTCAGCTCAGGCGCCATTCAGCAGGTGCTGGGCTGGCAGACCATCAATGTTGCGGTTGTCCCGTTTCTAATAATCGTTGGGCTTTCCATTCTATGGCTGCGGAGCAAACCTCGAGATAAAGCTTCTTTGAATTTATGAAAAAAGAATTTCATCACGAAAACACGAAATTGAGAAATCACGAAATTTATTGGGTCCCTTTTTCGTGATTCCGCTATGTATTTGGAAAACAGCTGACCATGCGGGGATTTATTATCTCAGAGCATTATGACAGGCTGACTCAATTTTACGGGGATATGGTAAAATGGATTGCCGAGGGCCGCATCAAGTGGAAAGAGACCATCGTGGCGGGTCTGGAGAATGCGCCGGCAGCCCTGATTGGCCTTTTCAAGGGGGATAATTTGGGTAAAATGATAGTCAAAGTCGGCAACTAGAAGTGGTTGAAAAGTTGACTGGTTGAGTAGTTGGTTGTTTGAAATATAGACAAAATTGTAATAATAAACGACAATTTTGTTATTAAACCTGCGGCCACGATACTGGTTTGGTACCTGCTGATTTTTCAATAAACGTTTTCCAACCGTCAAAAAAATGTCGTGTTTAGACTGGATGCCGCCCCTAAATCCGAATATTTATCCGGCCGAAAACGTCTGCTTTTCAGTCATTGCGGTATCACCACCGACAAAGGCCGATTTTCAGGAATGCTCGAATATTCAGTATCTCACTCTGGTATCGCCCCTTATTAGGCCGGTTCTACTCACGAAGCTCCATGTAGCCGACTGTAATCCGTTAACTGGCCACATGCCAGCCTGAGTAAGTACATGCCGTTCTCCGGGCTGGGAGACGGTCTTTCTATTTGTTCCGGACTCAGCCTAAATATGGCACAGATATTGCTGCTACACTTATAGTTAACTGCATAGCTATTTTCCTGACCCAACTTGGCATCAGGCAGCTTTTTTCGCAGTACCAGTTCCTTCAGGAGGTATTTATCGTGCAGGTCAGTGATGTCAGTTTTTGTAAGCGGGATATAATTTCCGTCTGCACAGCCGGTGGCCGGGAACAGCAAAAAGATTGCCGTTTCTACCAAAAATCAACCTATAAAAACGCGTGCATGTATTTCGTATTTGATGCGTATTGCGATTGTGTCGATGCCCAGCGCAGCACACAACCGATTATCCAGATATAATCTGAATCAGCGGCAAGAGTTCGGGTTTAGGATTTCTGCTCCTCCCAGTCTGCCGGAGAAACGAGCTGTCCTAACACCGCCCGGCGGATCCAATCCAACCCCTGGATCGCAAGCCAGCTCCGGATGTAAGCGGAATTTTGATAGTTACGGCCGGCTTTGACCAGCTGCATCTGACCGGGCCCACAGAGGGCAATATAGGTCGAATGGTTTTTAAACGGGCCAACTAGCGCAAATCCGATGCCCGCGGGGGGTGCCGCGTATTGAGCCAGCCCAACGGCGAGTGCGCGGCAATCGCCGTCCCGCGCATCCGGTTCGAACGTTAAATCGGCCTTTCGCGAAACCGCGTCAATGTCATCAGTGTGAAGATCGGTCGCCAGTCGATCACCAAATCCGGCATCGGACAGCTCGCGGGTCATTAGTCCCCCGGTCAGGGTATCGATAACCCCCAGCATCATTTTATTTTTTAACAGAAGTTTACCGATAACCTCCGGCACGGTTTCCTTCTCCGTGCCGTAAATGGCGACACCCAGCCGCTTTCGAACTTCGGCTTCAACCGATGCGATCAGGCTTTCGGCCTCAGCCTCCGAGTCGGCCTTGGCCGTAATACGCACATCGGTTTGACCGGCGTGGGCCGCCAATCCGATGGTCGGGTTTTGGGTTGTCATCAAATCGCCTATAGCCCTGTCGACATTGCTTTCGCCCACAGCACAGGTTCGCAGGATCCGGATCTGGGTTACTTTGGCACCGCCCATTCTTTCCACCAGCAGCGGAAGAACCTTCTTGTCCAGCATATACTCCAATTCGCGGGGAACACCGGGCAACGAAATGATTACCCCGCGCCCGCCGGTATCTTCACACCAAAAACAGGGCGCCGTCCCGACCGGATTGGAAAGCGGCAGCGCACCGTCCGGAATGTACGCCTGGCGTTTGTTATTCTCAGCCATCTCCCGGCCAAAGCTTCGAAACCGCGCCGCAATCTGGGCTTCCAGATCCGCGCTGTAGATCAATTTACGTCCGGTGGCACTGGCAACCGCCTGGCGGGTCACGTCGTCAACAGTCGGCCCGATGCCGCCGGAGGTGATAATCACATCCGATCGATCCAGGGCCAGATTCAATACGTCCGTAATTCGGGCTTCGTTGTCGCCGACGGTGGTTTTATAGTACAGATCCAGCCCGATTCCGCGCAGCGCTTTGGCCAATCGATTGGCATTGGTATCGACCAGCTCGCCCAGCAACAATTCCGTTCCGACCATCACGATTTCTGCATGCATCACCAAACTCTCGATTCGTTTCTTTTATTTACAATCCTGTAGATTTATCTGATATCAGATCCTGTGCTTGCTGAAGAGCAATGCGACCCTCTTTTATGCGAATGCCCAGAGTTTCAGGATCTTCTGCAACACAATGATATCCACGATTACGCATATGGCGGCAGGCATCAACTGCTTCAGCCGCATTCAGCCCTGTCAGGTAGCTGCGATAAAGCAGCACTTTCCTCATGTATGGGATCGCTGCAGGTTTGGATTCCTTAAGCAGCTTGGGAAACCATCGAATGGTATTTGTGGCCAAATTCAAGGATAGCTCCGCCGTTTTGTCCACACCGATCAAAAGACCCCATCCTGTAATTTGATCGTATTTGTCAGGCGCCACACCGACAATACAGCTATCGGCAATCGCCTTTTTGTTCAACGCGCCATCAAAACCCTGTCCCGTTGTAGATCCGAGGTTTCCAAGCGACAAAGCAGGTTGATCGATATGTCGACGGGAGATTGCCCGATCGAACAGTTTCGTCATCGCAGCATTTCGCTGACCAACACTGCGTGCGCCGAGAAGCACGCCGACTAACCTTCGGCGGTCATATTCAACCGAAGCCACCAGATTGTATCCTGCCTGGCAGGTGAAACCAGTTTTGAGCTTATTGATATTATCGTAACTGCGTACAAAACTGTTTTGACGCTCAAAGATCCGGCCCCTGTAATTAAATGATTTTTTTAATAAAAACGGGTAATGCCGGGAATAATGGATCATCAGTTTCTGAGTAAGGATCGCAATATCAAAAGCCGTGGTAATTTGACGGCGGTCCGGCAATCCCGTGGCATTGCCGAACCAGGTGTCCGACATGCCGAGAGTCGCGGCCCTGGAATTCATCATTATGACAAAATCGGATTCGTTGCCGGCCAGCTGTTCGGCGGCAACAACTGCGGCATCGTTGGCGGACTTGACAATCAATGCCAGCAAAATTTCCTCGATCGTTATCTGCCATCCTTTCTTAAGGCCAAGCCGACTTCGCGGCTGTCGCTCGGCATCGGCTGAAACGACAACTTTATCTTCAAGATTGATATGCTTCGATTCCAGGGCTTCAAAGAGCAAATAGAGGGTCATCAACTTGGTCAACGAGGCCGGAAAACTTTTAAGTTTCACGTTTTTAGCATGCAATACCGTTCCCGTATCCGGGTCAAAAACAAGTGAAGCACGTTCAGCCGAAGCGGATTTGAACCACAATATCAGGCTGATACAAAGTAAACTCACTAAACAAAATTTTATAATTTCTTCAATGGTAATTAGCGTCCGCATATACTTGTACTTTGTTTGCCTTGCAGATATCAGCTTATTATCCCTGCAGCCAAGCTAATGCTAAAAGCCAAACTTTAACCGATGATTAAAGAACTAAGACAAATTAGGTCCCGAGTCAATTGACAAATCAGCAACGGAATGCATGCTTTCACCTCTTTTAAAGCCGGCGGTTGTGAATGTTTCTTGATTCGAGTGCATAATGTCGTCTGTAAAGCCCTCATAAAGATCAAAATACCGACCATTCGTGGGCTTACGCGCAATTGATAACGCAAAAGACTATCGATTCGGAAGTTCATCGACTTTTAAGTGGGTTGGTATACTTAAAAAGCATCGGAACGAAGCATTTTATGGGGAAAAATCACAGGGTACTCATCATGCGTTGCGACGCCTACGATGCGAGCAGAATCGCCGGAATCGTATAAACGGCATGTAGGAACTGGGGGTTCGACCCTCGAAACGGATTCTCTTTACGCTGAAACCTGACACCTGAAACCTGAAACCTGAAACCTTTTATAGTCAGTTTACCGGAATTTCTAATGGCGCAAGACTTACGCGAGAGTACCCCAGCAGCGTGCCGGTCGCGAATGCCAGGTCGATCTGGGCGATCTGGTAGTCCACGATGGCGCCGATCTCACGAATTTGGGCATCCCCGAGATCGGACAGTGCCTCAAATACCTCCCGCATGGTGCGCAGTCCCTGTTCGAACTGGCGCAGCTCGGCATCGTAGTTGACGCCGGCGACGATAACATTCTGGCGCGCGGCAACGATGCGCTGCCAGTTGCGGTCGATAATGTCCAGCATGTCGAACACTTCTTCACGTACCATCAGCTCACGCGCCCGCTGGGTTGCCAGCCGCTGTGATTTTGCCAGCAGCGCTGTGTCCCGCTGGGCCAGACGCCGCTGGTTGGTAAATGGGATCTCGAACCTGATGCCGACGGACAAATCGGGATTGTCGAAATCCCACTGCGATGTCCAGGCATTGTCAAGTGAATCATCCCGCGAGAGCGTCCCGTATTCAAAGTCGAGGTTGACGATCGGCAGCACCTGGTTCTCGCGAAAAGCGATCTCGATGCCGTCCCGAACAATTCCCAACTCGACTTCGATCAGCTCCAGGCGTTCATCAAGCGCGCGCTGGATGAGCGCATCTGCATCAAGATCAAGTCCGGCAAGCAGCGGTTCGGTGGTGACATCAATCATGCGCTCGCCGCGCAGCGGAAATCGTTTGGTTGCCAAAAATACTTTCAAGTCACGCTGCCGCAGCCGCCACTCGACCTCGGCCACGATCAACGCTTCGACCCGCTGGTACAGGCCGACTTCCGTGCGGGCGATTTCAACCCGGGCTGTCAGCCCCTGTTCGACCCGGCGATAAACCAGGTCGAGGCTTTCCTGGGCCAGCCGAAACTGTTCGGCCCGAACATCGAGCAGCTTGCGTGCCGCAAAAAGACGCCAGTAGGCCTTCTCGGCCCGGGCCAGAATCCGCATGGCTGCGAGCTTGGTGCGGACCTCGGAGATGCGCTGGTCGACACGCGCCAGCCGGATGGAGGCAAAACTGGCGTTGCGCCCGGCATCGCGCAGCAGGGGTTGGCTCAAGGAAAACCGGGTTCCGGCGAGGTACTGAGAGAAGTTCTTGGGGTCAAGGGTTCGTTTGCGGTCCAGCAGTCCTTTGACTGCAATTTCGCCACCGGTCGGCAGCGGTAGACGTACGCCGAGATCGAAATCAAGCTCATCACGCGTCTGCCCAATTTCGGTCGGTTTGACCTCCGCGCCATCAAGTACGGGATCATCCGAAGTAAAGTCGACTAAATTCTGGTTCAGCCGCGGTGTTTCGACACGTCGGAATGCAAATCGTGAGCCGATCACTGCATCGAAGCGGCCCTCCTCGGCACTGATCTGCAGGCGTGCGATATCCGGATCCAGCAGTGCGACGTCAAGGTCAAGGTTGTTTTCGAGCACCAGCGCACGCATTTCAGCAACGGTCAGCGGCTCGAGTCCGGACTCCAACTCCCGCACCGCCTGCGGCGCTTCATCCTTGGCGGACGGCACCCGCTCGCGAATCGATTTGAGGCTCTCCTCGATCGACTTCGGCGCCGATTCAGATTCCTCCTCGATGGACTGCTGTTCAATCCGGCGGGCTTCTTGAGGTTCATACGGCAGGTCAACCTGCCCGAGCTCACCGGGCCACAGATTGCACGACGCACTCAAAATGCCGAGCATGCAAACCGATATCAACCGGCAGACCTTACTCATTTAATCGCCTCATTGCCGGTCGGCTCGGTCAGGGCTACGATGGGTGGAAACCCGTTTAGCTGGCGCCACAGCTCGTACCAGAGTCTCACTCTATCCAGCAGAACCCAGCCTTTGGTGCGGACCCCCTGGCGCAGCCAGCGATCATGGGGCCACGGATCGTCCTCGACATCCGGGACGACCAGCATCCGGAAACGACCGTTGCCGCTGTCGGTCGGATCCACAAGTGAGACCACACCCCCGAAAGTTCCCACCGCGACTGACGGCCAGCCGATAAACTGAACGGCCGGCCAGCCCTCGAACTGCAGGCGAACCTTGCGGCCGGGCTCGATCAAGGGTGCATCCACGCCGCGCACCCACAACTCAACCGCAGGCTGGGAGGTAACCGGCACGATTTGAAGCAGGACTTCACCGCCGCGGACAATGGAAGATTCAGTGTTGACACTGAGCCGAAACACGCGACCGTCCCGGGGAGCGCTGACTAACTGTGTGTTCTGTGCGCGCAGTTCCCCTTCGATATCAGCAATTTTCGCACGGATTTCGGCTGCTTTGCCCGATTCATCCTGCATTTTGGCCCGTGCCTCTTTGACTTTGGCATTTCCCGTTTCGCGCTCCCGGCCGAGTTCGGCTTCCGCATTGGCTAAGGCAGCGCGCGCGGCGTTCAGCTCAGCCCGGTTCCTGGCGACCTCGGCCTCTGCCCTTTGGCGCGCAGCCTGGGCTTCGAGCAGCTTGATCTCTTCAATCCACTGGGGGGCAAGTTTCGCGAGCCGCTTTTCCTGGGTTACAGCGAAGTCGCGCGTAGCCGCAGCACCCCGTAGGTTCTGCTCGGCGGCTTTCAGTTTCTCGCGCGCGATATCCGTTCTAGCGCGGAATGCATCAACCGCGAGATCCCGAGCCTGCTCAAGAATTGTAGTTTGCGCATTAAACGTATTGACGTTGAGCCGTGTGTAATCCAGGTCTTTGCGGGCCGCTTCCAGCTTGGCTTCAATCCTCGAAATCTTCTCAGGGTCGATATCGACGATCCGGATGAGCGGATCGCCCTTTTTGACCAGGTCCGCCTCATTGACAAAGACTTCAACGACACGGCCCGGAACCGGTGCCTGCACGGACTGCGGACGGTCAAGCGGCGTGTAGGCCGCGACACGTCCCGCACCGGGGACATTTTGCTGCCATGGCGCAAATGCGACAACAACAAGAGCGAATGCGAACAGCGCAAGCAACGCAAATGCAATGCGGCGGATCCAGGGAGAAAACTCGACAGCGTGCAGTGACGCTATCGGGTCGTTTTCGGCAGATATCAGTCCGTTCATGGGGATTGTTCTCCTTGATATGCTGACGGTTGAATGAGTTCGATAACCCGCTCCATTTCAGCACATACCGCATCGCGGGTTGTGGTGACCAGCAGCGTCCATGGGGCATTCCGATCACACAGAACCGCGATAGCCCCGGACAGGGATGCCTGATCCAGCTCGTCAAGCACACCATCGATCACGATCACCCGGGGAAGTCCGACCGCGGTCCTTGCAAGCATCAGCATCAGAACCATTTTACGGGAAAGCGGGGCTCCGCTGCGGGAAACTTCGGTCCGCAAACCATTCGGCAGCTCGAGCAATTCATCGAGAATGCCGAGACGCTCGAGCACACGCCGTATTTTTTCGCTGGAGATGTCGGATCTGCCCAGGCGAATGTTGTCCATAACGCTCCCGTCGATGAGCTCGCAGCCCCTGACCAGATCGATCTGTGTGCGTATCGACATCCGGGCGATATCCCCGATGTCATTGCCGTCGAATAGCACAACACCTTCACTCGGTTCTCGCAGGCCGACGATGAGCTCGGCGACGGTACTTTTTCCGGAACCGCGAGGCCCACGAACGGCAACACGCTCATCAGCCTCGACCAGCAACGAGAGGCCGTCGAGGCCGGTGGTTGATTCCGGATACCGATAGGATACACGGCGCAGCTCAAGCCGTGCGCCGCCGTCGCCCGGTACGTGAGGTTCGCCACCCGCGTCCTCTACGGGCAAGTCAAATAAAATGCCGAGCTTATCGACTCCGGCCAGCAGGTCATAAGTCGCCTCAAACTGCTTGCCGAACTTGACGAAGGATGCCAGGGCAACCGATACAATCAACTCGGCGGCAACCAGCTGGCCAAGCGTCAATTGTCCGCGAATCACGAGAAAGCCGCCCAGCGTCAAAAGCGCGGTGGCCGCAACCGCATGCAGCGTGACCGCGCCAACAAGCTGCCGGAAAATGAACGAATAGTGCTTGCGTCGCGCAAATATGTAGTCTCCGGCCAGATCGGAAAGACGCGCACGGGCGAATTCCGGTGCACCTGTAAATCTGTAGGTCATCGGATCCAGCGTGAGCTCTTCGAGAGCGCCGGCAACCGCATATTTGGCGCTCGATTCTTTGCGTGCAGTCGCGACAGCACCGCGACCCAGACCGAACACAACAAATAAAATCACAGCAATGAGCAAGATGTCAAATACCAGCAGCAGCGGATGATAAAATCCGAGGACGAGAAGCCCGATTCCGGTCTGGAGCAAAATGTCAAGCCCGTCAATCATCAGGGTCGATCCGGCTTTCTGGACTGTCACCACGTCGAAGAAGCGGTTCACAAGCTCCGGGCTGTAGCCCCGATCATAAGTGTCGAACCGGACCCGGGGCAACCGAATCGACAGGTC
>JASJCE010000207.1 GCA_030066155.1 Desulfobacterales bacterium | reverse complement strand
CCGGCACCAGCCATGAGGTGGTCATTATTGGCGGTCTACATCGCATAAAATTCGGTACATCATTTATGAAGACATAGCTGCCAAGGGAAAGACTACACGACTCCCCCGAGCAAATTCTTTACATATTTTCAGCAGATGGGAATCTGCAGCTAACTTTCTGAAGCGTGAAAGGTGAGAGTTTATGCACGAATGAACTGTTAAGACTACCCATCCAAAACCAAAGCGGGCACGAGTTAGCTTCCAATCTGGTCTGGCATAGTGATCGGCATTTAAGAACAGAAAAATTATCAGACGCTAATTGATATCACCGGAATCTGGGATATAGGCAGGAGAAACAGATGGCTGAAAAACTGAGATCACTCGGAATGTGCCTGGGCGCTTCCACCGTAGCCATCGTTCAGCTTGAACTGGACCGAGGCGACCATTATAACACATCCGCACAGCGCAAACCGCGCATCATCGAATATGCATTGTACCCACATGAAGGAGACCCCAAACAGACCCTCCTGAAAGCTTTCAGCAGGCTTCAACCGGAGTTTTTTGACCGAATCGCTGCGACCGGCCGCAAATTTCGTAAATTCGTCAATCTAACTTCCATATCTGAACCGGAAGCAGTTGAATATGCCTATCCTTATGTTCAGCCTCCCGGGATCGACTGTCCGGCTGTGGTCTCAGCGGGTGGCGAGACATTTATGGTCTACGCGCTGAACCGCTCGGGGAGCATCGCGAATGTCATCACCGGCAATAAGTGCGCGTCAGGAACCGGTGAATTCTTCTTGCAGCAGCTTCGCAGAATGGATGTGAGCCTCGAGGAGGCGGCCCAGTGGGCGGCCATCGAGGAGCCGCACCATGTCTCCGGCAGGTGTTCTGTTTTTTGCAAATCGGATTGCACCCATGCCACCAATAAGGGAATCCCCAAGTCCCAGGTAACGGCAGGTCTGTGCAAAATGATGGCAAATAAGATTTTAGAGCTGCTCAAAAAAGTCGAACGTCGCAACATTATGGTTGTCGGCGGAACTGCCCGCAACCGGATGATGATCGAATATCTTGAGCAGGAAATCCCCGGGCTGGTTGTGCCGGACGAAGCTCCGTATTTTGAGGCGCTCGGTGCCGCATTGTGGGCCCTTGAAAATGAAACCAGGGCCTATCCGGGTCATGCCAATCTGCTGGTAAATGAAGCGTTGACCTTTGACAGCTTACCGCCACTGGATAATTTTGCCGATCAGGTTGAATTCAAAACCCTGGAAACCGGCCGCATTGAAGCCGGTGACAATTGCGTCCTTGGTCTGGACGTAGGCTCCACGACAACCAAAGCAGTCCTGCTGCGTACGATGGACAACGCCCTGCTGGCTTCGGTCTACCTGCGCACCAGCGGCGACCCGGTAGGTGCATCACGCCGCTGCTATCGCGCCATACTGGATCAGGTGCAGGAGCAGGTCGATTCGGCTCACATCACGATTTCCGGTCTGGGTGTCACCGGATCCGGGCGACAGATTGCCGGACTGCATGCACTGACGGACGGCGTTATCAACGAAATCATCGCCCATGCGACTGCGGCCGTTTATTTTGATCCAAAAGTCGACACGATCTTTGAAATAGGCGGCCAGGATGCCAAATATACCTACATTACAAATGCCGTTCCCTCTGACTATGCTATGAATGAAGCCTGTTCCGCCGGAACCGGATCATTTCTGGAAGAATCCGCGCTGGAAACCCTGGGCGTAGAAATGGAGGATATTGCCGATATCGCCCTTGAAGGCCAGAATCCACCGAATTTTAACGATCAATGCGCGGCATTCATCGCATCGGACATCAAAAATGCCATTCACGAAGGTGTTGCCCACGAAGACATCGTCGGTGGTCTGGTCTATTCAATCTGTATGAATTATTCGAACCGGGTCAAAGGCAATCGGCCGGTGGGTGAAAAAGTGTTTATGCAGGGGGGCGTCTGTTACAACAAAGCCGTACCGCTGGCAATGGCCTCACTGGTGGGCAAACCCATCATCGTACCACCCGAACCCGGCCTGATGGGCGCGTTCGGAGTCGCCCTGGAAGTCAAGAATCGGATCGCCAGCGGCCTGATACCGGCCGAACGCTTCGATCTGCAGACGCTCGTCACACGCGAGGTCGTGTACAAAAAGCCTTTTACCTGTCGGGGCGGCAAGGAGCAATGTGACCGCCGCTGCGAGATCGCGATGATTGACATCGAGGGCCAGAAGTTCCCCTTCGGCGGTGCCTGTAACCGCTATTACAACATCCGCCACAAGGTCAATTACGACATCCGCAAACTTGATCTGGTGCGGATGCGTCAGGATCTGATTTATAACCAGTACGGCGTTAATGGACCGCAGGATATCGGCGTAGCTCGCCGCGGCTCCATCGGTTTCAACCGCTCATTCCTGGTTAATACCTACTACCCCCTCTATTCGCATTTCTTTGCCGCCCTGGGCTATGAGATCGTGATGCCCGACAGTCCGTCCCAGGAAGGCGTCGATCAGCGCAATGCTTCCTTTTGCTATCCGGTGGAGCTGGCCCACGGTTTTTTCCACACCCTGCTGGAAATCGAAAACCCACCGGATTATATATTCCTGCCCCATTTTAAAGCGGTTCCAGGGGAAAAGAATTCCACCTCCAGCTCCCAGTCCCAGGTATGTCCCCTGGTTCAGGGTGAGACATTTTACCTACAGACGACCTTTCGCAACAAATTGGATCAGCTTAAACAGCAGGGCAGCCGGCTGCTGGCGCCTCTGATCGACCTGTCTATCGATCTGGACGACGCCCGGCAGCCCCTGATCAAAATTGCAGTTCAAATGGGCATCAGCCGCAAAAAGGCCCGGCGCGCATTTGACAACGCCCTGCACCAACAACGCCAGTGTCAGAGACGGATGAAAGACCTGGGTCGGCAAATGCTTCAAACACTGGAACAGGATCCGTCAAAGTTTGCCGTCATCCTTTTTTCGCGTCCTTATAATGGGTTTGTCGAAGAGGCACACATGGGGATACCCCATAAATTCGCCTCCCGCGGCATCCCGGTTATTCCGCTGGATTTTCTGGACCTGGAAGAAGAGCATTCCAAGCGCCACATGTACTGGGGGATGGGCAAGCTGATGATGAAAGCGGCCCGTGTGGTCGAGCGTCATCCGCAGCTGTTCGGCACCTACATCACGAATTTTTCCTGCGGACCGGATTCCTTCGTCGTCAGCTACTTTCGCGATATAATGGGCCGCAAGCCGTCGCTGACGTTAGAGCTCGACAGTCATACAGCGGATGCCGGTCTGGAAACCCGGGTTGAAGCATTTCTGGATATTGTCAACGCCTACCGTCAGCTGGTGGCCAAAAAACAAATTGTCGCCAGACAGATCCATTTCCGGCCGGCCCGCACTGTCGTCAATAACGGCACATCCAGTGTTGTGACCTCGAGCGGTGAGGTACTGCCAATGACCGATCCCCGGGTAACGGTGCTGCTGCCGTCCATGGGTAAATACGGATCCGAAGCATTTGCAGCCATTTTAAGAGGGTATGGCTTTAATGCCCTGGCACACCGGCCATCCGACGAGGCTGTTCTCAAACTGGGCCGGGCCAACACCAGCTGCAAAGAGTGCCTGCCGTTGATTCTCACCACCGGCACCCTGCTGAGCTACATTCGCAACGGCAAACGCGATGACGAGGTGCTGGTGTACTTTTTCGCCACCGGCTCCGGCCCCTGCCGTTTTGGCCAGTACTACATTTTTATGGAAGATCTGGTCAAACGGCTCGAAATACCGGATGTGGCCCTCCTGACCTTAAGTTCCGAAAACTCTTACGTTGGCCTGGGCAGTGACTTTGAAACCCGGGGCTGGTGGGCGGTTGTGGTTTCGGATGTCATGGAGGACATTCGATCCATGCTGCTGACGAATGCGGTGGATACCGCCGCAGCCATGGCTGTCTTCGAAGCGGAGTGGCGGAATATATTGAGCGAGATGGAAGTCGGGGACGGAGACTATAATCGACTAGAACGCCAGCTCACCCGCTGCGCCGAACGCCTTAAAACCATCGAATTGAAGCGACCCACCCGCGAGGTCCCCATCGTTACGCTGGCCGGCGAAATATTCGTGCGCCGGGATGCGTTGTCCCGCCAGTACCTGACCGAGAGTTTAGCCGCCATGGGGTTCGCCACCATCTGCTCGCCGGTGGCCGAATGGGTATTGTACTGTAACTACCTCGTGGAAACCGGCTTGAGTCCCGACGAGCTCAATTTTATCGAAAGAATCAAACTGAAAATCAGAAACAAATTTCAGGCCCGATACGAGAAGCGGATCAAAGCCATATTGTCCAAATCCGGTCTGGTGCAGGCAGAGCCTCTGGATATGGATGCAATTATGAGCCACGCCACGCGCTATATTTCCAAAGATCTACCGGGAGAAGCCGTTTTGACGGTCGGCGGTGCCTTGACCGAGGTTGTCACCCATTCCTGCGGCGTGATCGCCATCGGTCCCTTTGGATGCATGCCCAACCGGCTCTCGGAGTCCATCCTGAATGAGGCCATGAACAGCAATGACAAACTGGCCGCCGAGCCTCAGACCAGCGAGCTGCGCACAGTGCTGACGGATATAGATGAGCTTCCATTTCTGGCCATCGAAAGCGACGGTTCACCGTTTCCCCAACTGATCAATGCCAAACTGGAAACCTTCTGCCTGCGTGCCGAACGATTGCATCATAAAATTCAGGCGGTGCAAAAGCACTAGGAATTAATGATGGAAGAAGGTTTCAGGTGTCAGGTGTCAGGTTTCAGCGAATACCGTTTCCTGAATCGTGAACACCCATTGGGGCAAAGCTAAATGTCAAAGCCGGTAAAAGGTAATGCCTTTTATGGAAGATGATCAACCAACGGGTGGAGTCCTTTTACTGAAACCTGACACCTGAAATCTGAAACCTAAATACAGCCGTTATAGCGATTAACTTTGTAAACTCCTCTGGGGTAACCCAAAGTGTAGGCCTTGGCGTCTTTGCGTGGGATATTAAGGATATAACAGTATATCAAATCACTTTCCGCTAATCCTGCCATAACTCCAAATTGCGGAGTTCATTTATGCCAACCGACCAATCGGAGCCATGTATTGAACTGCCCTCCCCCTCCTATGACGGCACAGTGTCGATTGAGGTCACCCTTTTTAAGAGAAGATCGGTTCGCGCCTTTAGCCCAAAGCCCCTGGTGCTAAACGATATTTCCCAACTGCTGTGGTCGGCTCAGGGTGTTACCAGCCCCAGAGGATACCGAACGGCCCCCTCGGCCGGGGCGCTGTATCCTCTGGAAATTCACCTCATAGCCGGCAATGTCGCAAAACTTCCGGCCGGCATTTACAAATACATGGTGAACCGGCATGTGTTGATACCGGCCGCCGCTGGCGATCGGCGGGAGGATATCTGCCGCGCCGCCCTTCAACAGAAATTCATTGCCGAAGCGCCTGCCGTGCTGTTGTTCTGCGCCGTAAAAGAACGCATAACCCGCAGATACGGCGAGCGCGGAATCAGTTATTTATTTATGGAAGTTGGCCATGCCGCCCAGAACGTATGCCTGCAGGCGGTAGCGCTGGGGATAGGCACCGTGGTGATTGGCGCTTTCAGGGACAACGCGATCAAAGCAATCGCAAACTTGCCGGACGAGGAACTTCCGGTATATCTTATTCCGATAGGACGGAGGTAGCGACTTGGATGAGCATAAAAAAGCGATCTGGGGCTGGGCCATGTACGACTGGGCCAACTCCGCCTACGTCACAACTGTCATGGCCGGATTTTTTCCGGTCTTTTTTACAGAGTACTGGAGCTACGGTGCCGACGTCACGGTCAGTACGGCCCAACTCGGTTTCGGCAATTCAATTGCCAGCCTCATCGTGGCCCTCATGGCGCCGGTGCTGGGGGCTGTTGCCGATAAAGGCTCGGCCAAAAAGAAATTTATGCTGTTGTTCGCCTACCTGGGGGTCCTGATGTCCATTGGATTGTTCATGGTTCAGAAGGGCCAGTGGGCATTGGCAATCTTCGTTTATACCATGGGCATTATCGGGTTTTCGGGCGCCAATATTTTTTATGATTCCCTGCTGCCGAGCGTGGCCGATGAGGACAAAATTGATTACGTTTCCAGCCTGGGATTTTCCATGGGCTACCTGGGCGGCGGGTTGTTGTTCCTGCTCAACGTTTTGATGACCCTGATGCCGCAAAAATTCGGGCTGCCCGACGCAGCGGCAGCCGTGAGAGTATCATTTCTGACCGTTGCGGTCTGGTGGGGGTCGTTCACGCTGTTCACGATTGCCTGGGTCAAAGAGGCCAGGGTCACCTCGAACTTGTCGGCGGATGAATCGGCATTCAAGGCGGGATTCAGACAACTGCTCGGCACCTTTAGGAAGCTGAAACACATGAAAGTTGTCATGTTGTTTCTGGCTGCCTACTGGTTTTACATCGATGGGGTCGATACGATCATTCGCATGGCCGTCAAATACGGACTTTCCCTGGGCTTTGAGTCCTCGGATCTGATTGTGGCCCTGCTGATTGTTCAGTTCGTCGGATTTCCGGCAGCTCTGGTGTACGGCAAACTGGGGCAGAAATGGGGCGTGCGCAAAATGATTTATGTGGGCATAGCCATTTACATGGCGGTGACGGTGTACGGCACCATGATGACCCAAAAATATGAATTCTATATTCTGGCGGTCGTGATCGGGTTGGCGCAGGGCGGTATTCAGGCTCTCAGCCGCTCCTATTATTCCCGTCTCATCCCGAAAGACAAAGCTGCCGAATTTTACGGATTTTACAACATGCTGGGCAAATTTGCAGCCATCATCGGGCCGGCCTTGATGGCGATCGTCGGCCTGGCCGTCAGCCGCATGCTGATGCCGGAAGCGCCAACCGACCAGGAATTGATCCAGATCGGCCGCACAGCCTCCCGCTGGAGCATCGCCTCCATTTTGATTCTATTTACCGCCGGAGCAGTTCTATTCTACTTTGTAGATGAAGAAAAAGGACGCGAACAGGCGAAATACCTGTCCGAGGATTGAGCAATCCCAGATGAATCGAGAGTATATATCCGACCCTGGAGGGGCTAAAGAAGTAATTTGCGTAACCAGCTAGGTTCAGGTTTCAGGTGTCGGGTTTCAGGTTTCAGTGAAATACTTCGACCTGTTGGATCGCAGTCGCTTATAAAATGGACCTTCTTTCACTGGTGGTGGCCTTCCGTTTTATCCTGATAAGGGTTCAAGGTTCAGCCAGCCCCGGTACAATCTGACGGGTTCTTACTGTTCTCTTCATAAGTTCTCAATAATGCCTTATCTTCCATATTGCTGCTAAGTTCGGTCTGGACCAGGGGATTCAGTATCCCCTGAAACCTGACACCTGAAACCTGAAACCATCAGCAGATTTAGCATATGGTAGCGCCGGTTATCTTCAACCTAACCCCAAGTACCGGACAACCCATGTTATCGCGAGTCCCCTCAGGCCTTATCCCCGTAGTCGGTGATATGTTCCGGCAGCTTCTCGTCGTCCCCGTACATGAAGTGTTTCTTCATGTTTTCCGAGTACCGGCTTGCAGGCGGCCGGCGGCCCATGGCTTCCGCCACTTCACGAATATGCATAGGGGCGGCACCGCAGCAAACACCGAGGTATCTGATATTACGTTGCCAGGCCTCATCGGCGAATTGCCTGATTTCATAGCGGTTGCAGTACAGCGGATCCAGGGCGGTCGGAAAAGTTCGACCATGGGGAGATGGCACCGTACAGCCGTGGTTGTCGTCGAGGTTAAAAAACGTGGGTTGCTGATCGGTTGTTCGATAAGGTACGGGTAAAGCGGCCATGTGACAGCTCACGGCCTGACGAATATCTTTCAGATACGGCATCATGGTGGCCGGACCGCGAAAGCAGTTCATTCCCACGACGTCGGCTCCCCGCTGCTCCAGTTCTTTGCAGGTATCCACAATCTGCCAGTCGTCGCGCATGATATTTTCAGCCATGGGCGCAATGGTTACGACCGCCGGCAGGCCGGTTTGCTTGATGACCTCCAAGGCGCAAAAGGCTTCTTCGGCATAGTAAAACGTCTCTCCGATAATAAAATCCACACCTTCATCAAAGGCCCAGCCAACCATTTCTTCAAACATCTCCCGAACCTGTTGCTGAGATTTGGGCTCCGCCGGGTTCCAAATGTTTGAATTGGAGATGTTGCCGGCAAACAGATTCGGCTCCTGACCGTCTTCGACATCAGCCGCCACCTCACGTGCGATTCTCAGCGCATTGCGGTTCAGTGGTTCAAGCAAATCCTCTTTATCGATAACCCTCATTTTTTCTCGATGCGCGTTATAGGTAAAAGCCTCGATGACGTCCGAGCCGGCATGCTGGAAGTCCCGGTGAAGAATCTGCAGTGCATCCGGATTTTCCAATGCCACCTCCGGTACAAATTCACCGGACGTCATGTAGCCGCGCCGCTCCATTTCAAACAAATACCCCTCGGCACAGACGACTCCGTCCGAGTTTAGTCTTTCAAGCAAGCCTCGCTTCATAGATAACTCTCCTTTCATTTGAACGTAATTTATCCGCCGATCCGATTGACAGCCTGAGTCAAGTTTCGGCCCTCAAAAAACCAATCTTAAACTTCCTTCCTATTGTGGCGAATAATTTACTATAATAACGGATTACTTCTACGCAAAGAACGTAACCTTAAAATTCAAAAAAAATTAATGTCAAACCGAAAACAGCCGATAGTAAATCAGTAGCACTTTCAATTGGCGTGCACATCAAACTATGGAAGAGGATAAATTATGGATCACAGCTCATTTCTACAAACCTGCAAATCATGTGGAGAAGGTTTTGCCAAATCAGTCAAGATGTGTCCGCATTGCGGCAAAAAAAACCAATCAAGCATCATGCTGATGGTAATCATCGGAATCGGCTGTCTTGCTTTGGCCGCGGCATTTGCTATCCCGGCCGCGAAAGATCAATCCGGCGACATGCAAAAAGTCGTTACCGCACCGGTGGATACGGTCAATGTAACCGAATTAGTGGCGGTGCTGAAGGGCAAAAAGGCCCCCAATAATCCCTATGTCATAAAGCAGGCCCATAAAATTACCGGTAAAATTGTACAGTGGGATCTGGAAGTTTTTGTCAGTACAAATTCCAATTCCAGCTGCCAGATCGTAACAAGGCCGAATTCACAGGTCCCCAGCGCTCTGGTTATCGTTTATCCCCTGGATGACAATCAGAAAAAGTCGCTTCAAAACGTTAGACCCGGAGACCGGGTTCGGGTTAAAGGCGTCATTAAAGGGATCCAGGGGGGACGGGTAAAAATTGACCCGGCCGTAATCCTGTAGCAACACGCTCTCCTGCAGAACGTCGCCATGCAGGGGTAATCGCTATCCAACATCACTCGCCGGTTTCGACGAGTTGATGCACAACTGATTGCAACTGGCCGGCATTATTTGAAAAAATCCATTCAACGCCGCGGTTGATTTCCCGAAACAGGCAGTTTTTGGATCCCGGATAGCCCGTGCCGATGAGTTGTCCGTTGGCACGGTGCCGGGATACCATCGCCTGGTTGAGCAACACATAATGACCGGCAACACCCGCCAGCTTTTTTTCCAGCGCCAGGCGGCTGAATCGATTGAAATTCCACATGGCGATCGGAACAAAAGTTGACACCGGAACAAAAGTGATCAAATCAAACATCTGCGGTGTCAGGGATATCAAGTGATAGTCCGTTTTGGGTTTGAGGCTCTTGAAACAGTCTGCTAAAATCTCATTCTGCCGTTCAGGTTCCGGGTACCTCTCAAACTTTATTTCAACCATCAAATGCAATTTTCGCCCGTAGCACCGAATGACTTCCGATAACATTGGAACCTGGGGGCATTGCACCCTCAGGGTCTCCAGCCTGACATCTGCAACCTTGATATCGGTGCCGAAGACACGCTTTAGATCCGGATCATGAATAACCACCGGGTGCAGATCTTTGGTCCAGCGGATATCAAATTCGATCCCCCAAACACCGGCATCTCCGGCGGTGTCCAGAGCCGGCAGGGTGTTTTCGAAGACAGATTGATTGTCGTATTCACCCCGATGAGAAATTATTTTGCAGCGCTTGAGGCGTTCGATACCGGGGAAGGGCTGCGGCCACCGAGCGTAGAAACGGTCAATAATCTGTTCCAATCCGCGTTCAAACAAAGAAAAGAATTTCATTTTTTTACCGAATCGATTAGGATCAATGGGAGTCCGAACTTCGGATTAACATATGGTTGATTGCCTACCAAAGCAAACATGAATTTGATTTTGAACGACTGATTTCGAAAATCAGTCTTGGCGGTCTCGTAAAAAGTCAAAATTGTCGAATTTTGACTTTGTAACTAACTGATATTAATGATAGCGGAAATTTACTTTGGCGCTTTTTGCGGCTGTATCAGTCGTCGTAACGGTGGGGATCGTGCTCAAAAGACTTAAAAAAAAATCAGATGACCCTGGCTGGAAAAACAGGGTTGTTTCTCCCCGGCGGGTCATCGACATGATCGAGCCGGGAATGAGTATATTTTTGGGGACCGGCGTCGGGGAACCGCGCACGTTGGTCAAACATCTGATGTCCGCCAGCTCGGCAAACCTGAGAGATCTCGAATTGATTCAACTGGTCAGTCTGGCCGACGCGATATCCCTCAAAGCACTGAAAACCAATACGTATCGCCTTAAAACGTTCTACTCCGGATATGTTGCCGATGAAGCGATCACGGCCGGGATGGTGGATTTGATCCCTGCCAGTTTTTCGAAAATTCCGGATTTAATCGCCTCCGGTCGCATACCGATCGATGTCGCCGTGGTCCAGGTGACCCCGCCCGATGAAGCCGGTTACTGCAGCTTTGGAGTGGCCGTCGATGTGATCCGGCAGGCAATGGAAAAGGCTTCGCTGAAAGTCGGTGAAATCAACACGGAAATTCCAATAACCCACGGCGATACATATGTTCCCCTATCTGACTTCGACATCCTGATCCAGTCCACCGAACCACCGATTTTCTTCGAGCGCTGGCCGCTGGAAGATATTTTCGATCGAGTCGCAGCCAATGTCGCGTCAGTGATTGAAGACGGCAGCTGCATTGCGTTTTCCGTGGGTCCATTGTACGAATCCCTCGGCCGGCATCTGGTACACCGACAACACCTCGGGATACACTCCCTGTTTTTCACGGATCCATTGATGGACCTGGTCAAGAGTGGTGCCGTCACAAATCGGTACAAAGAGATATTTCGCGGCAAATCACTGACGTCTTACGCCTTCGGCACC
>JASJCE010000206.1 GCA_030066155.1 Desulfobacterales bacterium | reverse complement strand
GCGACTGGCGCCCACATTATCCAGGCCAAAAGAGACCTTTATTTCGGTGAAGAGCGTCCGATTAGTCCGCGCCCGCTTCACATTGAGGCCGGTGAAACCCGTTTCGGACTGGGCAACTGCCACCCGGAGCGGATAGAATTATTGAAGCTGGGGTGGCAGGAGGATGTGTTTATTTAGGAATTGAGGAATTGAGGGATTAAGGGATTAAGGTGAACACGATGAACTTTGAAAGACCGCTTACCAGACGGGAATCGATCAAGAAAATTCTGAAATTTTCAGGATACCTGACACTCGCTGGTTCTGCAACTCTCTCCTCTGATTGGATTGAAGCAGGTTGGACAGCATCATCACGGGGAAAGTTTTTGGTCGAGGCAATTGGCGTAACTGAAGGTTATGATGTTGGAGAATTGACCCGAAAAGCTTTCCAAGCGGCCGGGGGAATCTCGAAGTTTATCTCAAAAGGGGATGTCGTAGTTGTCAAACCCAATATTTCCTGGGCCAGACGACCCGAAATGGCGGCAACTACCAATCCCCATGTGCTGCAGGCCGTGATCGAACTGTGCCAGGAGGCCGGTGCCAAAAAGGTGCGGATTGCCGATCACACGATACACGATGCCCGACAATGTTTCGCCCTGACGGGTGCCGGGATGGTTGCCAAAAAAACGGGGGCCGATCTGATTTATCCCCGTTCGTCTCTAATGCGCC
Organism: Desulfobacterales bacterium; assembly: GCA_030066155.1. Classification (GTDB taxonomy): domain Bacteria; phylum Desulfobacterota; class Desulfobacteria; order Desulfobacterales; family JAFDCJ01; genus JAFDCJ01. The sequence continues at coordinate 10,584 of JASJCE010000206.1, read as the reverse complement.
CGATGAAGCTGCGCGGCAATCGTCTGGATACGTGGCCGGTCTTCGTTCCCATCGTTGAAGCCGACAAGGTGATAAACCTGCCCGTAGCCAAGCACCATTCCCTGAGCGGCCTGACACTTGGCATGAAAAACTGGATCGGGGCCGTCGGCGGCCGCCGCAATAAACTGCATCAGGATATCCACATGACCATTGTAGATTTGGCCCAATTTTTCAAGCCGACCGTTACCTTAATCGACGGCATTCGGATCATGACCCGCAACGGCCCGTCCGGCGGCAGAACAACGGATGCGATTTCGAAAAACACCCTGATTCTCAGCAATGATCCGGTTGCTGCAGATGCCGGAGCGGCCCTGCTTTTCGGTCGCAAACCGGAAAAAATCGGATTTATCAGGCTCGGCCAAAAATGGGGATTGGGAACCTATCATCCGGATCAACTGACCCGGCGGAAGGTAAATTTGTGAAAATCCGAAACCGCAGCTAAAACCACATTTTAATGGTGTAGTTTAACGCGAGCGCCAGCTCTGACTGCAAGCGTTCAGTCTGAACAATAAAAGAAACTAACGAACGTCCAACATCGAACGTTCAACGTCCAACGTCGAATAACGTATTCTATCGATTTTAAAATGAACAACATGTGGCATTTGTGTTGCTCCAGCGAATCCACTTTGAGAATTCGAACCGACTGCCATTTGACAAGCTTGGGTACAGGCACACCAAAGGCTTTAATTTATTCATAAATTAGAATCGATAAAGCGTAACGTCATCCACATTGAACGTTCGATGTTGGACGTTGGGCGTTGGACGTTCAATCTTTTTAGAATTTAAGCTTTACGAAGTTTCATATAATCGCCTCTGGCCTGAAAGAGCGGCCAGTCTGATCGGATAACAAACTTCTGGTCCTCAGTACTACCCATTTTTCCTTCGACCTTCGACACTCGACATTCCACATTCCAGCGGTTCTTGACAATTTGTGAGGGAATATTTAGATTTCTGCTTTCGAGAATAATCTCATAAAGGGAGGCCTATGGTTAGACCACAAAAAGAGCGCCGGGTCGCTTTCAATCCGGAAATCAGTTACTTCAAGCCCAGGGGGATTCCCATGTTCGATCTGGAGGAGGTCTGTCTGACGGTTGACCAGCGCGAGGCAATACGGCTCTCCGACCTGTTGGGTATGTCTCACGAAGAAGCCGGGCGTCATATGGGCGTTTCCCGTGCGACTTTTGGACGCATTATCCAGCGAGCCCGTGAGGCGGTCGCCGATGCCCTGATAAACGGCAAGGCGATCAACGTGGAGGGCGGCAATTATCAACTGATCGACCGGGCCCGAACTTTCCGCTGCAGTTCCTGCGAGCACGAGTGGGAAGAGCCGGTCGGCACCGGTCGGCCTCCCCATTGTCCTTCATGCCAGGATACGGATTTTTATCGAACACGGAAAAAGTCAGACGATGCTGATTAATAGACCATTAATCAGGGTACGAGGTGTAAGGTATACGGTATAAGGTGTAGGGTGTAAGGTATAAGGTTAAAGGATAAAGGAGAAAGGTTAAGGCTTTCGGCATTCGTCAATCATCATTCGACATTCTAAGGGTTCGTGGCTGAAATTTAGTATGAACAACTAAAGTTAGATCAAACCCATAAAGGAGTTCTTATACATATGGATATTCAAAGTGAAATGCCCCAAAACCCCCAGCAGTTGCAGGCAGAACAGGATGCAGCGGTAAAGTATTCTCTGGGCAAAATCAAGCACAAGATCCTTGTCATGAGCGGAAAGGGCGGAGTCGGCAAAACCAGCACCTCGGTAAATCTCTCCATTGCACTCGCCAACAAAGGATTTAAGGTCGGCATTATCGATGTTGATTTGCATGGTCCGGATGTACCCAGAATGCTGGCTCTCGACGGTATGCCGGAAGTGAACCAGAACCGGAAACTGACGCCCATGCAATATTCGGAAAAGTTGAGCGCCATCTCGATCGAATCGCTGTCTCCCAATAAAGACGATGCCATCATCTGGCGCGGACCTTTAAAATTTTCAGCAATCCGACAATTCATCGGTGAAGTGGACTGGGGCGCTCTTGATTTTCTGGTTATTGACTCACCACCCGGTACCGGAGATGAGCCGTTAACGGTTGCCCAGACGATTTCCGATGCAAAGGCTGTTATCGTTACCACCCCCCAGGAGGTCGCATTGGCCGATGTTCGCAAATCCATAAATTTTTGCAAAACCGTCAACATGGAAATCTTCGGCCTGATCGAGAATATGAGCGGATTCGCCTGCCCCCACTGCAATGAGATGATCGAACTGTTCGGATCGGGAGGTGGTGTAAAAACAGCCGCGCAGATGGGCCTGAACTTCCTGGGCAGTATTCCGTTCGACCCGCGAATGGTCGCCTGCGGGGATTCGGGAACCTGTTATCAGGATATTCACAGCAATTCGGCTGTAACACAGGCGTTTGGGAATATAGCGGATAAGTTGGCCGGTCTGATAACAAATTAAATGGCAGTCGATCCTTCTTCTCGGGTATTAGACCTTGCGATCACCTGCCTGGCGAAGGCCAGAGCCTTTGGTCCGAATCTGCCGATCAATAAAAGGACAATAATTCCAATCACGGGAATTATAATGGTTTCCGGCGGTCACAACTCGCCGGTGGGGTTTATTGGTAGAAAGGTGTTAAGTGGATCCATAGTACGTCATCCTTTTGTTGTTAACTGAAACGGCCGTCATCAACCACCTTATCAATACCGTCGGTTTTCTGTCCAATCCAACCGATGCGTTCGGCCTGAAACACATCAAATTCCGGGACATAGGGCTTTATGTCCAGCAATGGCGTACCGTCAACGACATCAACATCCAGAATCTCCAATCTGCCGTCGATCACATCCATTAGGCGGACCACTGATAAGCCGATGGGATTGGGACGGGAGGGGGCACGGGTAGCAAACAACCCCCGTTCATGATCATCCAGGAACGGTTTGACCCTCAGACGAAATTTTCGGGACAAATGAAAGTGATAAATAATATATATATGCGAAAACCCTTTCAGATCTGCCAGACCGGGAGTGAATTCCGGGAATATCTCGATACTCCCAGCGGTGCCACTGGCACCTGCAGGCTGAATTGGGGTCCCCTGAGGTGTATCAAATGGCGTATGGATGATACCAATAGGTTTGTACTCCAATTTGTCCATGACATTTACCTTACTCTAAAACGCTTGTATTTTAAAGGGTGATATGAAACAAAGATTCATCTTTTCCGCGTCCGGTGAGATGGCACGGGTAGTGCGGACCCAAAATCGCAGGTTTCTTTGGATTGCGTGTTGTCGAGATTATCCGCTTTGTAAGCAGCATCGGGTAGACGAGGTGCAGGAGAGCTAGGATGAATGAGCCGGTCCAAAAACAGACCGTACTGATAGTTGATGATACGCCGACCAACATTCAGGTTTTAATGGAAACCCTGAAGGACGATTATCGAATTCTGGCGGCCGTCACCGGACAACGGGCGCTCAAACTGGCGGCCTCAGATCCCCCCCCGGACATTATCTTGCTGGATGTCATGATGCCGGACATGGATGGCTATGAGGTCTGCTCCAGACTGAAGGCCGACGCCAAAACCCGAGATATCCCGATCATCTTCATCACCGCCAAAAGCGAGACCCAGGATGAGACCAGAGGCCTGGAACTGGGGGCAGTGGACTATATTACCAAACCCATCAGTCCTCCGGTTGTGCAGGCCCGGGTCAAAGGCCATCTGGAATTGAAAGCGGCCCGGGAGTTCTTAAAAAATCAAAATGTCATATTGGAGCAGCGGGTTGAAGAGCGCACCCGGGAAGTTTTAAAATTACAGCAGGTGGAGTTCGATCTGCGGGCCGCCAAGGAAAAAGTCGAGAACGAACTGAACATTGCGGCCCAGATTCAAAAACATATTTTGCCGTCCCGATTTCCCGCCTATCCGGACCGCAACGAGTTTGACCTGTTTGCCCTGATGCAGCCGGCCCTTTACGTCGGCGGGGATTTTTACGATTTCTTTTTTGTTGACGACGATACATTGGCCATGGTGATCGCCGATGTGTCCGATAAGGGAATTCCGGCTGCCATGTTTATGATGGTCAGCCGTACCCTGATCAACTCTTTAGCTGTCGATCATTCATCCCCTTCGATAGTGCTGGCAAAAGCAAACAATGTGCTGTGCCAGAATAACGAGGCGGGCATGTTCGTCACGGTGTTTCTGGCATTTTATGAGGTGTCAAGCGGCAAATTAACCGCAACAAATGCCGGACACAGTGCCGCCCTTCTTGTCGACTCAGATGGGTCTTCCTCAGAATGGGCTTCAACGCACGGTGCCGCGTTGGGCTTTATGGAAGATCTGTCCTACAAAGAAGAAACCGTAGAATTGGAAGCTGGCCAAACCCTGTTCCTGTATACGGATGGCGTAACCGAGGCCACATCATCGGCAGAGCAGTTATTCGGCCTCGATAAATTGCGGGGAATATTAGAGGAAAAACGATCTTTTAGTTTGGACAAACTTTGTCGAGACATTCAAGCTCGCCTTACGGAATTCCAACGGGGACGTCAGTTCGATGATATCACCATGCTGGCCTTGAAACGGCTACGGTAAACATAGCGTGACGTTAAGAATGTCGGGTATAAGGATCATAGGGGTTGTGCAATCCATAGACGTATGGCGGACCGGCAAATTTCTGCTGGAACAGTGGGGTTGACATTAAAATCGCTGGTGATATTAAACAATACATTTTAAGTGGTTTTTAATCTACTACTATATGCGAACCGCAGTTTGTTTGGTTTAACATGTTCGAAAACAAAGGAGGCAATTATGGGCGCTGATCGAGTTTCTGTTAAGTTTCAAGTAAAAAAAGGATCCGAGGAAGCATTTTTCGCAGAACAGGATGCACGCAGACTCAAAGAACTCCGGCGAAAAACGGCAAAAAAAGCTAACCAGAAATACGCCGAAGAGCATAAGTATCATTGCTTTCGGTGTGGAACGAAGAGCCTGGCGGAGATCGATGAGGGCAACGTTAAAGTCGATGTATGTGTCAATGAAAACTGCGGGGCCATTCATCTGGATCCAGGAGAACTGAGTGAGATTATTAAGGATAAGAATGCGATTGCAGCGGCCAAAAAAGCCTTTTTATCGGTTTTCAAAAAATAGAGATCGGTAGCGGATGTATATCGTTTTGTTACATAAAAACTGCGATGATGTTTAGATCCCATCCGAAAAGCAACGGTTGCATTTGGAATGTCGAACCGCAATCGGATGGGGCATCATTGCAGCAAGATTCTGCGACACTCAAATTTTGTTCCCAGTACCTGTAAATCAGGTCCGCTCCCAATGCAAATAATTCCTTTAAATACCTAGTCCCGCTAGTCGGCCATCCTATTAACCAGGAGAAACAGATCATGCAAAGTCCACATTTCGGAATTCGGAAGGCGTTTTTTTTAGCTCTTTTGCTGCTCGTCACCACTGATTCTGCTACTGCACAATCCACCCCAAAACTTTCAAATGGTCAACTCGTTTACGTTTCAACCTATTCAAATGTGTTTGTCAACAACCTGAATACTAAATTTCAACTGTCGACACTACTCAGCATACGAAATACGGATCCCAAATACTCGATCACGGTATTACTGGCCGATTATTTCGATTCAGATGGCAGAAAGATAAAGCGTTATATTTTGAGTCCTGTCAGATTGGCACCCCTCGCTACGAGAATCTATTTTGTGGAACCGCAGGACACGACCGGCGGGGCGGGAGCAAACTTTTTGGTTCAATGGGAAGCGGACCGACCAGTCAATCAGCCCATTATAGAGGCGGTCATGTCGAATCTGTATAACAACCAGGGACTGGCTTTTCGCAGTCCGGGCAGGGTAATCACGGACCATAGCAAATGAAGGTTTCGGGTGTCAGTTTTGTCGGTCTCGTAAAAAGTCAAAATTGTCAAATTTTGACTTTGTAACTTATTGATATTACTGACGGCGAAAATTAACTTTTGCGCTTTTTGCGCCTTTTTGCGGCTATATCAGTTTTCAGATGTATGGTTTTAGGATTCGTTTGCGTCATTGCTTAATACCTATGCAAGGGGGGACGAGACTGCTGGCCAGTCGGATCTTGAAAGTGGCAGAAAAATCTCCAAACGTTCCGTAAGCATCAAAAAATAATTGTGAGAGCGGTTTGCAACCGCGATTTAAAATGATTACCGTCCGGTGTAAAGATTAAAAAACCATCTCAAAAAATAATTTTGGGTCTGACAACGCGGAGAATGCAAGTGAACCGAATATCAGAAAAAGCATTAATTTATATATTGATCGGTAAGCTCTGTATTATGTTTTTTGCGGGCTGTGCAGTAAACCAGAAGCAGAGTAAATCAGATAAAGTGATGGAGATACGGCCGGGAATATTGGCCGGTTATCTCGATCAGGCCCTGCTTCCCAACAGCCTGGCAATACTGCCCCCGCCTCCAGCTGGCGGTTCGGCCGGGTTTGAGCTTGATACCGAAGTCAGCCGCAGGGGCATCCGCCTGCGCGATACCCTGCGCGGGGTATTGGCCGTGGAAGACGCCAATTTGATGTTTCCCCGGGCGGCGGATACGTTCTCCTGCGCGCTGGGAGTCCCGATCAGCGAAAAAGACACCCCCCACCTTTACCTGCTGTTGCGCCGGACGCTGTCCGATGCCGGATTTTCCACCTATTACGCGAAAAGCCACTATCAAAGACAACGGCCGTTCGTAGTCAATGACGAACCGATTTGCACCCCGGCCGATATAGAATTTCTGCTATCAAATGGCTCCTATCCCTCCGGCCATACTGCGATTGGCTGGGCCTGGGCACTCATCTTGAGCGAGATTGCGCCGGATCGGGTTGATGAAATTCTATTCCGCGGTCGGGCCTATGGTGAAAGCCGCATCGTCTGCAATGTCCACTGGTACAGTGATGTGGTCGCAGGTCGTATGTTAGGTGCCGCCACTGTTGCCCGTCTACACGCTGATCCCGGATTTCGGGCTGATCTCGAAAAAGCCAAATTAGAGTTTGCCGCCCAGCGTTCCAGGGCTATCAAACCTAACCGCGATTGCCAGGCCGAGGCGGATGCGTTGTCATACGACCTTTATCGGAAACCTTGAAGTAGTATCCTAAGATTCGATTTTGCTTCGCAAAAAGTTAGTAATGATTCCGGAGCGGCAATGGCCTTAACTGTGATTCGGGTGCTTCGACATTACTCAATTTGGCAACGTGAAGGGCTAATGAAATGATACAAATTGGAGATAAGCAGCTGTTGCTGAAAACCATTGATTATAAATTTATCCGGTCCGAAGAGGATACCATTACGATCCGTCTGTATGAAGTGATGGCCGGGGAAGGCAGTGCCAAGTTTATTGCCGGACCGGCAGTTCCCATGGAAACTCGGCTTGCCAAGGAAGAATATCATGGCCGAGGAGCAACCCCGGAAGAAGCACTGCAGGATTGCATCGACAAAATCAAGGATGTTGATCGGGATGCTATGTTCGCAAAACCACAACCCATGCTGCCGCCGTCATCGGTTGGACGATTTTGATTTTCTGAAATCTACTTTCCCTCCTCATCACCATCCAGATTGCCCTGTCTTTCGGTCATAAAATGAATTGGGCAGGATGTCCGGAATTTGCAGTAGATTTTCGGATCGCGGCATTCGAGGCAGTCTTCACACATATGCGTGTTAAATTTCAGGCAGGTGTAGCTGGTTTCTCGGTCGGGGTGATTTAAGCAGGTTCCCAATTCGCAGGCTCCGTTTATCTGAATCCGTTCTGACAACTCGCATTTCAGTTACCTAACCTAATCTCAAATCACGTCCTTTTCAACTGATCAAACCCGAAATTCCTGGACCCCAAGACGATTTATATCTTTAATTCTCCTCAAGGATTTAGAATTACGGTCGATACAAGAAAACAGCACGTCCTGTCATCTGTCGGTATGGATCTGAGAATTTGATGTCAATGTTTAGCCGAAAGGAATCCCAGAAAAATGGCTCCGGATCCGCACTCATCTTACCAAAAAATTGTCTGTTTTGCGCTTCTGTTATTATTAATCTTCACCATATCGCCCGCCTTCGCCGGAAATTCACCCGCTGAAATCATCATGGCCAGTGAAGAGTGGGCCAATGCAACCAACCGGGACGGGACCGGCTTATACTGGGATATTGTCAGAGCCGTCTACGAGCCCATCGGAATTAAAACCAAATTTATCATCAGGACGTACAAGGGCTCGGTCAGCCTGGTAAAAAAGAACCGGGTCGATGCGGCTGTGGGAATCTATCCCGAGCAGATCCAGGGTGGTCTCTTCTCCCGCTATCCATTTATCCAGGATTATGTGCTGGTGCTGTTCAAACGGAACCGGTTGAATCAGTGGAGCGGCCAGCAATCCCTCAAACACCGGCAGGTGGCCTGGATCAAAGGGTATGCCTACGATCATTTTCTGGAAGTGCCGGTCCAAAAAAGGGAGTTCGGCCGGCGGGAAACGATTCTGCGTCGACTTGACAACGATCGGATCGATTTTTTCATGGATACCCGCAATAACATGGAGTCGGTCCTGAATACGGGCATTATTGAAGTTTCTCGCTATACGGTCGAAACCGTAATGGCGTTAGACCGCTACCTTGTATTCGCCGATAGTCAAAAAGGGAAAAAGTTTAAAACCATTTTTGATCAGCGCTTCCCACACCTGGTGGAGTCCGGTGAAATCGAACGGCTGTTCGCCAAATGGAACTGGTGACTCGATTGCAGATTTTGGATTTCGGATTTAACGATGTGAAACTTCACCATTGTAATTTTTCACCGCAGAGGTCGCAGAGCGACGCAGAGATTATGTATAATACGATTTCTCAGCGTTCTCAGCGAACTCTGCGGTGAATTCTTTAAGTTTCTTTTCCCATCAGACTGTCCGTTTGTGGCCAGCGGCAGTGCTTATATGAAACCTCCCTGCTCAAAATACCATTGCCATAAATTTAAATTTAAACTATAGCGTTTTCTATCAAGTTGTCCCGTTATTGCGAGTTGGCACATGTTGTTCATTTGTGGTCATTCGTTAAAAACTGATTGAACAGAAAGATGGAAATATGCCCGAGAGCAATGCCGCATCCCCCGATCCTCCGAAAGATGAAGATAAGGTTCTCCTTGTGGACGATAATACAACCAACCTGCAATTGCTGCACGAAACCCTGGATGGCAGGGGGTATAAGCTGCTGATTGCCAAAAATGGCGGAACCGCACTGGCGATTGCCCACAAGGCCCTTCCTTCGCTCATTCTATTGGATATCATGATGCCGGAGATGGACGGCTATGAAGTGTGCCGGCGTCTAAAGGAAGACGAGCGGACCGCGCGGATACCGGTTATCTTCATTACGGCATTGTCCGATGACGAAGACGAGGCCAAAGGACTGAAAATGGGTGCCGTTGATTACATTACCAAGCCCATTAATCCGGAATTGGTCCGGGCCCGGGTGCACAATCATCTGGAATTGAAACGCCATCAGGATAACCTTCAGGAATTGGTAGACGAGCGCACCCGGCGATTGGCCCTGACCCAGGCGGTGACAATTGAAAGTTTGGCCACACTGGCCGAGTATCGGGATCCGGAAACCGGTGGACACATTAAACGGACTCAAAACTATGTCAAAGCCCTGGCGGTGCACCTGAAGGACCATCCGCGGTTTCGCGATGAACTGAGCGATGACATCATCGAACTGCTTTACCTGTCTGCACCGCTGCACGATCTGGGAAAAGTCGGTGTGCGGGACAACGTGTTGCTCAAGGCAGGGCGTTTGACGGATGAAGAATTCGAGGAGATGAAAAAGCATACCATATATGGTGAAGAGGCGCTGCGCAGAACCGAGCAAAAACTGGGAGGCGACTCGTTTTTGCATTATGCCAAAGAAATTGCGTATACTCACCAGGAAAAGTGGGACGGATCCGGTTACCCCCGGGGACTGAAGGGCGAGGAAATACCACTCCCGGGACGATTGATGGCCCTGGCGGATGTTTACGATGCCCTGATCAGCAAAAGAGTTTACAAACCGCCGTTTCCCCATGAAAAAGCGGTGGAAATTATTGTGGAGGGCAAGGACAAACATTTTGATCCCGACCTGGTTGATGCCTTTGTCGCACTGGAGGATACGTTCCGCAATATTGCCCTGACGTTTGCCGACTACGAGGAAGAGCGGCAGATGCTTGGCGGTGCCCTTGCCAATGAGGCGGATTCCTCTCGTAAAATTGAAAAGATTCTGCTGGTGGAGGACAACGAAATAAATCTGGAAATTATGCACAGCCAGTTAAATTCACTTCAATTCAATGTCGATACGGCGGTCAACGGAAAGGATGCGCTGGAGAGGTATCGGCAAAATGATTATGACGTCATCCTGACCGACATCGAGATGCCGGAGATGAATGGCTACGAGTTAACCGCCGCCATTCGGCAATCAGAGAAAGATTCCGGGACCTCGATTCCAATCCTGGCCATCACTGCCAGCGAGTTTGATCTGAATGAGGATCGGGCCCATTCCCTGGGATTTACCGGCTACATGCTGAAGCCGCTTGATCTCGAATT
>JASJCE010000205.1 GCA_030066155.1 Desulfobacterales bacterium | reverse complement strand
CCGGCTCTTTTAATGATCCAATATTTCTATTGTATTTCCATTATCAGACTCAGCACAGCAATACGTTCGAGTTAAAGAGGAGGGTGAAATGGTCAAAAAGAAATTAAACTGCTGGGAGTACATGAAATGTGAAAGAGGACCTGGTGGTAAAAAGATAGCCGAACATGGCATTTGTCCGGCTGCTTCCGAGGATACGTTTGATGGCATCAATGAGGGGGAAAATGCCGGAAGAGTTTGCTGGGCCGTGGCAGGTACATGCTGCGGGGGGAAAATACAAGGTACCTTTGCCGAAAAAAGGGTATCCTGCACCACCTGCGATTTTTATCAACATGTCCAAAAAGAAGAAGGCGCTTTTGAAAAAATAAACAAACTGTTTGATATATTGCCCGCGAAAGAGAGAGAATCACTTTTCAGTAGGATGAGATGTAGGGTTGTCAAAGCAGGAGAACGCCTGATCAAACAGGGTGAGATCAGGGATAGCGCATTTATCATTCAACGTGGTTCTTGTTTGGTCATTGTCGAAAAACAGGGAGAACTCCACCCCGTTGACCACAGAGGAATTGGTGATATCGTCGGTGTTACCTCGATTCTGACAGGCGAACCGCAAATAGCCCATGTTGATGCGGAAACGGACATGGAGTTATGGATACTCAAGGCCCCTATGCTGAACGATATTTCGTTAGAACATCCCGATCTCTCTGACTTCCTGACAGAGATTGTTGCCAGCCGTTTTGATTCTATGCGACCAATTGCCGATAGGACCATCAGCAAGTACATTGCATCGGACATTATTGGTCGAGGCGCATTCAGCATTGTTTATAAGGGACTGCATACAGATTTAAACATGCCGGTCGCTATCAAAATGCTTAAACACGATATGGCAATGAATCCGGATTTTTTTGCGCCCTTCAAAGCGGAAGCCAAAATCCTCGCTAAACTGAATCACCAAAACATTGTTAAAGTATATGACATCGAAGAGCGCTATCGTACCGTCTTCATTATGATGGAGTACCTGACGGGCAACACCCTCAAGTTGTTATTACAATCCACGGTTCGTTTTTCGAATGAACGGGTGATAAGTTTTCTTATTCAGATATGCAACGGTTTGCACCATGCCCATCAAAGCGGCATCGTTCATCAAGACATTAAGCCGGGAAATATCTTTATCTTACCCAATGACAAGGTGAAAATTTTGGATTTTGGATTGGCCTGTCCTACCGGTTCTGAGAATTTCTTAGCGGGAACCCCTTTTTATATGTCCCCTGAGCAAGTGCGATGTTTGCCGGTTGACCCACGCTCGGATATCTACAGTCTAGGGCTGGTCGTTTACAGAATGGTAACCGGCAGGAAACCTTTTGACGGTGATGATCTCTGGAAGGTAATGGAGATGCGTACCGAATGTGACGTCCTTGATCCTGCCGAAATAGTCCCGGACATCCCCGGTCCATTGCGAGGCTTTATCCTCAAAGCCTGCGCACGCGACCCTAACAAAAGGTACCATAACATACCTGAGGCATTGGCCACAATCAAATCCCTTGCTGAGGAATATGGCCTAGTGAACGGAGAATCTTATAAACCAAAACGAAAAATGCAGATATTTTATCTAGTCCATGAGGACAGCGTTTCTCAAATGGTTAGTGCGATAGTCAACGAATTGAGCACCAAAATGCAGCATATGGGCGCTGAGCTCAAGACCGGTGAGTTGCTTGATCTTTAAATTTATGGAAAAATGGCGTCAAAGCTTGAATAGTGAACAATTATTGACAAAAAATCAAATGCATCGATCATCATAATCTTTCATCATGACCTCACTTATTTCATTCGAATGATCTAATTTCTAAATTTTTTACCGGATGCAAACCTTGCGCACCTGCAGCAGATCCAGGGATCCGCTGAATATTTTCTGTATCCCATCCTGTTTCAATGTCGTCATTCCGTCGTTTACCGCCTGGGTTCTAATTTCGTCAACTTTGCCCCGATTTCGAATTAACTGTTTGATTTCATCAGTTCCCATGAGCAATTCGTGCAGCGCCATCCGGCCGCGGTAACCTTTGTTATGACAATTTTCGCAGCCAACCGGTTGATTCAATCTGATCTCATCTGCATAGGCAATTTTCACACTCTCCTCGAAGCCGTCAGGGCCATACTCCCGGGTAAGGGCAGCATACTCGTCAATTGACGGATGATAAGGCTGCCTGCAATCGGGGCAGAGCGTGCTGGCAAGCCGTTGAGCGAGGATGCATAAAATCGCATCGGAAAAATTGAACGGATCCATCCCCATATCCAGCAAACGCGTGATGCTCTCCGGTGCGCTGTTGGTATGCAAGGTCGACAACACCAGATGCCCTGTGAGGGATGCCTGGATGCCAATGGACGTGGTTTCTCTGTCGCGCATCTCACCGACCATGATCACATCCGGATCGGCTCTGAGAAATGACCGCATGGCGGCAGCAAAATCAAATCCTATCTTCGGTTTGACCTGCACCTGGCGCAATCCCTTTTGCGTAATTTCCACCGGATCTTCGGCCGTCCAGATTTTGGTTTCCGGCTGGTTAAGAAATTTTAAAGCAGAATGCAGGGTGGTCGTTTTGCCGGATCCGGTGGGGCCGCAGACAAATACGATTCCATAGGGATTGGATATGGCCCGTATAAAATTTTGGTAATTTTTTGTTGAGAAGCCGATTTTATCGAGCGGCAAGGGTTCACCGGCGTCCAGGATTCGCATCACGACATCTTCCACCGATCCCTGAGTGGGCATCGTGGCAACCCGCAGCTCGATGTCCCGGTTGCCGAATTGCTTAAATTTGATTTTGCCGTCCTGGGGCTTGCGCCGTTCGGCAATGTCGAGATCCGACATGATTTTGATCCGGGATACCACCGCATTGCGGTAACTGAATGGAATGCTTTGATATCGCATGCAGTCACCGTCGATGCGGATGCGGATCTCGGTATTCTCCCTGCCAGGGAACGGTTCGATGTGAATATCGGAAGCGCCGCGGGAGTGGGCATCGATGATTATTTTGTTGACCAGTTTCACAACCGCGCTGTCTTCTTCGCAGAGATCGTTATCGGCTTCATCCACTTCTTCTGTTTCTTCGCGCAGATCAGACAGGATTGCTTCAAAACCGGCCCGGTCCTTCACATCCTTTGCAAAAAGTTTGATGATATCGAGAATATCCTGCTTCAAGGCGACGCAAAACTTGATTTTTTTACCGCCAAAAAGCGCTTTTATTTCGCCAATCCGCTGCAGGTCGTGAGGGTTGTCGATCGCAATGACATGATGAGTTGCTTCTTCACGCAGAGGAACCCAGTAATTATTGCGCATAAAAGCCAATTTGAGGCCGGCCAACAGCTTTCTCGGTACCGGCATATCGGGTTTGAATGCGACGGCTTCAGTATTGTAAAACTGCTCGAGGGAAGACAGGATGTCCCCTTTGGAGATTTCCATATCCGACATCAACACCGATTCAAGCGGGATATGTTTTTGGCCCGCAAGCACAATCGCCTGATCAAGTTCAAGGTGGGTCAGCAGCTGATTTTCAATCAGAAAATCAAATTTACCACCGGCATGTTTCTGAGAAAGCCGCTTCTGGTTATGCAGGGCGATTCCGAGAATGTGTGCGACGTCCTTCAGGGACTGCTCGTCAATTTGCACAAATGAAGTCCCCGTCTTGCGGTTCATTAATTGGATCACACCCAGCAGTTTATTTTTAAAGACCACTGGACGTGCCAGGATTTGCCGCGTTGTAAAACCGGTCTTCGGGTCCCAGCGTTCATCAAATTTTAAATCAGGATCGATTGAAACCAATTCTTTTTGATCGTAGGCATTCTTTATATTGATCTTAGCGTTTCTGATGGCACACCAGCCGGCGATACTACCTGTCGAGATCGGAATGCGGATCTCCCCGATGTCTTTGCCGGACTTGAATCGTGAGACGAGCTCGCGGTTTTTTGAATCGACGACATAGACCGTGATTCGCTCGGCTCTAAAAAGAGAGGTGATATCATCTTTGAGGTTGATTAAAATCTCATCTAAATTAGCGGCAGCATTTATTTTGTTGCAGATCTCCTGCAGCCGGGTTCGATAGCCAATCTCGGATGTTAGATGCTGGAGCTGGTGATCTTTGTTGTCGGTCGTCATCGATAACGTAATCCTAAGCCCCGATTTATCGGGGAAATGAAAATTGAAGATTGTAGATTGAGGGTATTCTGTCTATTTTATTTGTCATTTGTCTTCACATATCCTGTGCAAACATGATTTGATTTTAATAAATTGGTACTAAAGCATTGGATAATTATAATTGTCACATGTGGCAGGAGAATAAATCCTTGCCCGCGGGCGGATTTATTTGTAAGCAATTATCAAACCAGATTTTCAAGATTATCAACCGAAACGGCCTTAGCATATGCCAAACACCAAACCGAATCGATTTTCATTACATGAAATTCTGAAGCGATGGGTGGAAATTGTCAAAATAATGACGAATATGAAAAAAGGTTGAAAAGAATTTCTCTATCATTGCAAAACAATTTGACTTTTGCGTTTTTTGCGCCTTTTTGCGGCTAAATAGAGATAGAAAAATGAAAAAAAATCCAGAGATCAGCAAATCAAATTGCCAATGTGAAAAGGTCACAAACAGTGCCAAAGAACCGGTTGCCTGACACCCGCCTGCGCGGACAAAGCCGCTACGTCGCGGCGAAGGCCCGACACCTGAAACCAGAAACCACTGATCGGCATCCGGCATCCGGCATCCGGCGGCCGGCCGCCAGCATCCGACCATCAACTCCCGGTAAACGACCCTTTATCGTCCCTATCTTCCTGCCCCATGGGGGCTGCCCCCACCGGTGCATCTTTTGCAACCAGGTTCCGATAACCGGCAGGCCACACGGAGAGATTGATTTGGAGCGGATACGTTCTCAAATCGAGCGGTTTTTGGCATATAAGAAAAAAAAGCGCAAGCCGGTTCAGATCTCGTTTTACGGCGGTAATTTTCTCGGGTTAAAGACGGGCGGGATTAAACAGTTGCTCGATTTAGCCACCGAATTTGTCAAACAAGGTCGAATTGACAGCATCCGCTTTTCGACGCGACCGGACACCATCAGCCCCAAAACCGTTGAAATTTTCAAATCCTATTGCGTCAAAACGATTGAGCTCGGTGTGCAATCGATGGATGATCGGGTTCTGGCGTTGGCCGGAAGAGGGCACAGCGCTGCCGCAACGGCACAGGCGGTCCATCTGCTCAGGGCGCATGAATTGGAAATCGGGTTGCAAATGATGGTGGGGCTGCCGGGGGACAGTGAGGCGTCATCTTTGATCACCGCCCAAAAAATAGCAGCTCTGCAGCCGGATTTTGTTCGCATTTACCCGACGATCGTCGTCAAAAACAGTCGACTTGCCCGATGGTATCAAAATGGAACCTATACGCCGCTTTCCCTGGAACAGGCGGTGAACCGGGTAAAAACCCTTTACCTTTTTTTTTACGGGCACCACATCAAAGTTATCCGGATGGGCCTTCAGGCTTCGGCGGATTTGGAATTAAATCAAACGATTTTAGCAGGTCCCTATCACCCGGCTTTCGGCCATATGGTATATTCAGCGGTCTTTTTTGATGCCGCCCTAAAGGCCATATCGGCATCTAAAACCTTAGCGGATACGATTACGATCCGGGTAAATCCAAGCAGTATCTCTAAAATGCGCGGCTTGAACAATTTGAATATCAAAATGCTCAAAAATAGATATCATTTTAAGGCCATAAATATTTTGCCGGATGATTCTTTAGCGGCCGGGGAATTGAGGATCGGAAAACGTGAATGAATTAATTGGGTCAATTTGGGGCCATCTTAGGCAAAATATACGGTTTACAATTGAAGATCTTTTGCTATCTTATTCTTTTAAGGTCACATGAACAGGATTGAGGGTATGAAATCCAAAAAGGAGGGAAGACATGCACCGCATCGTTCAAATATCTATTTTCGTCGTTGTCCTAATTATCTGTTCAGCGATGCAATCACCGCTTAAAGCGCAAGAGAATGAAAATTATTATTGCTATCTCGTGGCAAATACGGTGGATGTCGGCGTCGAGGTCTGGGAAAACGACCGGCTGGGCAATAAAGGACAGCTCATTTGGCGGGGTATCATCAGACAGGGCCAAAGACAGAGAATTTATAGTCGGTTCGGTCGAATCCGATATGCCAGTAACGTCTATCGGGATACAAAATGGGCAACCAGTGGAGATGTAAACCGATGGTGTGATAGCGGCGGCACCATCGGCGTACCGTGATTTTGGATAGCGTGTTTTTTTCTAAACATTTAAAATCCGATTAAATCAAACCGAAACCTACCCTCCGTAGCTCGATACCTACGATTTCATTATGTTCTATACCAAATAGATTGAAGTTCCCTGCTTATAAATTGATAATTATGCAGTGTGTAGCTGATTGTAAATTTAGTATATAGGCTACTCGTATTTTTGTCGAAACTCCATCAAATTGTTTTTGTTTCAGAGCATATCATTAATAAGCAAGGAACAACTCGATCACAATCATAAATTGCAAAATCTCAATTTGATTGACTAAAACCCAGCAATTTAATTACAGGTTCAAACAAATTCTATTTGATTGTCCAGCTCCCGCTGACTTTATCCTCGCTAAAATTTCCAGTATTGAATTTAAGTTTTCATCAGAATTATTAACAATTTTAATAATTTGTATACTGAATCTTACAACATAAGTTTAGGTGATAAGATGCCACAAATTCCATCACAATATAAAGCAGACTACCCTGAAACCGAGATGCATGCAGCGGCTCAAACGCTCGACATCCCCGATTCCCTCTATAAATATGTTGCCGCTGATCGCATAGACATTCTCCAAAATGGCCATATCCGGTTCACTCAGCCGAGCGTGCTTAATGATCCATTCGAGATGTCGGCTGACGTGACATCCTTGCGAGAGGGAGACCGTGCCGATTTGAATTTTGGGACGATGGTGCTCAATGCGGCGGCACATTTCGTGCGCCCCAAGTACGGTGATAACCTGGGAGTACTTAGCCTTACGGAGCGACCTGACAATCTTCTGATGTGGGCCCATTACGCGGGCGAACATGGCGGTTTCTTGATCGACTTCGACGCACGGCATGAGTTCTTCGATCAACGGACTTCTGCAGATGATCTGCAACGTTGTGTGAGGCCTGTTCGTTACTCGAACGAAAGACCCGCTGTCGGATGGATGGGGTATACGCGCGCATTGTTGACGAAAAGTCCTCAATGGAAATACGAACAGGAGTGGCGAATGATTTTCCCGTTGGAAGAGTCGGATCGAGAGGAGGAAGTGAACAGTATAAAGATTCATCTGTTCGAATTTCCGCCAGAATGTGTGCGGGGACTCGTGCTCGGTTGCCGGATGGCATTGGACAACCGCAAAGCGATAGTCGATCTGGTCACATATGATAAGCGATACTCACACGTGCTGGTTCAGCACGCACGGCAAGATCCACACCTCTATGAATTGAGACTTACTGGGAAGGGCTCTATTCATTTTGGACGCGCGGCCAAGGCGCTCCAGGATGGGGATAGGCAGACGGCATTTGAGGAAGTTGATCGCGCTATCGCTTTGGAGCCCGACAACCATGAATATATTGGGATTCGAGGCGGTATGAAGCTCGAAGAGGATCCAGCCGCAGCGAGAGCGGATCTGGAACGTGCGGTCGAATTGA
Source organism: Desulfobacterales bacterium (assembly GCA_030066155.1). GTDB lineage: Bacteria > Desulfobacterota > Desulfobacteria > Desulfobacterales > JAFDCJ01 > JAFDCJ01. The sequence goes on along the minus strand of JASJCE010000205.1, from coordinate 3,579 downwards.
ACCCATTTGCAAGTGACTTATGGGCGCAGTTGTCTGTCGCAGCTCACCGGCAAAACGACCTTGATAAGGCCTTGGCTGCTATCGGCGAAGCGATCACACACGATCGAGAAAACTCGGAATTTCTGTGGTATCGAGCCGGATTAAAATTTGAGCGAGAACAACACGGATCGGCAATTTCAGATCTCAATCGCGCTATCGAGCTTCAACCTAAAGAAGCTAAGTACTATTCTTACCGCGCCGGTAACTTCAGAGCGCTGGAAAAAACACATCAGGTACGGGCCGACATCGAGTGCGCAATAGGTCTTGCACCCAAAGTCGCGAAATACCGTGCCATGCTGGGACAGTTCTTTGCAGAACAGGAGGCCTGGACTGAGGCTGCGCGCGCCTATTCTGACGCAATTGAATTGGATCCAGCAAATTCAGATTACTACTTTGAACGCGGCCGAATGTACTATGTGATGCGCGACCTTGATGCGGCAATTTCGGATTTAGATGCAGTCATATCACTGTCTGATTCTCCGGCACCGTTTTATGCAAAACGGGCCGAGTTACATCTCGAGATGGGCAATTATAATGAAGCCGAGCTCGATAAAACGCGACTCAAAGAGCTCGATCCAGACCTTTTTAAAGAGGTCTTCTCCGCATCCGAGTGATAATTTGCTTTATTTTTAGCCGTCCAATTGAAGATCTGCTCCAAAAGATGGGTATTTCAATCGATTCGATCAGGATATTAGATCCATCAGACTCGAAATCAGAGCCTTTGGTTGCCCGTTTCGGCGATTGGCCGGTTTACGCCGTGCGCGCCCGCCAAAGCGGCGACCGTTACGCCTTGGGCGTGATCCGCAAGGCCACCATGGAACTCTTGACGGTTGCCGAGCAAAACGGCCATAGCCGCATCCTGGCTCAACTTCTGGCAGCCGGTGGCCGTCTTGCTGATCAGAATGTCCGGCCCCACCTTCGGCGATCGTATCCAGCTCATTTTTCCCTTATTCAGATGGTTTGGGCTTACGCTGGGTGGCACGATTCTGCAAACAAGCAAAATCCGCCGCAGCTATCCATTTATATCGTGGATCCCTCGGTCTATATGGAGGTATCCAGCGGGCGGCTGGATATACTGGAATTGCTAAACGCGCCGACTAACCTGCGTTTTTGGGCAGAGATTAATTGGCCCAGCGGGCGAGTTGAACACTACTTGGTCGATGCCAGTTACAACGAGACAGTCAGGTTGATTGCCGAGCAGGTCGATATTCCCCGGCAAAATTGGGTAATCGAGGTGATCCCGCCGATGCGCGAAGATCAAAAAGTGTTCGAACTCTCCGACCCGTATGTCTGGGACGACTCGATTTTGTGGCTTGGTATCACGCCGGGCGGCACTGTGCGATTCCGCCAAGCTTGTTCATAAAAAACAGTTGGGTTTATCTTCTGAAAGGAGGATTCACTATGCCATTTCACGATCCAACCCCCAAATTAGACGATGTACAGAACGCCATCCACCGCGGCGATTTGGCAGGTGCACGAAAAGCACTTTTCGAGTTGTCCGATCGGGAGCAGGAACTGCTAAAGGCGGAAGTGGGCGAACACGATTTTAAGCGTATCTATGCCTCAGCGCGCCGTGTTCGGCGCGGAGAAAAAAATGGACGTGTCATTTTGCTGCATGGCATCATGGGGTCGGAGCTGGACGTGGTCAAGAAAGGCGATGCCGACCGGGTTTGGATCAACTACTGGCGTCTTATGACCGGCCGAATCGCCGATCTCGAGCTAACGCAGGACGGCGATTCGGCTAAATCGGGTGTGCAGGTGCGGGTAACGGGTCAGAACCGCAAATATTACCTGCCGATGCTGCTGGAACTGGACCAAGAGTGGCACGTACGCCCCTTTGCCTATGACTGGCGTGAGGACATTACCAAGAGCGCTCACCGCCTGGCGGCTGAGTTCAAATCTTTTAGCAATGGAGAACCAGTTCACCTAGTAGCTCACTCCATGGGCGGCCTCGTATCCCGCTGCCTGATCAAGCTCTACCCGGAGTTGTGGACCTCGATGAAAGATCCTGACGGCCTCGCACGCGGCGGCCGTTTGATTATGCTGGGTACGCCCAACCATGGCTCCTACAGCATTCCATTGGCTTTATCCGGGGGGGAGAGCAAGGTCAAGATGTTAGAGACATTTGATCTACGCCACGATATGCCCTCGCTGCTTGGCATTCTCAACACCTTTCCGGGGTCATATCAAATGCTGCCCTCCCAGCTGGTAGAGCTGGACGATGATCATAAGGCACTATTTGAACGATCGTCATGGGGAAACCTGCCCGTGCATCAAACGCTTCTAGATCAAGCCGCCGAGTTTCACCGTGGGCTTTGGAATGTGTTTGACACCGAACGGTTTTTGTATGTGGCCGGTTATAATCGCAAAACCCCCTTCCGCATTCGAGTCCAACAACCGGGCAAATTTGAATACCGAGAGACGCTGGACGGCGATGGCCGAGTGCCCCACGAACTTGGGCTGCTGCCGGACGTTGGGACCTTCTGGGTTGATGAAAACCACGGATCTTTGGCACGCAACGATGACGTACTGGACTGCATTCACGAATTGCTGGCAGAAGGCAGCACCCAAGCATTGACGACAGTGCGGTCGGCAAAGCGCAAAATTGAATCAGCCGAATGGCTGCCAGCTGAAAAGTACGGTGAGGTTCCTGAAGAGTTCTCCCAGCTACTTAAAAGTGAGACGAGGCGTAAGACAGCCAAACAATCCAAACTGGACAGATTAGCACAGATAAGGATCGAGAATTTTTTGCTTGAAGAAGAGTTAGGTCGCTCTGGCGAACGTGCCGATTCTGATAGATTAAGCCTGCTGGACGCCAAAAGCCAACAGGCTGCGCGGCCGACCATCAAGGTGCAGGTGGTATGGGGCGATATCACCGCTGTTGAGAGCGACATTTATTGTGTGGGGCACTACCAGGGAGTCCTGCCGCAAAAAGCCGAAGAGGCCCTGGATAATATGATTTCGCGCACGCAGGATAAAAACTTCCACGTGATCCGGCAGCATACTTTACGGGGATATCTGCGCGGAGCGCTGGGCGATGTCAATTTCTTTCCTTTAAAGTCGGTCAAAGCCAACCGAACAGTAGCCGTAGCTGGTATGGGACATCCAGGTGTATTTGGTCGCGAGTCTTTGCGGGTGTTGGTGCGCAAGCTGATCTGGTCAATTTCAAGTCTACCAAATGTCAAAGAAGTAAGCACAGTTCTAATCGGTTCAGGTGAAGGCACTTTGAGCGTCGAAGAGGCTGTCGACGGATTGGTGAGAGGTTTGACCGATGCCATGATCGCCGATAATATTGAAACGGACATTCGTACCCTAAAAATTGTCGAACGCTACCGCCACCGAGCCATTGAGATTCTCTGGAACCTACAAGCTATCGCCGAGCACACTGATATTCAGGACCGAATCAAGCTTGAGCTGTTGCCGGAAATCAAGCGGGGCGCCAAGTCTGAGGTTAGCGGAGAAGACGCCCTGCAACTTTTATTTGAAGCGGCGATTAAAGGTGTGAAGAAAAAACCAGCAACCAAACTCTATCAGGCTATC
>JASJCE010000204.1 GCA_030066155.1 Desulfobacterales bacterium | reverse complement strand
CTGCGGGTCAGTGAGACCATTCACCTTAAAGCCGAAAACATCGACAGCAAAGCCATGCTGATCAAGGTTGAAGGTAAAGGCCAAAAACAGCGCTATAGCCTGCTTTCCAAAAAACTGCTCATCGAACTCAGAGCCTATTACCGGCAGTATCGTCCCCACACATACCTGTTCCCATCCTCTTTTAAAAAGAAGAAAGATCAGCCGCTAACTTATGAATCCGTCCGCAACATTTACGAAGGTGCCAGAAAAAAAGCAGCGGTCAAAAAGGGAGCCGGCATTCACACCCTGCGTCACAGCTTCGCCACACACCTGCTGGAGGCCGGATACGACATCCGAAAAATCCAGGTGTTGATGGGCCATACGAGACTGACCACCACCATGATCTATCTGCATGTGAGCCGCCAAACTCTGTCACAGATCCCAAGCCCTTTGGACCTGATTGACACAAAACATGCAAATAAGGAGGACAGTACCGATGACCCAAATCATAACACCTGAAAAAAACGCGCTGGAGCTGGCCGATATCCTACATCATCATTTGGATGACTATCAAGCCCAATATCCCTTATGGGCACAACATCGCAAAATCCTCTCGGATCTGTTAAACTGCCGTACGGCCCGCCTTGGGGGACACATGGAGCGTTGCGATACCTGTGGCGCGCTACGCATTTGCTATCATTCCTGTCGAAACCGCCATTGTCCCAAATGCCAGCACTTGCCACGGGAGAGGTGGCTGGCCAAACGAAAAGAGGAGATTTTACCGGTCAGCTATTTTCATCTCGTCTTCACCCTGCCACATGAGCTCAATGGAATCATCTTAAACAACAAAAGACTGATGCTCAATATCCTCTTTGCAGCTGCATCCAAGACCCTGCTGCGCTTCAGCCAAAATGAGCTCAACGGCACACCCGGATTTTTAGCCGTCTTACACACCTGGGATCAGAAGCTGTGCGCCCATTTTCATCTGCACTGCATTATCGCCGGCGGCGTTGTCTCAAAGAATCACCAAAGATGGATTGCATCTAATACCGATTATCTGTTTAACCAGGATGCATTGTCATTGGTCTTCCGCGGCAAGTTCATCGACCGTATGACTCAAGCCTGCAAAAATGGCAAGCTTAAGTTTGCCGGTGATTCCTATAAAAAGCTCAAAAACACGCTGTTTACCAAAAAATGGGTGGTCAGTGTGCGCGAGCCCGTCAAGCGCCCTGAATATGTGCTTGAATATCTGGCACGCTATACGCACCGGGTGGCGATTGCAAATTCTCGCATCAAAGCGCTCAAAGACGGCAAAGTCACCTTTACTGCCAAAAACCGAAAGAAAAACTGCACCGAGCCTATCACCATCAGCGCCGTGGAGTTCATCCGACGGTTTTTGCTTCACAGCCTGCCAAAAGGCTTTGTCAGAATCCGTCACTACGGCTTTTTGGCCAATCGAAACCGCACCAAAAACCTAAAGACCATACGCCTGCTAATGGGATTAGCTCAATCGCCGCCAGAGGCTATCCGCCCATTGGAAGAAATGATGCAAAAATTGCTCGGCATCGACATCACAATATGTCCTTGCTGCAACGAAGGTAATATGCAGTTTTATGCTGAAATACCCCCATATCGGGCACGAGGACCCGACAGCCTGCTTCAGGGTGTCGCGTAATATTATGGCCTGATGTCGGATCCTTGTCGCTGAACACAACAGGTGATCTGCGTCCTGACAACGGCAAAATACTCTTAAATGTGTATCCACTCAACTGGGAAAGCGCCTTGAGGCGAAGGAACCCGATGATTTGGCCTAACAACGACCTTTTACTGCGGCAAATATTTGCAAACTCGCAAACTATACGACTCAAATACTTTGCTTACTGTACCCATTTAAAATTATCGTGCCAACTCCGCCGCGAAGCGGCATCGCACATCCTTGTTTTATCCATTATCCCGCTCCGGTGATCTCCGGCTTCCCTCTATCTTCTCGGTTGGATTTAAAACTGATATCCTCCTCTATATCTTTGGCGGGACAATGGATAAAACACTCATTAGTTATCACCAAAATTTAGTTTTTTTAAAATACGTGATAACTTGCCAGTATATGGAATAAAGAATAATTACAGATAGCTAATGGTAAGGGCCAGAAGGTCGAAAGAGTCCGGCGATTACGATCCCGGCATCCGGGGCGACCACGTACAATTTCTTCCTCCTGACAATAATAGAAGGCATTTCCAGCCTGCCACTAATAGAGCCATCGAAGCTTTAATATGTCGTTTTGCAGGCTTTAAATGGGATTTCACTATTCGGGCAAGACAAATTACTGTCAAGCCCGCATGTATATTCCTTTACCCACTCTTGCAATTTTCCCCTGTTTATATATCCTCTGAATGATGTTGCTGATTTTTTTCTGGTTAAATCCGGTCTTCGCCATCAATGTGGCAGCATTAACCCCTTTTTTCGATCGGGTGACGATTTTCAGTACCTGGTCGGTTGCTGTTGGCTGAGCGGTTTTCTTCTTTAAGGGTGACTTTTTTGCCGGGGCTTTCTTGGCAGCCTTCACTTTCTTATTTTTTTCAGCCGCCGCAATCAGTTTGTCCATTTTCCTCTCGAGTGCTTTGATTTCCTTTTTCAGTGCCTGAAGATCCTTTTTCGAAATTGTCATTACGTTCTCCTTCCTTGATAATTCTGCCGATTTTGATTGGCCGGAAATTGCTTTATTAAATATTCCGATTTCAGTCCTTCACTTTTCGTCATTGCAGAACTTACGCCACCAGTTTTTCACACGGAATTTACCAAACCCGTTGATCAACACGTCTTCGCCACATTCCAGGGGTTGTCTGATAAGCTCCGGCAATATTTCAACGGTTTCTATCGACTTTCGGCGGGTGAATCCCTTAGTCTCTGCCACCGCGTTGATAATAATGGCTCTGGTGAGGTGCCTGAGAATGGCATGGTAGGGCGCCTCCTTTCACTTGGAGGCTTCAAGTTATCGATAAGAGATTGATTTGTCAATAAAAAGAAATATCAAAAAATGGTTGCAAGCTAACCGACCGTAAACGGCTCTGCAATCCCCGGGAATCCAGCCGTCGTGCGGAATTTAAATTTGGTATAGCCGCAAAAAGGCGCAAAAAGCGCGAAAATTAATTTTCGCTAACGGTAATATCAATAAGCCACAAAGTCAGGATTCGGGACTTTTGACGTTATACGAGGCCGTCAACCTTGCACTCGCTCTATTTGTTAGGGGTGAAAATGTCTCATTTTGGTTTGCTGGAATCGATTTGCCGGCCGGTGGGATAAAAGACATGCATTTGCCTTGATCTCATTTCTAATTTAAGAAGTTTAAGGTTATCACCATTACGTTTTCTCAATAATTCAATACCGTATCCTTCGCGGTTTTGCCATAATATTTGGCCCGGAACTTTGCTTTGCTTTTTATCCCTGTAGGGAAGGGCCACGGTAATAAACTCACCTAAACTCAGGATTTCGGAAGTTTTAATAAAAAGACCATGCTGACTGAAATTTTCTAAATTGCCTTCAAATAGCTGGCTCTGTGTTGCAAAGAATATATACCCTGAATAAAGAGAGCGTGGATGAAATCTTTTCTCAAAATTAGATTTAATCTTTTTCATAGAGACATTAAACTCCATGCACAATGTATATTAGGTCGGATGATAATTCTCCCTTTTTCAATTGATCGGGAATTATAAAACCTAAACCCCAAAATCGGCTTCTGACAAAATCATATAATTTAGTTTATCGATGTTTGGCCAAGTCATTTCAATCAATAGCAAGCAACAGCAAGAGCTATGCCACGTATCACAAAAAAGCAAAACCCAATTAATTCATTGTGATATGAGAAACAAAGTTTCCTACAGTAATGAAATAAATATGGTAAACAGTTAATAATTTTGTGGCAGGAAATTCCCAAAGGACTTTAGAGTAAAAAAGATCTTTAACTGGACATACTGGCCAATTATCTTGCCCTGGATTAATTCCCTATCAGCGATTACGTTTCATAAACCGTTTAAGATGGGCGTCCCGTTTTTCAAACACATCCTTTGAAGCAAATTGCCAGGTAACGCGACCAAGCTCTTGCTCTCCCTCAAGCTGAGCAGCCCAACCAAGATAGGAGCGGTTTCTCGCTTCTTTAGGAATGCTTATCAGAAGCTCCAACTCATACCTTACTTTCGCAGGCATCATGACATCGCAAAATCTTGTACGCCCGTGTGGATTGAGGGGTACAAGAACAGTGCGTTTCTTGCGCTCCAGTTTCATAAATGGTGATCGTATGCGTTGGATACCTTCAGCAAGGTGCTCAGGTACTCTCAATTGCGCCTTGGCACCTCTGGGCAGACGCATTGTGACTTCCAGACGCATTTTGCGAGCTTCGTCAAAAGCACCGGCCATCAGGAATGGCTGACGTATCATTTTTTTGCCTGGTGGTGGTGAGCTAGGAACCACATTAAAGTTACGCCAGGTCACATTATTGTTTTCCCGGATAAATGATCGGAAATTGTCCCAATCAAGGAAATCGACGGGTGTAGGACCTGGGTCCTGAGCCTGATCGAGGATTGCAACAAAGCAATAGTGTCCGGGACCTGGGATATCAGTGTTTGGCCATGTCAGGGCGTCACTCACGGTAAGGATTTCCCCAATCGGATCATCTCAAAGGTGTCATCATAGGCCTCAACAGGAACAAGATGAAATCCATTGTAATCATTGTGCGCCTCAAGGAGTAAAACTTCACCAAAATCCATGCGGCCACAGGCATCCAGTATGGCATCAGCAATGTCGTAATCTGTTGCAGTGCGCCATTGACCGATTACACTCACTGAATCAAGCTCCGGTGTAATTCCGACACAGCCAATAGTATTGTCCACTGCGGCGACTTCACCCAAAACAGCGGTTCCATGTCCCTCATAACCATTGTTTAATCCGGAGAGAAGGGTAATGCTGTGTGCTGTCAGATCTTCATGGTTGAGTGTCCACCCCCATTCAATGTCGACAAAGCCCTGATTGGCACCATCGCCACCAGGAATGGTCCAGGCAAATTCCGCATCGATACCATCGGGGGCAGGATCAAGATACCCCTGATTGGGTGAACGGGGATCATCAGCTGGATTTACCACCGGTGGTGCCTGTGGTTCCGGGGCTACCCAAGCTGTGTGAATTGTCGCTCACGCCATAAGCGACTCCAGCACTTTGTCAACATCATACTCATTCGGGCACACGACCTCCAAGTACTTCAGAATTGGTCCAGGCTGATAGTCTGGATCAAGTTCTCGCGCCCTAGCGATTAGCTTTTTAATTTCACCTGACTTTTTGGCCCGCCAACGTATCCGTACTTTCAACTCTGGAAAATCTTTGATGAGCCTTGACCAAGGACCGAGTTTGTCGCTCATCATCAATTTGACAATCTGTTTCGGGCTCTCGCTTTTAACTCGTTCGCTAACTTGCAGAATTATGCGGTGTGGTACAATTTCATTGTTTTCATATGATTTTTTTTTCAGTCATGGTCATCCTCCATGGTTGATAGGTTTAAGAAAAAACGCATAGGTAATTTCAAGTTGATCCTGATGTGTTTTTTTAGACCTAATTTTGCAGGTAAGTCACCTATCTATAGAAAAACTACACCAATCAGGTTCAGGAGAACGCTCAAAGCTGCAGTTAATTGGATTCCCTTTCAGGTGTAGATGAATTTATAAAAGTACTTCTAAGAATTATCTATCGTTATCCGTAAAAGTGATTGACAAATCATCTTGTTCAGCGGCATCGACCACCAGAGGATAAAAATTTTTGTAGGCAACAGTACTTGATATGACAGACATGTTTCCTGGTTCGGTATTAGCCTGCATGCCAACTAAAAGGCAGCCGGCTGTATGTTCATCGGTGTTACCGCAATGAATTAATATGAATTTGAAATTGGGAACTTCTCTGATATGCAACATTCCTCTGTGCATGCCTGAAAAGCGTTTGGCATATCGTTCGTGAAATCCGCCTTCAGTCCTCAAGGTGACCCGATAGGTTCCAGCGGGAATTCTTGTTTCACCGACAACCTTTTCTTCCCGATACTCGTCTTCAAGACCAAAACACAGAAATTGGCCATCCACTATAACGCGACTAATCGTCGTGTCTTCATCTGATATGAATCTGTCAACATCGATTTTCATTTTTGAACTCCTTTCGTAGAGATTATTGGTCATGCTGGATTAATCTCTAGCGACTCCCCATATTTTGATAAATTTTTTTCGAAAAGAATATATAATAGGCTTATCTTGTGTATCCTTGAATTTTTGGATCCGCAAATTATATGCCATGTTTTTATGGTCAACAGGATACAGATAAATTTATGGTGAAATGCTTTTGGGTTTGGGCTTTGCAGCGAGGTTGGGTGTTTCTACCATTGTGGGGAAAATATGATTTGTCGGCCGGCAATTGTCGATTTGGTGGACAGTTCTATGGAAAGTTGTTTGACAATCAGATTTTTGTGAGAAAAGATACCTGTGCCCCAGATTTTTTGAAACTGACTTGTTTTAACAAATAACTATTGACGCCTATCGGCGTTCAAACCCTCCGATGGCAAACTACTTCAAATGTCTATATATCGACCTCATCACTTGCAAACAAGATAGTGATTCATCGGATAAGGTAACCACCTTCCGCGGCCAAGACATGTCCGGTGACAAATGAGGATGCATCAGAAAGGAGCCACAGAGCACCCTCGACGATCTCTTCCGGAGCGAATATCCGGCCCATCGGAATCTGGGCAGTAAAGTCCGCCTCGGCTTCAGGATTACGTTCAAAGAGCCGTTCCATCATAGGCGTCCGGGCGGTCGGACAGATCACGTTGACGCGCACGCCGTATTCTGCACACTCCAAGGCGGCCACTTTACTCAGGCTAACAATGCCGGCTTTGCTGGCTGAGTAAGCGCCACGGTACCGACCTCCAATAAATAATCCTGTTGTGGAAGTTGTATTCACGATAGACCCGCTGCCCTGCTTGAGCATCTGCGGGATTTCATACTTCATACACAACCATGTGCCTTTTAGGTTGTTCTCGAGAACGAGATTCCAACTCTCCTCAGTAAGGTCCACGACAGAAACTACATCCCCCAAAACTCCCGCATTATTGTAGGCACAGTCCAGCCGGCTGTACAACTCAATGATCTTTTTAATGAGTGCCTCGACCTCGGCTGATTTTGATACGTCTGTTCTGACAAAGTGCGCCTCACCGCCCAGATCAGTGATGCTTCTTACTGTTTCTTCGCCGCCTTCCACGTTGATATCAGCGATAACAACCTTTGCCCCTTCCTGGGAAAATAGTTGCGCCGCCGCTCGACCGATACCTGAACTTCCGCCGGTTATAAGCGCAATTTTACCTTTCAATCGGTCTGTCATTTTGATACCTCCCGGCTTTGTATTCAACCCTACCGAAACTAAGCAACTATGAAGTTTATGGGCCCCGTATACCTGATTCCACAAATATTAAGCTGGAGAAACCAGTCGACAGCCCCCACGGTCAGACCAACCATAGGGTTGAAACTTGAAACGGTAACCACAACGGGTCACCTCTGCCTTGTAGTTCCAGGAGCCCCCCCGCAGTACCCGCAGATTTCGTCCCTCAAGATATTCAGCCCGCCATTCATTTTGGTATGCATCATAAGGAAAAGGTTTTTTCCAGCGCGTGGCACACCATTCCCACACATTGCCGGCGCAATCGAACAGGCCAAAGGGGCTGACACCGGTCGGATAGATTCCCACAGGCGTATTAGTGCAGACCTTCTGATCACCTTCTCTAGCGTTTAACCGGTTGACCTCAAATTCGTTGCCCCAGGGATACACTCCCCCCTCAACACCCCTAGCCCCTTTCTCCCATTCGGCTTCGGTGGTCAGGCGATACAGTTGCCCAGTTTCTGTACTCAACCACCGACAATAAGCCACACATTCATACCAACTTAGCCCAATCGCAGACTGGTTGGGTTTGTTAAAGCGAGCATCTTGCCAATAACGCGGTTCATTTTGCCTCTGGCCGACCTCTTGCCACCCCGCTTCTGTCCACCATCTTTTATCCTGGTAGCCACCGGCTTCGATAAAACGAGCATACTCGGCGTTGGTCACCGGATATTTGCCCAACTGATACTCGGGTAGAAACAGCTCGTGTTGTTCCCTGCCTTCGCCCATTAAGAATTTCCCGGCTGGAATAACAACCATCTGCCCTAAGCGGGGATCGCCAAGGTGACCAAGTACCTCACCGGCAGCAATGCGCACGCGCAGCGCTACCTCGGGATTGGCAATGGTCAAGAGCAAACGGTCAATAACTGCTTGACGGATAGCCGAGTCAAACCTGGACTGCCCTTGTAACAAACAGCGTCCGGCTAAAACTGGATTGAACTGAAGCAACGTATGGATCAGTTGGGTTTTATTCTCCGGTGCTAATCCTGTGGCTATAATGGTGGTTTCTTCCCATCCTGTCGGCGGCGGCGGCGGCAATGGCTCATAGTTGTTTTCAGGCCTAACCCACAATGGCATCTCCGTTTCCAACAATGGCAAGTACCATAAATCCGCCAGATCGTTTGAATCCCATTTAAGCATTTGATAGGCGGCAAAATACTCTTGCAGTATCTGGTGGTAAAAGCGCACAGTCGAGCGATCGACTGGCATTTCGATAATCTTAGCGCTGACGGCCAGGCTTAAGATCTGGTCGGGCGGGGTCGGTTGTGACGGCCAATTGGGGTCAAGCTGCACCTTGTTTGGCATGACGGCTTTGACCTGCTCAGTTTTCACCTTAGTCCCAAAACCGGAGCGTGCTTGCATTTCAAAAGCCATCACCGAAAGGGCTTCAAATTGCATATCAGCGTCTATCCATTGGTCTGGAGTGCATTTGACCTTGGACCAACCCAGCAGAATCTGGGTAAAGCGCTGCATCAGGTCGGCGCGATTCTGGCTCAATTGGCTATCTTCCTCGAACACGTCGATCATAACGGTCAGCATGTAAGGGTTGCGGGCCATTTCCAGCAGGCGATACTGGCTATCATCGCTTTGGGTCAACGTTTGCCATAAAGACGGCCATTCTCCTGGTAGCTCATTCTTCAAAAATTGTTGGATTTTATCATCACTAAGCGGTTGCACTTCAACTCGCTGAAGGCCAGACAACTCTTCGCTGTAGTCCAATATTCGGCAGGTTACTAAAAAGCGATTGCCCTGAACAGACCTTTGGTCAATGAATCGACGCAACACCGAGCAGCGTTCTCGATAACCTTTAAGCGGCATCTCATTTAAGGCATCAAAAAGAAAAAGCAGTTTGCCTGCTTTCAGGTACTCTTCCATATTGGCCGCCAGTTCCTTCGCTCCCCAATGGCCGGCTTCCAGTAAACCACCCCAACCCTGAATGATAAAATCTTCCAATGACAGGCTGGAGTCAAATTCACTCAGGTGCAGGAAAACCGGTAACTTGTCAGGTTGATCTGAAAATTGGTAGGCCAGATATTCGAGAGCCGTCGTTTTGCCACAGCCAGGGTCACCCAACAGAATAACGCAAGGGTATTTATCCACCGCTTCCCGCAATGATTCAAGTTTGACATGTTTGACATCCTCGCCAGTGGGTATCCATTCTTGGTACTCGAATTTGGCACGGCTTCTGCGTCGACGAGCCGTGCGGGGCGCTTTAGCTGGCTGAGTGGTGATGACTTCAGTGGTTTCACCCGCCAGGGGAACGTAGTAGGCAGCCTCTTCGGCGTAGCGAGCTTTGAGTCGTTCTCGATAATCCAGTTCAAGTTGCGACAAATCAGGAGCCTGGGCGGCGGCACGCAGAAAGGAGAAAATCCGGTAAACTCTTACTGGTCGCGTAATATTTTTGACCTTTTGTTCTCCTAAAAACTCATACTCGTATTCTAACTTATTCTCGACATGATCATAGACTCTGCCGGATATACAAATACCACCTGCGTTGGCAAGTCCTTCTACCCGGGCCGCAATGTTGACACCATCACCATATATTCGACCTTCTTCCTCAACTACGTCCCCAACATTGACGCCGATGCGAAACTCCATTTTGCGAAAATCGGCTAACTCGGTGTTGCGCTCGGCAAGATCCTTTTGAATTTCTACTGCGCAATTCACCGCATCCACCGCACTCGTAAAATCCGCCAGAAGATTATCACCAGTGGTATCCACCACGCGACCTCTGTGATGCAGGATAAGATTGCCCATCGCCTCAAGGTAATTTGTTAACGTTCGGATGGTCGCTTCTTCATCATCACCCATAAGTCGGCTGTAGCCGACAACATCGGCACTTAGGATTGCGGTGAGTTTTCGTTTAAAGCCTTCTTGTGCCATGAAGCCCCACCGTTTCAAGGTTTCACGGAGATAAGCTCAGTATGTTGGTTATTCGAAGGAGCACTAAAATCAGATACGAGGCAGCATTCGATTAAGTGTGAGGAAGCAGCAACTCAGGTTCGCTGGAATAGGAAAATCAAGAATAGTTTGTACGCATTTATACCCACATTAAATAGGTTTCAGTCAATCATTATTGAGGATCCCGCCTGCTGGTGATTAATTGAGATTCTCTTGAGCTCGGCCAAATTGAAGATATGCTCCTAATTTTGCCGAAATTTGGTAGATTCTCGGCGAACGCTTTCTTGTCAAAACTAAAATCCACAATTATTTCAAATAGAAAAGCGATTTCATTACAGCTTCTGCTTTCTTTCTCGGCCATGTCCGTCCCAATTGACCACGATTTGTACCTTCTTAGGGGGCTATAAATCCGTAAATTTATCTGCGGACAGTGGCTTCGATAATCATTTTTTTACGCCGATATTCCAGCCAACGGGCCAGAAAAATAAGTCCAATTGAGGGTATTGCGATAATCGCAATCACCATTATTTCGGGGACCCCAAATGAACGGCCAATTCCCAAATTACCTTTATTTACGTAACTCAGGGTTAGGCCAACAACAGTTACGAAAAATATGCAGAACAAACCCACTCGTCCTATAATATCAATTATTTTAATCAATTATCGCTCCCTTTCACTGCATTTACGCACGGAGGCGGCTTGCTTTTGACCCGCGGACTTTAGAATTCTTTTCACGAACTGCTCATTCTCGATAACCGGTTGATTAAGGCCGATTTAGAGACGTTTCTATGTTATTTTCTTCGCAATGTCAATCACTTGGCATGGCTACATATAACAACCTTGTCCTATCTATCGAGTTTAATGGCTTTAAAAATGGATTCGAAAAACGGCCTGTCAATCAAATCGGCAACGAACGATCCAAAATTGCAAATTTGCTTTACAGTAAACCGGGCCCATCCCTCCCGGACAGCTTCTCTGCCAAGGTTCATTCAAATA
>JASJCE010000203.1 GCA_030066155.1 Desulfobacterales bacterium | reverse complement strand
AGCAATCAGTTGATCTTCAGGCTGAAAGGTGAAATTCTTCCCTTTACTCAATTCTCATTTTGATATATGACACGACCGGCATAAACTAGTCGAATGGTTGAATCGGTGAATGGGTTATTCTCCGGAAGGGTCATCCGCCAACAACCCGAGGGGGTGGGGTAGACCCTCTTTTGTGGTCAATGCCGATGCTGCCAAAGGGTTCACCCGGCATATTGCGCATCCCGCACCGAAAATACAATAAAGGATCAGAAATATGACAACATGCAGTCTCTCGTTTCCGCCTCAGATCAACCTGGCAAGATTACCGACGCCGATGCAGCCTCTCCGCCGTCTGAGTGAAAAACTCGGTGTCGAGCTGTATATCAAACGGGATGATTTGACGGGTGCGGCCCTTTCCGGCAATAAAATCCGCAAGCTGGAATTTGTACTGGCCGACGCCCTGGCCCAAAAGGCCGATACGGTCATTACCTGTGGTGGGGCACAATCCAACCATTGCCGGGCAACCGCCATCGCGGCTGCCATGTTGGGACTCAACTGCCGACTGCTGTTGCGAACTCCCGATCCGTCAGACCCGCCGCCGACAGAAGGCAATATATTGCTGGCTCGTATGGCCGGGGCCGAGATCGTCTGGATTACACCGGAGGAATTCAAACAGCGGGATGAACTGATGGAACGGGAGGCCGGTCAGCTGTCGGAAGCCGGCCGCAAAGCCTACAGCATTCCCGAGGGGGCCTCAACCGCTCTGGGTGCCCTGGGATACGTTCGCGCTACCGAAGAGCTGGTCAATGACATTACCAATACGATGGGCGGCGCTCACCAGCACTGCACCATTATCCTGGCGGCGGGATCCGGCGGGACCAGTGCCGGACTGATCCTGGGGACTAAAATATTCGATGTGAACGCGCGGGTCGTCAGCATCAATACATGTGACGATCGGGATCACTTTCTGCAGGCTATCGGCGGTATATGCGAAGATGCCATCGCCGGATTTCACCTGGATATCGATTTTGACCGCGATCGAGACATCGAAATCATCGATGGCTATGTCGGCCGCGGCTCCGGTTTGTCCCAGCCTACGGAATTGGCTATGATCTGCAAGGTGGCCCAAACCGAGGGGATATTTTTAGATCCGGTATACACGGGCAAAGCGTTTTTCGGTATGGTGGAAGAGTTAAAGCGTGATCCAAAGTGTTTCGGGGAACGGATCATTTTCATTCATACCGGCGGGATATTCGGTTTGTTGCCTAAGGCTGTTGAATTGGAACCGTATTTGTAGAACTAGGATGCGGGAATCGGGTTGCGCGTTACGAGTTTCGGGTTGCGGGTTACGAGGTGCGGGGTACGGGGTGCGGGATAAACTATGAATGACGATTGACGAGTTTCGAATGACGAATGATGAAATTCCATTGATGATGTAATAAAAAATATAGATCACCTTTCCGACTTCCGCATTCCGACTTCGCACTTCGAAACTCTGTCCTCTGCGTGCCGCGGCGACTTGTCTCGGCGACCTGTCTCGGCGAAGCTCGAAGAGCGTAGACGGAAGCTCGAAGAGCGAAGTCGGGTCATCTGTCCTCTGTCTTCTTACATTAACCCGGGAGGTCAACCATGACTAAAGAGCTGGCCGGTTGTGCACGCTGCCCATTTGATACCAAAGAACGTCTGTGCCAGACGGAGGACGGCAAGTCTCCGGCCTTCTGTCCGACCGATACGTATCAGGCGGCTGTTGAGAATTCGTTGGAGGAGTTGAAGAAACCCGAAATTCTTGAATTTGCGCGGCAGGCGTCTATCCAGGAGGCGCACGGATATGCGAATAAGGATCTGGGCTATACGCACGTCAAGCCCGTTAAACCGAGAATACTGGAGACCGTTGAATTCGCCAAACGCATGCACTATAAACGCCTTGGGTTGGCGTTTTGTCTGGGACTGCGCCCGGAAGCCAAAATAATCGAGAAGTTATTCTCTACTTCCGGATTTGAGGTGGTGTCGGCCCTGTGCAAAATGGGCCGGACCCCCAAGGAGGACATCGGCGTTCGTGACGACCAGAAAATCAACATCGGCTGTTTCGAATCCATGTGCAATCCGATTGCCCAGGCCTATGTCATGAATTCGGAGAAAACCGAGTTCAATATTGTGGTCGGATTGTGTATCGGACATGACTCTTTGTTTTTAAAATATTCCGAGGCGCCCTGCACGGTGCTGGCAGCCAAAGACCGGCTGCTGGGGCATAATCCGTTGGCTGCCGTATATACGATTGATACATACTATCGCTCTCTGAAGTCTGAATAGGCTAATTGTCACTGCTGTTCTCTTCAAATTCCGCAAGCTCCGATTCAGACCATATTCCACAAAATTCCTCGAAATCAATGCGATGTAGGCCACTTGAGCGTGGTTTCACACCAAGCGATTCTTCAAGAAGTTTTTTGACAGTTTAAAAATTATTTGACAACATTCAGACCTAATGATATTAGAATTATTTTAAGATTACAAACAATAAGTAAATATTATAAATAATAACAGTGGTATTTATACTTAATATCAATAAAAAAATTATTAAGGAACTATATTGTTTAAGTAATTGTAATAAAATAATCAATTTTTCATGCCCAAGAAACCGTTTATCGGAAGTAATATAAAAAGTATCCTAATTACATTAAGTAAAATATATCAATTGATCTCGATAGTTTAATAATGTATTTTATGATATTATAAAAAATCACCAAATAATTGATAGCAGAGCCGATGACCAGAAACGCTTCCAATGAACATACCCGAGAACGCATTATCAACGCCGCCAAAAGGCTTTTTGCCGAGCAGGGATACCAGAAGACGACGGTTGTTGACATCTCGCGTCAGGCTGGTCTATCTGAGGCGGCAATGTATGAGTACTTTCAGGGTAAAGAGGCGCTGCTGTTGATGATTCCCAATCTATGGGTATCTGAGCTGGTCCGGGATCTGGAAGAGCAGCTTTTCGGTGTCAAAGGGGCAGTCAACAAATTGCGCAAGTACCTGTGGTGGTATATGCGCCGGGTCGAGCAGTCACCGTTGGATGCCAAAATCGTTTATCTATTTTTGAAAACCAATGCCAACTTCATGAATACCGAGGTTTATTCGAACGTCAAGAATTTTTACGCTTATCTGGTGGACATATTCGAGGAAGGCAGCAAATCCGGTGAAATGAAGGCCGATCTCAATCCACAGGCTGCACGGGATATATTTGTCGGGACCATGGATCACATGATCAACCGCTGGTTTTTGAAGGATATGTCCTATTCTCTATTCGATAATCTGGAAGGCGTATTTGAGCTCATGGTGGGGGCATTTACTGCGAATCAGAACAATTCATCCAATCGTCAACCTACAAATCCGGTTTTATCCGGATCATGAATCAGGGGGGAAAGATGAAAGTCAATAAAATTGATCATATTTGTATTGCGGTAAAAAATCTGGAGGAAGCTCGGAAAGTCTGGGAACCGGTTTTGGGCAAGCAAAAACCCGATGACGAATATGTCGACGAGCCGGAAAAGATCAAGGTCGCCCGATATTGGGTGGGGGAGGTGGGGTTCGAGCTGATGGAATCCACTACACCCGATGGTGATGTTGCCAAATTTGTTGAAAAAAGAGGCGAGGGGATCATGTTGATCAGTCTCAACGTCGACAATACCCGTGAATCCATGGCAGAGTTAAAACAGCAGGGTTATCCATTCATCGGGGGTGCCCGGCCATTCAGGGATTGCGAATTTACTTTCATCCACCCCAAAAAGATGACCGGTGTTCTTTTGGAGCTTATTGACTACAAGTGGAGAGAATTTGGCGATCGTGAGTAAAATTCAGGGGCAGTGGCATGGAGCAAAGGGCTTTTGGATTTTAGATTTTGGATTGCGGATTGCGGATTGAAGCGGTGGATTGTAGGCGTTCAAAGGTTCAAGGTTTACCTGCCGGCGGCGCCGGAAGGGACCAGGGTTCACCGTTTAGGGTTAACTTTATTTAATGCCATTGCAAATATTTAGCCGCACAGCTTTTTGCGACCGGGTCTCAAACTAAACGTTACAATTTCGGATCCGATTGCTTTAAAACTTCTTCAAGCGCTCGATTCAGGGCTATTTCCAATTTATCTGCTGCCGGGCCGCCGCCCTGGGCTTGCTCGGGGCGCCCTCCACCACGTCCCCCGATAACCGCGCAGGCCTGTTGCATCAACTTACCCATATCAATGGGAATTGCCTCAGACCGCAAGAACAGCAGAGATGCTTTGCCGCCGGCTTCGGTCCCAAACAGGACTAAGGTATTGGCGCCATATTGCACCAGTTTTTGTGCCAGCAGTTTTAATTCTTTGGGGTTGCGATCCGTAAATACCTTTGAAATGATGTCCAGGTTTTCCAGATCTTTGCGTTCCGCAAATATCGCCTGCGCCTCGTGATCCAGGTGCTGGTTCTTTAGATCGGTATGTTCTCTTCGCAAGCTCTTTAATTCATGCTGCAATTTCTTTATGTTGCGATACAGTTCAGGTTCCCCCGTGCTCAGATGTTCCCCGATCTGTTTGAGAATTTTCGATTTTTCCTGAAAATCCCGCAATGCTCTGATGCCGCATTTAAAATGGATCCGGGTGCCTTCCTTATAGTTTTCATGGCGGGTGATTTTGACCACTCCGATTTCCCCGGTTCTGGAGCAATGCGTACCGCCGCAGGGGGAATAGTCAAAATTTTCAATTTCGATAATCCGGAGGTTACCGTCGACGGAAGCCGGTTTTCGGACGGGAAATTGGTCCAGTTCATTTTTGCTGATAATGTGACCGATTACCTGACGGTTTTCGTATATGATGCGGTTGGTAAATTCCTCAACGGCAGAGATCGTGTCCGCTGATAATCCGGTCTGATTCAGATCCAGGGTCGCGCTCTCGTCTCCCAGATGGAAAGAAATGGTATCCGCTTTGCATTTTTTTATGAATGCCTGGGACAGCAGATGCTGGCCGGTGTGCTGCTGCATATGATCGAAGCGCCGCTCCCAGTATATCCTGCCGACAACATCTCTGTCCTCAATCGGCTGTTTCATTATATGGACGATATCATTGGATTCATTTTCATAAACGTCCAAAACCTCGATATCATTGATGGTTCCCGTATCGTGAGGCTGTCCCCCCGAAGTCGGGTAAAAGGCGGTCTGCTCCAGGAAGATTGCCGGCATGTCGTCGATCAGGGTAGATTTTTGTACCTTCGAAGAAAACTTCTGCAAATACGAATCAGAATAATACAATTTGGTCGTCATGATTTACACCAACTGATGGTTTCAGGTATTTACGTTGATTGCGATATATGAAGGGAGTTATATAACAAATTCCTTGAAATAATCTATCCTTTGAAAGGCAATTTATTGAAAAAGATGCTGCAATAGGATAAAGCGGGAATTCGATAAACGACCATTTACAAATTTGTTGAAAAACATACTGGATTTCGCCCGGGTCCGGGGAATGAATCATGGTTCGGATAACCTATGCCAATTTCTAAAAGTGACATCGATCGTCTGCGGAAAGTATTCGATATTCCTGAATTTGTTGATCCCTGGTTGGATCGTTTCTTCACACCCGAAGAAATTGCTCTGGTGCTGTTACTGTCGGAAAAAAACATGAGCATTGCTGAGATTGAAGCGCGGCAGGCCAATTTCGCAGAAGACAACAATATAAATACATTGAATGCTTTTCTTGAAAGATGTCGAAAACGAGGACTCGTAATTAAAACGGAAGACGACCTTTTTCAACCGGCTGATTTTCACGAGCGCTTTGACAGCTGGGCCCTTTTTGAAGGCTGGATGGATCTTCCCGATGACGTTAGAGTCCGGCTCAATGCCTGGGAGCTTGAGTATTATCACCGGCAGCATGTCGACCAGATCCGAACTTTGAAAGGCGGGAAATATCAGGATCCATCCCTTACCTGGCCCGCTTATGTTCTGTTGCCGGAAGCCATGGTGCTGCTCGATCAGGCAGATCATGTTTATCTGTGGCCCTGCAATTGCCGTTCAATGATGGAACGTTGTACGAAGAATATATACACCTGCATCCGATTTGATAACCATCGTGATGCGGGCTGGGAGATTTCCAAGACCCGGGCCAAAGACATTGTCCATAGGGCCAATAAGAGCGGGTTGATGCAAAACGCTGAAATCGCACTGGATCCGGATGGCAGCATTTCGGGAGCAATTTGCAACTGCTGCGCTGACTGCTGTTTTCCCCACCAGTTGGCCGGGCAACTTGAAGCGGCCAGGCTTTGGCCCCTGAGCCGCTATGTAGCTGCTCACCTGGCCGACCGATGTATCGCCTGCGGCAGATGCGCCAAACGATGTCCTTTTGAGGCTTTCCGCTATTCCAATATAAATGCCCTCCAACCGGACGGCGCCCCAAAAGGCAGGCGATCCATATTTTTTGAACGCAGTTTATGTCGGGGCTGCGGGGTTTGCAGCACGGGCTGCCCGGAAAATGCCATCGAGATGATTCGCCTGGAGCGCGTGAAGGCTCCTTGGGAAAACCTTTTACAAAATCAGTTGCGATAGCTCGGAAGCGCCCCGGACAAGCAGAAAAAGGATTGAGCCACATTCGGGTTCATTCGTGCCAATTTGTGGCTACAATATTTTATCGGAATCATATCGGGAGGTTAGTTTAATGATCAGCACACATGGAAGCAGGATGACCAGTGCCCATTACGCCAGAATGGGGGAGGCCGAATGTCGCCGGATCCATCTGGCCACGCTTGAGGTGCTGGAACGGGTGGGGGTTGACGTACACGACGAAAAAGCGCGTGAGATTCTGGCCGGAGGCGGAGCCCGGGTCGACGGCCTCCGGGTTCGCATTCCAGAATACAGAGTTGAAGCCTCCCTGCGGCAGGCCCCGCGGCGGATGACCTTGTATGACCGCGAGGGCCGGGTCGCCATGCGTGCCCATGAGTACAACACCTATTACGGCGGCGGGTCGGATTGCCTGCATGTGCTGGACCACCGTACCGGAGAGCGTCGCGAACCCACAGTGGCAGACGTGACGGACGCCGCCCGGGTCATGGATGCGCTACCTGAACTGGATTTTGTCATGAGCCTCTTTTTGCCCAAGGATGTCAATCAACAGATTTACGACCGCTACCAGATGGAGGTCATGCTCAATAACACGACTAAACCCATCGTATACGTCACCCCTGATTTTGAAGGATGCCAGGCAGCCGTCGAAATGTGCGAGGTGGTTTGCGGCGGTGCGGAAGCGTTTCAGCGGAAACCGTTTGCAGCCTGCTATATCAACGTCACCTCAGGACTGGTGGCCAACGAGGAGGCCCTTCAGAAGTGTATGTTTTTGGCCGAAAAAGGATTGCCGATGATGTACATCCCGCTTAATGCGGGCGGCGTGAATTCGCCCTCCACGACAGCCGGTTGTATGGCCACGATGAATGCCGGCATATTGTTGGGGATCGTTTTATCGCAATTGATCAATCCCGGTACGCCGGTTGCCGTACCGGGTTGGAACGGCGGTCCCTACAATCTAAAAACCATGGTCGGAAACTATGTACTGGCGGACGAACAGGGGGTTCCCACCACCATGGGCAAGTATTACGAACTGCCGGTATTCGGCCTCGGCGGATCCACAGATTCCAAGCTGCTGGATATGCAGTGCGGTTTTGAAACCACGGTGAGTCTGATGACGGCCCTGTTGCACGGCGCCAACATCGTACACGATGTCGGATTTATGGATTCAGGCCTGCAGGGTTCACTGCAATTGCTGGTCATGGCCAATGAATTCATTGGCTTTTTGAGGGCCGCCACGCGCGGTGTGGTCGTTAATGAGGAAACCTTAGCCCTTGACATGGTCGAAGAACTGGGTCCGACCGGTGACTACCTGCAGCACCCGCACACAATGCGGCATGTGCGGGAACCGTTTTATTCCGATCTGATGCACAAAGGCGTATATGCACAATGGGAAAAACAGGGCCAAAAATCCATGGAGCAGCTGGCGGCCGAGAAAGTAGATCAGATCCTGGAGACCCATAATACAGAGCCCCTGGCCGAGGATGTACAAAAGACGATCAGCGATATTGTGGCGCGGGAGCTCAATTGGATTAATCGAAAATCCGATGGATAGTTTATTGGTTAACTTGTTGACTAGTTAACTAGTGATCGGTAAAAGATCGATTTATTTCTTCGCCTATTTAACCAGTCAACTAATCAACGAGTCAACCTGATATTAAATCATCGATGAATGATGCGCCTGTTTGAGCTTGCTGAATGAACTTGCTCCGAGTGTGATGCATCAAATGGAGATTATTATGCATGATAAGAAACAATTCTTCATGCGGGATCCCTGGGTTTTTGATCCTGATGCTGAAAAGGTGAAACCCCGCGATGCCCGCCTGGGATTTGACACGCGCTGTCTGCACAGTGGCTTCGATCCGGCCGAGACCCGCGAGCCGTTTCGATCATTCGTCCCCCCGATCGTCCAGTCCATGACATATCCTTACGAAACCTTTGATGAAATTCCCTGTCCGGTTTATGGGCGGACTCGAACGCCGACCAACACCGTTCTGGAGGAGCGTCTGGCAGCCCTGGAAGGCGGGGAAGCTTGCGTAACCGCGGGATCCGGCTCCCAGGCTCTGTTCAACCTGATATTTACGATTGCCCGGCCCGGAGACAATGTCGTTACATCACTGAACATTTTCGGCGAAGGGTACAAACAGGCCGCGACGATTTTTCCTGAAAGATGCAATGTTGCCTTCCGCTTTGTGGATGATCCGGCCAACCCCGCCGCCTGGGACGCCCTGATCGACAATAGAACCAAACTGATATGGGTCGAATCGCCAAGCAATCCCTGTCTGTTTGTTACCGACATTCCGGCGGTGGCAGAGGTCTGCCACGCCAGGGGTGTACCGCTGATGGTGGACAATACAACCGCGACGGCTGCCCTGCAACAACCCATGGCGCTCGGAGCTGACATCGTGCTGCTATCGATCACAAAATTCCTGGCCGGCAATGCGACCGTCATCGGTGGTGCGGTCATCGGTCCCGAACCGCTGATTGAGGACATCCGCTGGAATACAACCGAGTTTATCGGCTCCGTTATCTCTCCCCTGGAAGCCTGGATGGTCCTGCAATACCTGGAAACCCTTCCCATGCGCATGCTGCGGCACAGTGAAAATGCCTTGAAGGTGGCCGAGTTTCTTGCCGGGCATCCGGCAGTCGAACTTGTTAATTATTCGGGACTGCCCGCTCATCCCCAGCATGAGCTTGCCTGCCGACAGATGTGTGCTCATGGCGGGCTGCTGTCTTTTGTGGCACCGGGCGGTATTCCCGGCGCAGCAGGGGTCATGAACCGGCTAGAGCTCATCGTGCATGCGGTCACGTTTGGAACCAGCCGCACGATCTGCATGCATCCGCCCACCATTACCCACGAGCATATGACACCGGAGGAAAGAAAGGCCGCCGGGATCGATGACGGGTTGATTCGGTTGTCCGTGGGGCTGGAAAATCCGCAAGATCTGATTGCCGATTTGGATCAGGCTTTAGGAATGTCGTAATGAACGCAGAATCAACCCAGGCGGGAAAAGCAATTGCGACAGATAACGGGACGCAGCACCGTAAGCAGCAGCTGCGGTTGCAGCGTTTCGGTATGGCGTTGTCGACTTATGCGGTTGTCACTTTGGCGGTCGTTTTGATTACGCAGCTCGGACTGGGTAAAATGAGTACAGTCCAGTGGGGAATATTCCTCGGAGCAGGCTTGATTGGCAATACGGTGTTCTACTTCTTCTTTATTACCGGCACCAATTTGCGCTTCGCTGATCCGTCACTGACCCGCGAGCAGATTATTTACTCCGCCGCCTGGGGAATGGTGCCGCTTTACTCGTTGCCTGACGCCCGCCCGATTGTTTTGATGTTTTATGTTCCGGCATTCAGCTTCGGTATGCTGCGCCTCAACCGGCAGGAGTACTTCAGGGTCGTGGCATACGTAATGGGACTCTACACATTGGTTTTGTGGCTGGATTATTATCAAGATCAACCGGGATTCAAAGTTCAGTACGAGTTATTTTTGTATGCCATATTCGGCATTTTGCTGACCTGGTTCGCCTTCTTCGGTGGATTCGTATCGAATCTCAGGCGCCGTCTACGGAACCAGAACAGGAAAATTAAAAAAGCTCATGCCGAAATCACAATCGAAATTAACGAGCGCAAACTCGCTCAGGCTGATAAAGATCAACTCATTGGCGAGTTGGAAACGGCCTTAAAAGAAGTTAAAACTCTAAGTGGTTTGCTTCCAATTTGCGCGTCATGCAAAAAAATCCGTGATGATCGCGGCTACTGGAATCAAATCGAATCCTATATTCGGGCCCATTCCGAGGCTGAGTTCAGTCATAGCATTTGTCCGGAATGCGCTCGCAAGCTATATCATCCGTATTATCGGAAAAGGGAAAAAAAACCGGATTGACAGAGGACGGCGTTTACTCTGCTGCGGGCAGAATGTGGCGCTTTTCGTCAGTTTCATGTTCGAGCCATCTCATAAATCATGCCTTGATTGGGGATTAAGGAAGTCGCTATCATTCTCCGGGAATGGCTCATCCGGCAGGATGGTTTTTATCGTGCCTGCGATCTGCTGCATCATTGAAACGAATTCTGTCTGGGAAATATCGAAATACAACAGAATTTCTGATTTGGGAATTGCTTCCCTCTTGTCTTCTCTGACATTTTTTGCAAGCAGGGCCAGATGACTGCTCTTATCCCGGCATGCCCGTAAAATGCCCTGAAGAGCCGCGTAATAGGGAGTTGTTGAATTCTTGCGCCTTTCTATCAGATACAGCGTGAAGACTACAACGGTCAAAAGCCAGGAAGCTACCTCATGTAACGATACGGTAATATTCATGTGCTTTCCCTCCATGCTGACTTTGTTTGGGTGCGAGAAATAACATGAGCCCTGATGCGGTATCGTAGCGTTAAAAATGTTTCGACAAAGAAACCAATCTCGAACCAATTTTTTAATAACAGAGTAAATATAGAATAAGAAAAGAAATAATTGGTGTCAATAAATCAGCCTTGCAGATAGGAACTTGACTAAATGGCTCGACCGCTAAACCAAAAATCAACCATAGAAGAAATAAAAGCTCGTTTTGATAGCGATGTCGAACGATTTTCGAACCTTGAAACCGGTCAAACATCCACCGTGGATGCGCCCCTGGCAATGGAGTTAATTACCCGGGCAGCGGTTAAATCGACGGCCAATATCGACAACGTGTTGGATATCGGCTGTGGCGCCGGCAACAACACCATCAAGCTTTCTCAGTCTGTCGCGCCCTTTAACTGTGATCTGGTCGATCTCAGCCCGGCGATGC
>JASJCE010000202.1 GCA_030066155.1 Desulfobacterales bacterium | reverse complement strand
GGCATTCGCATTGCTGCGGCAATTGGCGCCGATGTGGCCAAAATTGGAATGAATTTAACCCGCCCTCATCCGGTCGCAGCCAGCAAGTTTCATCCGAAAGTAGTGGTGCAGCTCGAAAACGTAGCCAACAAATTAAAGGATGCAGCATCGCTGGCCGAAAAATCAGGCGTCAAACTGGCCGTAGAGAACCACACCGATGCCTTCTCGGAAGAAGTCATCTGGGTCTTGGATCAGGTCGATCACCCATTTATCGGAGCCTGCATCGACACCGTCAATGGGTTGCACGTCACTGAAAATCCCATAACCGCCATCGAAAATCTGGCGCCCCGCGCCTTCACCAATCATTTCCGGGACAATAAAATCATCATCAAACCCTACGGCTTCAAACTCACCGGAGCTGCGGTCGGCGAGGGAGACCTTGACATGCAGCGGGCCTATGAACTGATCAAACAAAACCCCAACGTCAATCGTCTCAACATCGAATTGGATCTGCAGTGTCCCCTGAATGATATGGAAGAAACCCTTCAATTCGAGCGCGAGGCGTTGCAACGCAGTATACGGTACTGCCGTGAGGGGCTGGGGATTAGTTAACACCATATGAAGTGGAGAGTTACTCTTATCTTGCCATGAACCATGCACATGATCAAAAAAGCGATCAAACACCACCGCCTCTCAAACAGCCCGTCAGCGTTCACCGCGCATTCGTTTACAGTGCCTGTGCGCCCGGATGGGGGGATATTTATGCCGGATATCGGTGGCGGGGATACGCTACCCTGTCTATGTTTCTTTTCTGTATGGCCTGGTTCGCATGGACCTTGTTTGAAATATTACAAACTGTCGTGGGCCAACTATTCGACAGTTTTAAAGGCGCCGGAACTTTCGCAACGCCGGAACTTCCGCTGACGGTGCTGGCCATCTCACTTCTCGGAATATATTTCACCTGGTTGTGGAGTATGTTGTCGGCTGTGGATACAGCTGCGAATCGACGTAAGCAAACCGGTTTTCCGCCCCAGCACAGTGTCGGGTGGGCGGTTTTAATATCCTGGTTGTGTCCCGGAAGCGGGCAGGTCTACAGCAACGACCGCCGGTTTGGAGTGATGGTATTCTGCGCCTATCTCCTGGGAATTCTGCTCCTCTTTCCGGCATACAACCAGCTGTTTCAAAGTCTATCGGAACTCGCCAAAACCGGTCAGCTGCCGGCCAACAACCCGTATGCCATTATCGGCATTGTGCACGAGCTCATTGTCAGAGTCAATTACAGCTTCGGCAAGGTATTTCAGCAAACCATCAAATATTTTGCTGTTGCCGGGACATTGGCCGCATTGCGGCAGGGACCCCTGCAAGATGATACGCGCTGGCTGACGCCGTCGTTGGGCTATGGTGCCGCTCTGGTTGGCCTCGGCTGGCTTTGTCCGGGATCGGGGCAATTACTGCAAGGTCGCCATCGGATCGGCTGGGGAATGTTTGCAGCTTATTTTGGCAGCAAGTTTTTAATCGGGCTTCTCCTCGGCGGAGATCGAATAACCACGGCTGCAGCTGACGAGCTGGCCTGGCCGTCAATCGCAGTTCAGTGGGGCTCGATGATTGAAGCACCGGCGGCGATGTTTGTGTTGAGTCAACGGCGCAACAGGTAGATATTTGGCTCCAGAGAGGCTGGCTTTGATCCACACCACTGGGGTTTGAGAAGTGATCACCGTGATCAGCAGTGTTCAGGTTTCAGGTTTCAGTAAAAGAATTCGTTCTCTTCGATCGCAGCCGCTCATAAGTCAAACTTTCTTCCACCAGGATTGGCATCCAATTTTATCCTGATAGGGTCTAACGGTTCAGTGTTCACTGAAACCCGAAACCTAATACGGGCCTCACCAGCATTTTTCCGCCAAGATATTATTTCGAGCCGAATTACCAATATCCAATATCCAATAACTTATTCCCCATTCAGGTCAGTCGATGCCTCAATCTCGTAAACCGTTTCCGGGTTTTATTGTTCTTGACCCCCATCGCCATAGCTTTGCGGCTGCCCACCAGGACAACCAGTTTCTTGCCCCGGGTGACCGCCGTGTAGATCAGATTTCGCTGCAGCAGAATGTAATGCTGGGTGACGATAGGAACAATGACTGCCGGGTACTCGGATCCCTGGGATTTATGCACCGATACGGCATACGCTGGAACGATTTCATCCAGATCGCTGAACTCGTACTCCACCTGGCGTCCGTCAAAATTGATGATGACCGTTTTGTCTTCCCATCGTATCGTTGAAATCTGTCCGATGTCTCCATTAAAAACTTCCCGGTCGTAATTGTTCCGGATCTGCATGACTTTATCGTTCACCCGGAACGTGCGGTCACCGCGGGCGATTCCCTCCTGGCCGGGGTTAAGCGCTTCCTGCAGCTTGCGGTTGATGTTGCCGGCACCAACCACCCCCCGGTGCATGGGGGTCAACACCTGGATTTCACTGACGGGATCGAAACCAAACCGCTGCGGGATGCGGTTTTTACTCAACTCCAGGATGATATCAAGAACCTTGTCCGGATCTTCCTGCTCGATGAAATAAAAGTCGGTCCGGGTGTCGTTTGAGTCGGCGGTGTTCAGAAAGGGAAGCCTGCCCTCGTTGATCTTGTGGGCATTGACGATGATTTGACTGGTTCGGGCCTGACGGAAAATTTTGTCCAGTTTCACAACCGTCATGGCACCGGATCCAATGATATCATTCAAAACGTTGCCGGCTCCCACCGACGGCAGCTGGTTGACATCGCCGACCAGTATAAAGGTTGCAGAAGGCGGGACGGCCTTGAGCAGATGATACATCAGGATGGTATCGATCATCGAGGCCTCATCGATGATCAATACATGGCAATCGAGGGGTCTGTCTTCGTTACGCTGAAATCCGCCCTTTTGCAGACTGAATTCAAGCAGCCGATGAATGGTTTTGGCTTCAAACCCGGTTGCCTCGCTCATTCGCTTGGCCGCCCGGCCGGTTGGTGCCGCCAGCAGGATGTTAGTGCTGAGTTTGGCGTAAATTCTTAAAACCGCATTGATAATGGTGGTTTTGCCGGTGCCGGGTCCCCCCGTGATAATCATGACCTTACTTTGAATGGCCTGGCGAACCGCTTCAATTTGCTTTTCGGCGAGGGTGATCCCGATCTGTCCATGCACCC
Organism: Desulfobacterales bacterium; assembly: GCA_030066155.1. Taxonomy (GTDB): domain Bacteria; phylum Desulfobacterota; class Desulfobacteria; order Desulfobacterales; family JAFDCJ01; genus JAFDCJ01. Next base: position 8,195 of record JASJCE010000202.1, on the reverse strand, counting down.
AGTCGATCGCTTTGCCCGAATCAATCTCGCGGATGGACTTGGGAGCCCCAACTAATGCTTTCAGATGCCGGGCAATTTTGGTTTCGCACAGGTAAAACTTGGCGAGATATACCGCTTTGTGGTTTTCATGGATGTCGGCGAAATTGTCATTCAGGTCTTCCATTTCGATAGTGCGATCAACTGCCAGTCTGCCCAGCGCGTCAACCACGGCTTGCCGATCGACATCGAGAATTTCACAGCTTTTGGAAATGAGCGGTTCGTAGGGGTAGTAAACATTTCCATCGTCGGACAATTGATGCAGCACATACAGAATACCGGCCTCGACCCGCACGGGGGCATTTTTGGCAATGCCCAGTTTGGCGGCAATCTGGTCGGCAGTAACGAACCCGATTCCATAAATGTCCGCCGCCAGACGATACGGATTTTCCCTGACCACTGCAATGGAACGGTTGCCGTACTGCTTGAAAATTTTCGCTGCATAGCCGGAGCTGACCCCGTGGCTCTGCAGAAACAGCATGACATCCCGAATCTCATGCTGCGCATCCCATGCGTCGGATATCATGGCGATTCGCTTTTCACCGATGCCGTCTACTTCAGCCAGCTTTTGGATGTCGTTTTCGATGACATCCAGTGTTTTTTTGCCGAACCGGTCCACGATACGACCGGCCATCACCGGCCCCAGTCCCTTGATCAGACCGGATCCCAAATATTTGCGTATGCCGTAGACGGTTGCGGGCACCCGGGTTCGATACGACGCCAGTTTAAATTGCTCGCCGAACCGGGGATGATGGGTCCATTCCCCCTTCATATCGAGAATTTCGCCAGGCGTGGGCGCCATCAGGACACCCACCACCGTCACCAGTTCCCGACGGCCACGAACCTTGACCCGGGCGATGGTAAAGCCGCTTTCCTCGTTGGTAAATGTGATGCGTTCGATTTGGCCGGAGAGTTCTGCTAGCATTGATGGAAGTTGCCTTCACTAATTACTGAAGCCGATTATACTTCAGAGCATTCTACTACACAGTTCGTAAGCTGATGAGCTCATAAGCTGGTAAGATCAGAAACCAGAGCGCAGCCCCATATTGGTTCTAACTTACGAACTTACCAACTCACCAACTCAGGAGCTTTTATTACACCCAATCCGGCAGTCGAACCTCTTCATCCGGAACCGAACCCGGAATATAGCATTTGATATCGATAACCGGGGTGCCGTCGTAAGCATCGATGTCATCAATATGGATCATATTTTCGCTAATTGACTCAATCTTGCACAGCGTGAGGGCGATCAGATTGGGCCGTCGCGGCGAGTGAGTCGCAAAAATGCCGGTCAGCGGATTCTGGGGATCCTTGCGGGGATGCACCTGCAGCGTCCGGCGTTTCTCGGGGCTGTCATTTTCATGAAACCAGTAGAACACATAGATATGAGAGAATCCATCAAGGCCCAATAATCCATCGGTATAGTCATCATATATCTCGATCCAGGTTTTATCATCGTTTTTGTGAATGATGCCGACGGGATAGAGGTAATAGGTCTCAGACATTAAATGCCTCGCGCATTAGGGTTTCTGGGTCCCCTTCTTCGCCCTTTAGGCTTGGAGCTTCGCTCTTCGAGCCAGGGCCCCACAGGTCGCTTTCAGCTTCAGGCTTCGTTAAAACTTCGACCCGACAAGACGGCCCAACAGATCGGGCTATGCAGGGCAAGCAGGGTTCAGGGTTTAAAAGTTAGTTGAAAATGGTAATAACCTGAATTTCAGACTATATTTCAGAAAATCGCTACGAATCTGCACTCATAATCAATATTTCGAAGTACTCGATAATTTAATTGAGGTGGTTGAAAACAAATTTCTAAAATGGGCTAAGCCCAACGAAGCATTACACCGTTTATGCGCAATTATTTAAGATCGCGTGTATAAAACAAATACCAAAGCAGAGGACTAAATCGCTCTGCTTTGAAATGTGAAATAAAAAAGTTAACCCTTAAAAAATTGTTGATTGGTGTTTATGTGACACCTAAACCAGCCCTTGATCCAGCATGGCATCGATCACCCGCACAAATCCGGCAATGTTGGCGCCTGCCAGGTAGTTGCCGGGGTCACCATATTCTTCGGCTACATCCAGACAGTTCTGGTGAATGTTTTTCACGATGGTTTGCAGGCGCTTATCGACTTCTGCGGCTGACCAGTTTAGCAGCATCCTGTTTTGTGCCATCTCCAGGCCGGATACTGCCACCCCCCCGGCATTTGCAGCTTTTCCCGGGGCGTACAGCAGCTTTTTATCTTGAAAGATTTTGATGGCTTCCGACGATGTCGGCATATCCGCACCTTCGCAGACCAGTTTAATGCCGTTATTGATCAGATTGTAAGCATCTTTTTCCCCAATTTCGTTTTCCACCGCACAGGGAAAAGCACATTCAGCACGGTGGTTCCACAGGGGGTTGTAGTCCAAAGTAGTGTCGGCTTCGGTGTAAGTCGTTTCCGAATATTTATCGACGTATTCCCGGATGCGGCCGCGTTTGAGGTTTTTCAACCGCTTGACAAAAGCCAGTTTTTGGGCGTCCATGCCTTCCGGATCATAGATGTATCCCGATGAATCGGAAAGGGTCAGTACTTTTCCGCCCAGCTCGATGATTTTTTCGGCCGTGTGCTGGGCGACGTTACCGGCTCCGGATACCAGGCAGGTTTTGCCTTCAAGGGAGTCGTTGCGCGCTGCCAGCATTTCAGCGGCGAAATACACAACCCCATATCCGGGTGCTTCCGCGCGCATCTGGCTTCCGCCCCATTGAAGGCCTTTGCCGGTTAACACCCCCGTAAATTCGTTGGCTTGTCTTTTATACATACCAAAAAGAAACCCGATTTCCCGAGCGCCTACACCCAGGCCGCTGCCGGGGATATCGGTGTCCTGGCCAATGTGACGGCTAAGCTCAGTCATAAAACTCTGGCAAAAGCGCATGACTTCATTATCGGATTTGCCCTTGGGCTCAAAATCGGATCCGCCCTGGGCGCCGCCTATGGGCAGGGTAGTTAAGGCATTTTTAAAGACCTGCTCGAAGGCCAGAAACTTGAGGATGCTGTGATTTACTGAGGGGTGAAACCGCAGCCCCCCCTTGTAAGGTCCAATGGCACTGTTCATTTCTACCCGGCATCCGCGGTTGACCCTCACCCAGCCTTCGTCGTCCATCCAGGGTATCCGGAACATGATCACCCGTTCGGGCTCCAGCACCCGTTCCAGAACGCCCAGCTGACGATATTCGGGATGGCGTTCTAAAACCGGTTTTACCGTTTCCACAAACTCCTGGACCGCCTGGTGAAATTCTTTTTCTTCCGGGTCTTTTGCCAGAATCTGCTTCAAAATTCTTTCCGACATGTCAAACCTCCTTCAAATCAGACTACGGGTTAAAACACTCCAAAGTCACAGATTTTAGGAATCAATTATTTCCAGGGCTTCCTCCCGATAGGCGTCCATCACGTGCGTGATACCGGTTATCCTGGCGCATTCTTCCGTCAGGGAGAAAAGGTCATCCCGGCTGATATATTCCACCTTCCAATTGCGTGATCCGGCCATCAACTGCTGGAGTCCGACTTTGATTTTATCGGTCACGTTATAAAGTCCGATGGCACCCAGGGGCATTTGGTTCACCTCGGATCCATATTTCTCCTTTAACACTTCATAGTTCATAAAAATTTCTTCCCTGGTATAACCGTATTTGGAGACGGTGGAGGGCAAACCGCCGTCTTCGTCACGCAGCCACTTCTCGGTGTTTTTGCCGACCATACCCGGAATCATCAAGGCGCGTCCCATACACACGGCCTTGCAATAGGGGGCACCCAAGGCCAGGGCCTTGAAGACATGGTCTTCGGCCGAAAATCCGCCGGCAAAAGCCAGATCCGGAACGCGTTTGCCGCTTTGGGCCAGACGATCGCTTAATTCTACCGCCATTGAATGCAGGTAAATAGCGGGGACGCCCCACTCGGCCATCATACGCCAGGGGCTCATGCCGGTACCCCCCGGTGCCCCGTCAATGGTGAGCAGATCGATATCGGCATCACTGGACCAGCGGATGGCCATGGCCAGCTCCCGCATCGGATATGCTCCGGTCTTTAAGGTAATGCGTTTGGCACCCAGTTTGCGCAGTCGCTCCACCTCATTCATGAAGCCTTCCTGATCAACGAATCCGAGCCGCGAGTGTCGTTCGAACTGTTTCAGGGGACCGGCCTTAAAGGATGCCTGGTGGGCCGGATCTTCCGGATCCGGTGTGACAATGTAACCACGCTTTTTCAATTGAATCGCCCGTTCAAGGGAGTTGACCTTGATTTCTCCGCCGATGCACTTGGCGCCCTGCCCCCATTTCAGCTCGATGGTTTCCACCCCGAGCTTGTCGATCACATATTCCGCCACGCCGTTGCGGGTGTCTTCCACGTTCAACTGGACCAGGATATCGCCGTAGCCCTCGTGGTACCGGCGATACGATTCCACCCGGCGATCCATCTCAGGTGAATTCTTGATCAAGCCGTTGCTGCCGAATTCCAGTTCCGGATCGATGCCGCAGACGTTTTCGCCACATACCAGGCTGATACCGCTAATGGCAGCCCCGATGGCGAAATGCTGCCAGTTTTTACGGGCGATATCGGTACTTCCCAGGGCGCCTGTAAAAATAGGTACTTTCATCTTGACCTTGTCAGTGATCCCGTATTCGGTTTCAGTATCCACATTGGGAAAAGTAGCCTGATCAGGGTCGGCTTCGACCCCTTTGGCTCCCAGGGCATACCCCATAATATTTAGATGGGAATAATCCACCGGATAGTCTTTGTCGGCGCCGGCTGTCACGCTGCCGAAGGGCTGCGGGTAGAGAAGCTCCCGCCCGCGAAAGGTGGCCTGGAACATGTCGCAGTTGCCCTTGCAGCCGTCCAGACACCGGCTGCAGATGCCCGATTGCGGTGCAATGTCACGTGAGCGGTTCCTGGTCTGAAGCGCGTCGTTTGCATTCGGTCGATGTAGGTTCTTCATAGTCTCCCTCCTTATTGAACCATTAGTATTTTACAGTCAGTTTTCTTATCAGCAGCGATTCCGAAAATATTCTGTATCGGAGCTTTAATTGAAATCCAGTTAAATTACTCTGCTCTATTCCCTATGCCCTCTGCTCTATGCCCCCTGCCCTTTGCTCTATGCCCTCTGCCCATTATTCTCTGCCCTTTGCCCTCTGCTCGCTCTGGCTCAATCCGAAATCCAATCCGCCAAAGACACGGCGGACAAGAATCCGAAATCGAAAGCCTCTGAACCTTTGAACCCTGAACCGGGAACCTTGAACCTTGCCGTTATTCCTCCTGCAGTTCCGCTATATCAGCGTAATAATCCAGCGCCTCCGGATTGCTGAGGGCGTCCTTGTTGAGTACGGGTCGTCCTTCGACAACCTTTTTGACGGCCAGTTCAACCTTTTTCATATTCAAGGTGTACGGAACCGCAGGCACACTTACTATTTTTGCCGGCACATGCCGCGGGGAGGCGTTGGTTCGGATGGTCTGCTTGATCTTATTTTTCAGTTCATCCGTCAGTTCAACCCCTTCCGCCAGTTTGACAAATAATACGACCCGGACATCATTGTTCCAATTCTGGCCGATCACGACACTGTCATCGATATCATCCATTTGCTCTACCTGACGGTAGATTTCCGCGGTTCCGATGCGGACGCCGCCTGGATTAAGGGTCGCATCCGAACGGCCGAGCATGACCACCCCGCCGCGGTCAGTCACCGTCACGTAATCACCGTGGCGCCAAATGTTGGGGTAAACATCAAAATAGGCTTTATGATACTTGGTGCCGTCCGGATCCTCCCAGAAATATATCGGCATGGAGGGAAAGGGTTTGCAGCAAACCAACTCACCCTCTTGATTGACAATCTCTTTTGCCTCGGCATCAAACGCCCGCACGTCCATTGCCAGCCCCCGGCACTGCAACTCTCCGGCATATACCGGTCCCAGGGGATTGCCGAGCGCAAAACAGCCGTTGAGATCGGTGCCGCCCGAAATGGAGGCCAGCTGCAAATCGGCTTTGACCTCGTTGTAAATATATTCGAAGCCTTCGATGGATAGCGGGGAACCCGTGGACAGCACCGCTCGCAGCGGAGTCAGGTCATAGGTTTCACGGGGTTTGACATCGGCATTGATCAGGGCCGCAATGTACCCGGCGCTGGTCCCAAAAACGGTAATTTTCTCGTCCTGGGCCATTTCCCACAGGGCGCCGGGATGGGGATGAAACGGATTGCCGTCAAACAGCACAAGGGAAGCCCCGACCGCCAGCGAACTGGTCAGCCAGTTCCACATCATCCAGCCGCAGGTGCTGAAATAAAAGATCGTATCCTCCCGACTGAGGTTCGTATGCAGCATCAGTTCTTTGAGATGGTGGATTAAAATGCCGCCGGCGCTCTGGACCATGCATTTAGGCAGCCCCGTTGTACCGGAGGAATACATGATATAGAGTGGATGATCGAAGGGTAGCTGCTCGAATTCAATGTCGAGATCAGGCTCTGACGATTTGAATGATTCGTAATGGACGGCATTCGGAATAGCGCTAATATCCGGTTCCTGCTCGGTATAGGGTACAACCACCACTTTTTCGATGGACGGCAGTTCTTTAATGATGTTCCCGATCCGATCCAGTGAATCCAGTTTTTTGCCTTTGAAGAAATAGCCGTTGGCGGTGAACAGCACTTTGGGTTTGATTTGCCCGAACCGGTCCAGCACTCCTTTAATGCCGAAGTCCGGCGAACATGAGGACCAGGTCGCTCCCAGACTGGTCGCCGCCAGCATGGCAATAATGGCAGCCGGCATATTCGGAACAAACCCCACAACCCGATCACCGGCTACGACACCGCAATCCTTCAATGCCATCGCCACACGCGCGACTTCTGCGTATAGTTCGGCATAGGTCATCCGGGTTGCCGGCTGCCCCTCGCCCTTAAAAATCAGGGCAACCCGGTCGTCTCTGTACCGCAGCAGGTTTTCGGCAAAATTCAGCCGGGCACCGTCAAACCACTTTGCACCGGGCATTTTGGAGACATCATCGATCACCGCGGTGTACGGCTTGGAGACGATGATATCGGCAAATTCCCACATAGCGGACCAGAAGTCCGGAATATTATCTATCGACCATTTATAAAGGGGGGCGTAATCGTCGAATTCCTGATTATACTTCTCGTTGATGAAGTTCATGAAGCGATACATGTTGGATGATTGGATTTGTTCTTCAGTCGGTTTCCATAATAATTTCGACATGATCAACCCCCATTAACTTTTGTGTTTTTGACTGTTATAATCCCAATATTAAAAGAATTAAGCCACGAATCTACACGAATTTGCACGAATATTTTTTCGGGTTAAAGGCTCCGCCTCAATTGTAATATTGGAATGACAGAATGTTTTAGAAATCTCTATTTTTTCGATAATTGATCTCCGGCTTCCGCCCCATAATATTCGTGTCAATTCGTGTTAATTCGTGGCTAAAAATCTTTTTCCATATATCATCGCTTTTTACCGCCATGCGCATTGAATAGTCAAGAACAGGTCCCCAAAAAAGCCAATTTCAATATTAATTCTTGCAGGCTTCGCTGAATTCAGTTATCAGTTTTGTCTTTATAAATTACAAAATTGCTAAATAAACCGACGCTGGCAATCCGGCTTTCGTCCGTCGCCAATCGTCATTCGAACTCCCAAAGGAGACATTATGAAGACAGTGGACCTGCGATCTGACACGATGACCCGTCCCACCCCGACCATGTCAAAAGCCATGGCCGAAGCCGACGTCGGCGACGATGTATTCGGCGAAGATCCGACCGTAAACCGGCTGGAAGAACTGGCTGCAGATCGCCTGGGAAAAGAGGCCGCTTTATTCGTCGCCAGCGGAACCATGGGCAATCTGGTCAGTTTGCTGGCCCACTGCGGCCGGGGCGACGAGATTATCCTCGGCAGCCTGTCACATACGTTTTTTTTCGAGCAAGGGGGCTCGGCGGCGGTTGGCGGTATCCATCCCCGCACGGTAATCAATCAGCCAGACGGCACCCTGCCCCTGCCGGAAATTGAGGCGGCGATTCGGGCGGACAATGTTCATTTCCCACGGACCCGTCTGATCGTGCTGGAAAATACTCACAATCTATGCAGTGGCTCCCCGCTGGATCTCGATTACCTGCAGGCGGTCGGCAGCAT
>JASJCE010000201.1 GCA_030066155.1 Desulfobacterales bacterium | reverse complement strand
ATATAGCCGCAAAAAGGCGCAAAAAGCGCAAAAGTTAATCTTCGCTATCAGTAATATCAATAAGTTACAAAGTCTAAATTCGACAATTTTGACTTTTTACGAGACCGTCATGCTTGAGATTTGGATTTTTATTTTCTGATAAAATATTCAAATTCGACCGGCTTAGAATCTACTTTGACGTTACCCTGGATGGTTGCTCCTTGCCAGTTGCAAAAATTTAATAGAAGAACTATTCTATCCTTGTTTAAGTAAGGATCCGGGCCCAGAGGACCCGGCTTTGGTTTCACCCCAGATGGGTGGAGTTTACCTTAGACTCCAGATGGATTGATGGTATGGTGGAATAATGGAATTTTGGGAATCAAAAACGGACGAAGGTCTTATTTAAGTTTCTGATCCGTGCCATCATTATAAGATCAGATCCCATTCCGCTAAACCCATTATTCCAACACTCCAGTATTCCATCATTCCGCTAGGTAGGGTTACGGCACAGCCAATTTTCTCTGACCCCCGTAAAGAACACGGGATCAACGACTGGTTTAGAAAACCAGGTTTTCGATAATGGAATAAACCATTTATATAGGTTCCATGAGTGCAATACGTCAAGTGCAATTGAAAATATCTCGCTCAACACAACCGTTGACAAACAACAGACAACATACAGCGACTTACAGCAAATCTATCCCGAATAACAAAAAAGCAATTTTCAGACTATGAATCACAATAGGCGAAAAGTACGCGCATTAGGCCTCTGTTCCGGTGGGCTCGACAGCATGCTGGCCGGGCTGGTTCTGCGCAAAAACGGCATTGAAGTTGAATGGATTACCTTTGAAACCCCATTTTTTAGTGCCGCCAAAGCACGCAACGCATCCCGAATGACCGGGATACCGTTGACCGTCAAACCGATCTATCCGATCTACATTGATATGCTGAAAAACCCGCCGGCCGGCTATGGCAAATACATGAACCCCTGCATGGACTGCCACGCTCTGATGTTTCGACTGGCAGGGGAAGTCATGCAGGAGAAGGAATTTGATTTTCTGTTCAGCGGCGAGGTCCTCGGCCAGCGCCCGATGTCTCAGAACAAAACATCATTGCGTTATGTCGAAAAGCATTCCGGATATGACGGCTATATTGTACGTCCCCTGAGCGGTAAAAATCTGCCGGAAACCATACCGGAAAAGGAAGGGCTTTTGGATCGGGATATCCTTCTGGACTTCAAAGGCCGCGGACGTAAAGCGCAAATTAAGCTGGCTGCAGAATTCGGCATCACAGAATACCCGGCTCCGGCCGGCGGCTGTTTGCTGACAGACAAGGGATACACCAATCGGTTGCGCGACCTGTTTGAACATCAGGAGAATTGTACTGAAGAAGAATTGCACCTGTTGAAATTCGGCCGCCACTACCGCTTGAATCCGCAATCCAAACTCATCGTCGGCCGCACCCAGTCTGACAATGAGAATATCCTTAAATATCATCATCCGAAACGTGACATCGTTCTCGATGTCAAGGATTATCCCAGTCCGATTGGATTGATACCGCACGGGGCCGAAAAGGATTCCATTCTGCTGGGCGCATCGATCTGCACCGGTCACAGCAAAGCGCCGAAGCTGGCGCCGGTAAAAGTTCTCGTGCAAGCCGGCCGGAGGAAAAAGACCATCCAGGTGATCGCCCTGCAGCCGGATGATGTGCGCAAGTTGTTGATAAGGTGATCAGAGGACCCGTCTTCGCTCTTTAGGCTTCGCTTTCAGCTACGATCCAACACGTCGAGCTTCGCCGCGGCACGCAGAGGACAGAATTTCGATTGCGGCCCGCCCTGGCGCGACTTAGAGAGTTTGTGCTACTCAGGTGAAAACTTACATCTTTCCTGCTGGGCAAAAAGATTAATTTCCAATCGGTCTGGGCCAGGGATTTGGGATTGCGGATTGATTTCACATAGCGCAAAGAGCATGGAGCAGAGCGCATAGGGCAACTTTTCGATTTTAGGTTAAAGGATTGTAATTTGGATGGAAAAACGACTGATAAAAGAGAGTGTGCAGTTGAAAAGGTAAATAGCTGATTGAAATATATTTGATTATTACGACAAAATAAACATTGACCATGGTCATTGACCATAGTAATATGTAATGAAATTGAAAAAGATAGAGATTTAGTTATGCAGGAGACAATTCCGATTTCGAAGTTTAAAGCCACCTGTTTACGGCTACTGGACAATGTAAAAAAAACCGGTAAATCCATCATCGTCACCCGCAACGGTGAACCAATCGCGCTGGTTACGCCACCCCCGCCTCCGCCCAAGCCGGATCAATGGTTAGGTTGCTTGAAAGACCGGATCAAAATTACCGGCGATATCATTGCGCCAGTTATGGATGAAAAAGATTGGGAGGTTTTGAAAGATTGAGGCTGCTTCTTGACACCCATATCATTCTCTGGAGTAGTGCGAAGCCGGATAATCTCACTCAAGGAATTAAAGATGAGTTGGAAAACGACTCGAATGAGCTTTGGTTCTCTCCCATAAGCATCTGGGAAATCATTTTGCTGGCGGAAAAAAGACGCATAGCAATCGGTTCTGATATTGTACAAGCGGTGCGCGATATTCTCCACACCATTCCCATGAAAGAGGCTGCCATTAACTCGGAGGTGGCGATTCAAAGCCGGAATGTAAATTTGCCACACCAGGATCCTGCCGATCGATTTCTGGCAGCAACTGCCAATGTGTACGAACTCACACTGGTAACTGCTGATGCAAGAATTATTGACGCAGATGCCGTTCCAGTTCTTCCAGCAATTTAATTGCTCAGCTTAAAAGCCCGCCGCCGTCGACGTCAAACACGGCGCCGGTGATGAAGCTGTTGGACATGAGCTCGATAGTGACAGAGGCAATATCGGCCGGCTGCCCCACCCTTTTGACCGGCAGACTCTGGGCGGCGCCGTCGAACATGGCCTCCAGGGCTTCTTCCGGCATCCCCAGGAAAGCACCGGTATTGCGGGTCAAGCCCGGTGAAATAACATTGACCCTGACCGGGGCCAATTCCACCGCCAGGGCCTTACCGAGGGTTTCGACCGCCGCGTTGATGGCGGCCAGGATTGCGGACCCCTTGTCGGGTCGCCGGCTGAGAATGCCGGAAAATAGAATAATCGAACCCTGCGGATTCAGCTGGGCTTCTTTAACCGCCAGATAGGGTCCGAAAAACTTGCTGTCCATCGAGGCTCTGGCATCTGACATCGGCAGTTCTTTGAGAGGACCGGTGGTGACAAAACTGCCCGGAATGACCAGATGATCGATAGCCCCAATGGCAGTAAACAGGCTTTTTACAGATTCCTCATCGGTAAAATCAACCGTGTACCACTTCACGTCTGCTCCGATCTTATCCGCGGCATCTTTCAGCTTTGCCTTCGACCGGCTGGCGATTATAACTCTGGCCTCTTCCCGGGCTGCCGCTTTCGCTGTGGCGAGACCCATTCCGGAACTCCCCCCGATTATCAACACCTTCTGATCGCTTAATCTCATCGTTTTTTCCTTTATAATATTTTAATATTTTTTTGTGTAAATACATTAAAAGGTATATATCATTTTGTCCCCCTCCCTCAATCCCTCCCGCGAGGGGAGGGAAGACTAATACGCAATGAAAAACCGTAAACACTAATTTTGATATAGCCACAAAAAAGCGCAAAAGTAACAAATATTAGAAATCACAATATATTAACGTAACAACTTGCGAGACCCAAACTCAAGATATTTGACTTTTTATGTATTCGTCAAATTTGGTTAGAGGCAGTTCAAAATTATTTTCATTAACCTGAATAGGTAGGGCATCCTGTCCATGAAGACGAGGTTTTCGATTTCGCCTAAAAATTCCAAATTGGCACCAATCAACTTCCCTCCCCCGGCGGGAGGGATCAAGGGAGGGGGATAAAATAGACAGCCTTCCTTTAACTCGGTCGTTAAAAAAACAAACCAATTCAACCAGATTCAATTTTTCCCTCCCGTAACGGCCTGCGAGAAACTTATGTAAGTCGGAGGATTAAATGAGGGGGATATTTCATCCAACGCATTTTTTTCGTATCACCTCTAATAAGCCTTCGATATTTTCAAAAACCTCATTGTCCCAAAACCTTAAGACGGTAAAATCATGGTCTGTTAAATATTTATCTCTCTTGTCATCTTTCTCCCTATTTTCCTTGTGTTGACTGCCATCTAATTCAATCACAAGCCGTTTTTCAAAACTCACAAAATCTACAATAAAGTCTTCGATTGGTTGTTGCCGTCTGAACTTGATACCATCCATCTGCTTTGCCCGCAGGCGACTCCATAATAAATTCTCAGCTTTTGTAGAATTTTTTCTTAGCTGCTTAGCTAAACGTGTGAGCTTGGGTGCCATTATCTCATTCCTTCATCTTGGTTCTTCTGTGTACCCTAAAACAAACTAAATGGTATCAGCATGCCGCTATAGGACGAATGCAATAATTCGTGCCCATTCGTGTCAATTCGTGGCTTTCTGAAATTCGATTGTCACCTCCCTTTAGAATCCGGGTAAATCTGCCGATATAACTTTAATCAACTTTGTCGGCATTCCAGGGAGGAAACACATGCATCTGATTGCGCTGATTGAAATTTTGGCCCAGATCTATTTTGTTGCCCACGCCGTTCAAAATAATAAGCCCCGTTATTGGGTTTTTATTCTTTTGATCCCGTGGATTGGATTTACGGCCTACATTATTATGGAGTTGATACCTGCTCAACAGCCGAATAGTAAGACCCATAATCCGGGCATTCAAGCATGTGAAATTGATCGATTGGAAGCCCGCAACGTCGCCTACCTGTCACAAGGGAGGCTTTTTCACAAATCAAATTCCTTACCCCCGGCTGAAATTCAAAGCCGTTTCGGTCAAAAAATCGTTGACCAAACTATCCGCGCACAACAAAAACACGAATGGAAGACCAAGGGCTCCGGATCTTATTTCGGCGGCAGTGCGCTCTGGGGAGTAGACCAGCTGGACACGGAAGCCGTGAAGGTCTCCATTCGCAGTGCAGCGCCAGCCAGCGGAGCGGACCGGCTCTATTTCATTCTGGAATCCGAGACAACCGGCGGCTTATTCCTGTATGACTGCAAAAGCTGTGAAGAGAAACGTCTATTCCACAAGGAAAATTTTCGGGCCCGGGATCTGGATTTCAATAGCGAACAAAATCAGCTGGTCTGCTCACAGGTATATGCAAACGGTACATCAAACATCATTTTAATCAGTGACGACGGTGTCGATATAAAAGAGATTACCGAAGGGGATTCCATTGATGAAGCCCCAAAGTGGATTCCGGGCAATGATCGCCGCATTTTGTTTCAATCCTCCGGGATTGCCAGAAATAAGGACGGATATGTTGTTGGTCGCGGACCCACCTCAATCCAAGCCCTCGATCTTGACGAATCCCGGCTGACGAACGTCCTCGAGGATTCCCGCTATGATTACCTTCAGCCTCAAATCAGCGCGGATGGCTACATGTACTACATTCGTCGGCCGCACGAAATTTCGAGCTACAGCCACCAAGCGGCAATCATGGATTTTTTTCTCCTGCCTTTCAGACTGCTGCGGGCCTTTTTTCACTATCTGAATTTCTTTTCGTTGGTGTATTCCAAAAAACCACTGACCACTGCTTCCGGGCCGGATATAAAAGGTGATGACCTTAAAAGCATTATGATCCGGGGCAGAATCATCGATGCCGAAAAGGCTCTGCGCAGGGGGACCAAAGTTCTGGGTGTACCCTCCCTGGTGCCCGCCTCATGGGAGCTTGTCCGCCGCAGTCAAGACAACAGTGAAGAGGTCGTCGCACAAAATGTTGCAGCCTTCGATATCGATGCGGAAGGGCTGATCGCCTATTCCAACGGTCGCGGCATCTTTGCCCTGAATCCGCAAAAAGGGCATCAATTGATCCTGAAAGATAACCTTGTTGAGGATGTGGTGATCAGCTAAAGTCGTTCGGGGACAAAGGGAACTCTGATGCCCTCGACTCATTTCGGGGGAATTATGCGAGTCTGAAGGTTCACAGGTTTCAGTGTTCAGTGTTCAGGTTTCAGGAGGGACAGAGGTTTCGGGTTTCAGTGTTCAGTGTTCAGGAGGGACGGAGGTTTCGGGTTTCAGTGTTCAGAGGTCAGAAAACAGAGATCAGAAGTCAGAGGTCAGATGACCCGTCTTCGCCTCACGGCTTCCGCCTACGCTCTTCAGGCCTCTCTTTCCGTTTCGACCCGACACGTCGAGCTTCGTCGAGACACGTCGCCGCGGTACGCAGATGACAGAAGACTGCTAATAGAAGTTTTAAAAGACGTTATGAATTATTGGTTATTGGATTAAATTGAATTGACCCATTGTATTCTTTTTAAAAGTCTTGAACCAGAAGCAGAGTTAGTTCCCCTTCAGCATCAGTAGCTTGGGTAGGGTAAGCTCTTCGCAAGTAGTCCTTAAATCCAAAACCTTCGATCCAAAATCAAGTATCATTGAAATCTTGAACCATGAACCTCTAGCCTTGATGGTCTCGTAAAAACTCTCAATTCTAAAATTTCAACCTCGTAACCATTTTAAATTATTTACTTTGAAGTTTAGTTTTTGCGTATTTTGCGCCTTTTTGCGGTCATATCAACCTTTATACCTGACACCTGACACCTGAACACTGAAAACTGCGTTCACCCAGAAACCTGAACACTGAACACCGAACACTGACACCTTTCTCTGTTCTGAAACCTGAAACCTGAAACCTGAACACTGAAACCTGACACCTGCCTCTAGCCTGAAACCTTTATTTACCTAAATCGCATCAATCAGCGCCTTGATCGTCTCTAGGCTGTCGGCATCCTGAATCGCCTTGTCGGTCCGCCAGCGGGCCATCCGCGGAAAACGTACGGCCACGCCTGATTTGTGGCGGGTGGAGCGGCGAATATCCTCAAAGGCAATCTCGAATACCAGCTCCGGTTTCACCGAGCGCACCGGCCCGAAGCGCTCAAGGGTATTTTGCCGGATGAAGCGGTCGACCCGTCGAATTTCCTGATCGGTCAGCCCGGAGTAGGCCTTGGCAAATGGCACCAGACCTTCGTTATCCCATACGGCAAAGGTGTAGTCGGTGTAGAGCCCCGAGCGACGTCCGTGGCCACGCTGGGCATAAATTAAAACTGCATCAACCGTCAGCGGATCCACCTTCCACTTCCACCAGTCACCCCGACGACGCCCCACGCGGTATGGGGAATCTTTCTTTTTCAGCATCAACCCTTCGACACCGTGACGGCGGGCGTCATCTTTAAATTCGGTCAGGGCATCCCAAGTCTCCCCGCTGACTTTGGGCGAGTGAATGATTCGATCGTCCTCAAGCCGGGAGATCAGACTTGACAGATGTTTATCCCGCCAGCCAAGCGATTCCCCGCGGACATCCATTCCGTCATGCTCCAGCAGGTCATAGGCCATCAGAATAACCGGGACGTCCGCCAGCAGCTTCTTTCCCACGGTTTTGCGGCCGATTCGGCGCTGCAGTTCGGAAAAATGCAGGGGCCGGTCGTCTTTCCAGGGCAAGATTTCACCATCGATCACGGTGCCGTCCGGCAGACCGGCGGCGGCAGCCTGGATCTCCGGATATTTCTCGGTCACCAGTTCTTCTCCCCTGGACCAGATGAATACCTGCCCTTCGCGCTTGATGACCTGGGCTCGAATGCCGTCCCATTTCCACTCGGCCTGCCACTGCCGCACATCACCCAGTTTATCGATATCCTCATCCAGGGCATAGGCCAGATAAAACGGATACAGCCGGCTGATATCGGCATCCTCGGTATCGGCAGACAGAATTTGTGCGAAATATTCTTCATTCGGTTCCCAGTTTCCCATCAGACGATGCGCAATCACGGCCTCATCGATGCCGCTGAAACGAGCCAGAGCCCGTGTCACGAGCTTTTGCGAAACGCCGACGCGAAAACCGCCGGTGATGAGTTTGTTCCAGACAAACCGCTGGGCATTGTCCATCTGGTGCCAGGCTGCCAGTATTTCTTCCCGCTGAATTTTTTCTTCCTTATTCCTCATGGGCAGCAGGGAATTTACAATCCAGTCATGCAGCAGCCGGGGGCTCGTGGAGGAGCTGACGGGCAGGATGAGGGTGATGGTTTCGGCCAGATCACCCACCACATCATAGGATGCATCGAACAGCCAATCCGGTATCCCGGCCAGCTCGGCCGCCCATTGTCTGAGTTTGCGCGTCGGAACGATCTGCCGCGGCTTGCGGCCGATCAAAAAACTGACAGCCCAGATCGCATCTTTGGCCGGCGCCGCCTGAAAATAGTCAACCAGCGCCGCAACCTTGGCGTTGGTCTTGGTCGTCTCATCAAGCGCCGTATACAGAGTGGCAAAGCGGTTCATTACCTGTCATTGCTCCCCAGTCTCATCAATCTCCCCGGCAAACCGGGTCTCAACCTCATGTGCATTAAAGCCATCTTCTTGCAGCCACCGCACCATTTCATTGGTGTAACCGTGGGAGACCCAGATGTTTTCGGCCTCCGTCTGACGGACGGTTTTAATCAGCCCGGGCCAATCGGAATGATCCGACAGCACGAAGCCCCGGTCGACAGAGCGCCGGCGGCGGTTGCCGCGAATCTGCATCCATCCGGAAGCAAACGCGGTGCTGATCTGGGAGAACTTTTTGGTCCAACCCGGTGAATCGGCCGACGGCGGGGCAATCACCATCGCACCGACAAACTCCTGCTTATTTGTTACCTCGACAACCTGACGGGTGGTCGGCAATTTAATTCCGGCCTTTCGATAACACCGATTCATGTTCTCGACGGCCCCATGGGTCAGAATCAAACCAATGGATGGATCGAGCCCGGCAATGATTCGCTGAGCCTTGCCCAGAGAATAAGCAAAGAGAAGGCTGGTTTTGCCCTGATCCCGGTTTTCCCGCCACCAGGCATTGATGCTATCAAAAATCTCCTGCTGCGGCCGCCACTTGAAGACCGGTAAACCAAACGTCGATTCGCTGATAAAGGTGTGGCATCGCAACTGCTCAAAGGAGGTGCAGGTTGCATCCGGTTCGATTTTGTAGTCGCCGGAAACAACCCACACCTCTCCGTTACGTTCGATCCGTACCTGCGCCGATCCCAATAGATGACCGGCCGGGTGCAATGATATTTTAAGCCCGTTAATGCTGACGCGCTCACCGTACTCAACGATTCGGAGGTCAATGTCTTCTCCCAATCTCGCCTTCAGGATGTCTTCATTACCAGTAGCAGCCAGGTAATGTTTGCATCCCCAGCGCGCATGATCACTATGTCCATGCGTGATGATGGCGCTCTCGACCGGTTTCCAGGGATCAACATAGAAGTTGCCCGCCCGGCAATAAAGACCGGCAGGCGTCTGCTCGAGAAGGTTGTCGTTTTGGGTCATCTCCATTGAACTCCTTACATCAGCAAATACTGATTACGAAATCATACACCGTCAAGGATTTGGCACAGGGATAATCGACCTTGAAATTTTGAATCCAATTTTAGAAATGACCGGTCACAAGCACCCGATGATCCCAACCCGGCTGAGCCGGCAATGAATATTGACTATTGAATATTGAATATTGGTGGTCCGCCTCCGGCGGATCGATCTGAATTCACCTCTGTTATCAATACTCAAATCCTACGCAAACATGATTTGATTTCAATAAATAGGGCCTTATACCAGAGTTGCCAGGGTCGCAAAACATCAAAGGGTTAGGAACTATTCTATTGGCACATAATTTGCAAAATTGAGCCTGATATCTCCGGCTCATCGAATTCGGATCAGATCTGTAACGCACGGCAATGAAACATTGGACTCCCGGCACGGCATCCGGCCCCTAATGCCTGCAGCCGGGCTTCCTGCCCGCAGCGCTTACAGCTCGGAGAGAGGATAGAGCTTGCGGCTCGGAGAGAGGGAATACAAGGTTTTCGGTTCGGCATTAAATTAACTTATCAGCAACAAAAGGAAGGTCTTTAATGAAGCGTCTCATTACCCTGGTTGTCATCCTGTTCATCGCGGCGGTACCACCAGCTGCAGCCAAGGACAAAATTTTTACATACGATATTGTTTTCCGTGGCGTTGAAATCAGTGAGGGCGTCAACGTCGACATCAATGTGCTGGTTCTCAAAAACACGGATCCCAGAGCTTTCTTCGGCAAAACGATAGTGGCCCTGCACGGATTGGCGAACACTGCCAGCACCTGGAAACCAATGGCTACAGAGTTGTTTACCGAAAATCCGATTGGAAGAAAGGTTCGATATATTCTGGCAATTAACCTGGCAGGGCGCGGCTGCAGCAGTCTTCCTGAGGGAGAAGCAGGTTTGCTTTTCGGGCAGATGGGATTGGAGGATCATGTTCATACAATCACCAACACTCTGGAACGCATACGTCAGGTCGGATTTCGACCCCGGACGATCATGGCCCACAGCCAGGCTGGTCTATTAGTTTCGATGTTACAACAGGTGCTCATCGATGATGGAAGTTCGCTGCGTGATAGATTCGGAATCAGAAAAGTCTTCCTGATGGCAGGTAT